>JBCCYI010000001.1:0-57056 GCA_039189975.1 Pseudomonadota bacterium
ACACGCGCTGAGGCCGGTGTGGCCTTCGAATGGGTCGTCACGGACACACCGGCGAGCGGCTTGACCTGGAACTAGCAGGCGGCCTCGCATTGGATTGGACACGCAGGTGTGACGAGGGCCAAGCGCCTTTGGATTGGGATCTGGCGGACCCACCGGTGGCGCATCACGACGCAATACGGAACCGGGCGGTGACGGCCCGCCACCACCGGTGAGGAAGCCGGATCCAAGGGGGCGAGATCCAAGGTAAGCTCGGATCGCAGCGCCCCCTTGGATCCGGCTTCCTCACCGGTGGTGGCGGGTCGTCACCGCCCGGTTCCGTATTGCGTCGTGCTGCGCCACTGGTGGGTCCGCCAGATCCGAATCCAAAGGCGCTTGGCCCTCGTCACACCTGCGTGTCCAATCCAATGCGAGGCCGCCTGCTAGTTCCAGGTCAAGCCGCTCGCCGGTGTGTCCGTGACGACCCATTCGAAGGCCACACCGGCCTCAGCGCGTGTGCACATCAGCGCGACGCTGTCGTAGTCACCGTCGAACTGGATACGGCCCGGCGCGCCAATCTGCGTCGCGTTGGTGCCGGTCGTGTCGCCGAGCCCGGTTCGGATCTGGTGCAGCGCCGGAACAGTAATCCGGATCCGCGCCGTCGTGGCCTTGGTCACCCGAACACGGTCCCCAACCTCCGGCTGCGCGGGCAGCGCGATGTCACGATTGTTTGCCTGCTGGGCGATCATGTGGTCGCCGGGCAGGAGCGTCGCGACTGCGTTGAGATCGGCGATCCAGGGCCGCCCGAGCAGACCTGATCGCGGGAATCGCCATGCGAGCGCACCCTGCGCAAGATTGTATTGCTGCGGATTGGCGCGCCGGATGATGCCATGGCGCGCCGCTGGCGTCCGGTCCGACACGATCCGGCCCATCCCATCGGAGAAATCCCACCAGAGTTCCGGTTGGGTCTGCGCCGGAGCGTCCGTCTCGGCGATCTGCCGGATCTCACCGTCCGACAGACGCTCCAGCCATATCCCGGCGTGAAAGAAATCGGTCGTGTTCGTGCTGTGCTGCTCGATGAAGAACGTTCTCCCCGCGCCGGACCACACGCCCAGAGGCGTGCCATTGCCAGAGAGGGAGCCTTGCAGAAAGAGCGCGAGTTGGCCATTCCAGAAGACGTCGAAGCGTCCGCGCGCCGTATCCGACCGGATTGTCAGCACGCCGCTTTGCCCGCCGAGAACGTCGCCGAACTGATCGAACCGGTACTGGATGTCGTCGCCCGCGCCGTCGCGCAGATCGATACGCAGGCGCTGCCCTTCCTGGATCGCGACGATCGTGCCTGCGGCGTTCACATTCGCCGCATCGCTGCCGACGCCGAAGAGATAGTGTACGGAAGGGGCCTCAAGCACGTCCAGGCGCAGCGAAACTGTGAAGTCACCTGTTCCGATATCCGCACTCAGGTCCTTTTGAGATTGCAATGGGCCTGCGTTCGTTGTCACCCACCGCGCCCCGCGCCCGGTCATCACACCCTTATGCGCCTCGGCCGTTAGGCGCGTTGCCATGTCGCCCCCTGCCAGTCTCAGCCGGGCGACCTCCGCCCGCCGCGCCGACACGTCGCGCCCCTCTCGCGCCAGGGGGGCGGCGTCGATCCCGAGCGCTTCCAAAACGGCTTGCGCGATGACCGCGCCGCCCTTGATCCCGGGATGGATGGCGTCTTCGATCAGTCCGGTGCCAGCGCCGTCCGGGGCGAAGGTGCCGAAGAGGTCGCGCAGCGGGATGATGCCATCCCCGGTGCGCCGGGCCAGCTCGCGCAACGCGCGCTCCCGCGCGGCATTCGCCGCTTCTTCGCCCGCGGTGCCACCGCTGTTGTAGCCCTCGACCCAGATGTGATCGAGCAGAGGGGCGGCGCTCGCCCAGAGGCTCCGGTCCGCCTCTATTTCCGTGGCATAGGCGGAGGGCGCGGACGTTCCGTTGAGCCCGTCGGCAGAATGGATCACGCGAAAGACAGGCTGACCGTGGATGCGGCAGAGATCCTCCAGAGCGGAGCCTGAGAGCTGTGCAAAGTCCGAGAGGTTCTCGCCGCCACGCGACAATGGCCAATGAACGTAACCTGGCTCAGACGTGTTGAGAAACGACAGGCTGATCAGCTGCACGGTCCCGTTCGATGACGTCACGCGGTACGACCAACCCGGCCCCAGATCGTGGTCAAACCGGGCCGAACCAAAGGAACCGCTGCCTACGCCCGTATCTGCGATGTTTGCCACGCTCTCCCAGGATGCATCCCACGTCCTCTTGCGTTCGACGCTCAGCGCCCCCGCTGCACGCCGCCAGACAAGGACAACATGGTCGCAGATCAGCTCCTCGGGCTCCAACCCGTGCCGCGTGTCGCGCTTCTCCCCGAGCGACCAGTCGAGCCCCAGCGTAAACGTCAGCGCTCCGCCTTGTGGCACGTCCCAGCGCGCGCCCCAGGGCATATCGGCAAGTCCGTCGTCGTTCGTGGCGTCCGTTGCGCCGCCGCTGGCCTCGACCCGGACGATGTTCGCCCCTTGCGTCCCCTCGGCGTTGTTGGCTTGCGCGATGTATCCGCCGAAGCCAAGCGTTCGGTAGAGCACGCGCTGTAGCGCGGGCGCCGTCCGGTTTCCGAGACTGTCGCCATAGGTGATGCCGACGATCGCGCGCGCATCGACTGTGGCTGCCGAGGAGGCGATCGTCTGGCTGCGGTCCACAACGCAGGTCGTTATGGTGCCCCAGCTCGCGCCGGAATTGTCGACGCCCACGATCACCGCACTCTCGCCGCTGTCCCACCGGATCACAGCGCCGACATGCTCCTTGGTGAAGATTGGCGTTGCCGATGTCACGATCGTGCCATTCTGGCTCACGGTGGCCTGCAGGGGCAGATAAGCTGCGTTACCGAGGCCGGGTGCCCCCATAAAGTGCCGGTTGCGCATCGTGACGGCGCTGCGTGTGTGCCGGGCGTTGCGGGCAAAGCCACTGTCCTTCAGTGCGACAGGGCTGTCGCTCAGCCCGCGTGCCGGAAGGTCCCGCCAAGGCGTGCTTCCATCGCCAAGCTTGACGATCTGACTGTCCGTTGCGACGCCAACCTGTCCGTCCAGCAGCGTCGGATTCGCCGTGTCCCACTGGGCAAGCGTGCCTCGGGCATGTTGAATCGCCTTATTTTCCGTTGCCATTCTCAGGTCTCCTGAATGAAGGTGCCACCGTCGAGGACGTCTGCACTGGCCAACATGCCAGCGGTGCCCTCGTCGATGATGTCTTGCGTCGAAAGAGCCATCGCTGTGCCGGCATCCACGACGTCCGTGGGCGCAGGAAAGACCCATACGCCAGGGCCGGACCCCACCGGGCCAAGGCCAAAGCCCGCTGGCGAGCCCAACCAGATCTTCATTCGTCCAAGGAGCATGCCTGTCCCTTCCCCTGCGCCGCGTGCCGCTCAGAGATCTCGGCGCGGCCGCCGCTCACAGGTCTGGCGCGCACAAGCTCACGAGCAGCCCGCTTTATCGCCGTATGAGATTTCTTTCCTCCTAGCGGAGCGTACGGTGCCTGTGCGGCCGCGCGGACTGGCCAGCCCCGTCGAAGCGCAGTACCAACGGCCTAAGGCGCGGACGGGTCCGCGCGATGCGCCGTGTTCATGCCGAGCGGCTGAGGGGAGAAGCCACGTGCCCAAGGGGCTCAGCGACGCCGTAGGAAGAAACACCGCCGAAATCGGGATCGGGTGGATCACGCTCTGTCTGGTGTTTCTTGCGTCGCTCGTGCAAGGGGGCAACCATCCGGCCGTGTGGACACCTCTCTCGCTTGTCGTCACGCTTCTCCTTGCCATGCTTGTGCTGCTGCGACTGGGGCACCCCCTTCCCGCTGCACTGCGTGGCGCAATCCTGCCGGCGGCCCTCCTCGGAACGGTGGTGACCTGGGCGCTGGCGCAAGCCATCCTCGGCGTTCCCCCAGCCGTCGCACACCCCGTCTGGAGCCTCGCCCCAGAGGGAAGCTCTCCGCGGATCAGTGCCGATCCGGCGGCAACGGTCCACGGCGTTCTTCGGCTCGCAACATACGCGATGCTCGGTTGGATCCTTGCCGTGGCTGCCTTGCAAACGTCCTGTGCCTGGGCTCTCTTGCGGGCGATCGGGTTTGCAGTGGCGGCCATGGCGTTGTTTGCCCTTTGTGCGGCGGCGATCGGGGTCAATCCGCTCTTGGGCACCTATGCGGGCCTTGGCGGGCGCGTCAGCGGCGCGTTCGTCAACAGCAATTCTATGGCGACGTATGCGGCATTTGGTATGTTGGTGAACCTTGGGCTCTTCGCGCATGCGCCTCTTGCGGCGAGACGCGGAAAGCTCGTTTTTGCGCTGTGCTGCGCACTCTGTGCCGCCTGTGTCGTGCTGACCGGATCGCGGGGGGGCACACTGTCCGCTCTGATCGGGGTTGCTGTGTTTGTCGCTGCTCTGAAAGGAAGACGCCAGGGTGGACTCGCCGCTTTGGTGAGTGTTCTGGCCGGTCTCGCCGGAACGGTCGCCATGGGACTGGTCGCCGCAGCTGGCCATCCCGTCGCCCGTGCGCTCGACGACAGCATGGCCGGTCGCGCCCATGTCTACGGCGCCGTCATTGCTCAGCTCGAGACACGCCCGTGGCTCGGTCATGGTCTGGGCGCATTCCAGGACACCTTTCGCCCCTACGTGCCGATCGAGGCCTCCCGCCGCGAGTGGGAGATGGCGCACTCCAGCTATCTGGAGAACCTTTGGGAAATGGGGGCTCCCACGGCGCTAGTCTTTTATGCTGCTTTGGCACTTGTCGGGCGGCGGCTCTGGATCGGGCTGGGGGTTCGGTCCCGGGATGCTGCGATTCCGGCGCTCGCCCTTGCGGTCTTCACGGCAGGTGCCGTTCATGCTGCCGTCGACTTTTCGCTCCAGATGCCGGCCTGCGCCGGGCTGTTCGCCGTCCTTCTCGGGATCGGGTGGGCACAGAGCTTCGGTCATGCGGGGCGCACATGCCCTGGGCACGCACATCCATGATCCGGGCTGCTGCCATAGCCCGGTGGACCGCTCTTGCGGTGATCGCCGTCCTCGCGGGTGTGGCCACGCTCGCAATGGCGCAGGAGGTGCCCAACGAAAGCCCCATCGCGCGGGTCGGACCAGAGGCCGTTCTGCCTGCGGATCTGGAGGACGCCCTGGCTGCGGGGCGGGGGCAACGTCCGGGCGCGACGCCGGAGGTCCAGCGCCAGGAGGTCCGCGACCGGCTGGTTGCCGAGCTCTGGGCACAGCAGGTCTTCGGCGCCGAAGCCAGGAGCGATCCCGAGCTCGCCGCGACCTTGCAAGAGGCGGAGCGCCAGATCCTTTTCCAGATGTACGCGCAATCGCAGTTCGAGCCCGAACCACCGACCGATGCGGAGATCGACGCCTATGTCGCGGCCCATCCCGCCTTCTTTTCAGAGCGTGTAGAGTATCGGCTGCAAACGTTCCGTATCCTTCCTGAACTCGCCCTTGGCACCGCTGATCTCGCTGCGATCATCGCGCCGCTGTCGCTTCCGCCGATCACGGAGGAAACGACGGCGGAGCTGGCGCGCGCCCTTGCTGCATCCGGCATTCCCTTCGAACAGCAGAATCTGTGGACGGGCGGTGAGACTCTGCCCGAACCGCTGCGCACGCGCCTTGAAGCCATGCGTGTCGCCGAACGTCCCGTGCACATCACAACCGGACCGGACCTCACCGAGATCATAGTGCTCTTTGCCGCGCGTCCGGCCCCCATCAATCCCGAGCAAGTGCGCGATCAAGTCGCGAACCGTCTTGTCGAAACTGCCTTCGACACCTTCAGCCGGTCCTTGGCCGCCGAGATCGCCGCGCCGCTCGTCGCGGCCACCCAGGAACAGTCGGACCGTCTCGCGCGCAGCGCCCCGCTTAGCGCCAGATTACTCGCTGCGATCGCGGTTCTTGGTTCCGCCTTGGGGCTGCTCTGGGCCGTCGCGCTCTGTTGGGTCCTGCACACCCGCCGGCTCTTTCGCGCCGCCCGGCGAGAGAGTGACGACGACGCTCTGCCCGTCCTGAAGCGACCTGGCCCGGTCACGCTCTGTGCAAGTGTCACCGCAGCCGTGGGTACGGCGTTGGTGCTGGGGGCCCTCGCCACACGGCCGTCTGCGTTGCTCTCGCTCTCCGGCCTGGCCCTCTTGCTTGGGACAGTCGTTCTGGCTGGCGGGTTCGGGATGCTTCTGTGGCGCCCGACCGAGGCAGTGCTCGCTGTCGCACACCCGAACCAGAGAGCCGCCGGACGCCGCGTGGCCGTCTTTGCTATGCTGGTGGGAGGGCTCTGCGTGGCGTTTCTCGCCTATCCATTTCTCTACCAATAGGACCAGTGGCCAAAGCTCAGGACGGTGAGGGCGAGCAACGCGTTGGTCACACCATGCGCAAGGATGGCATCTGACAAGCTGCCACGCCAGAACGCCAAGCCACCATAGGCGAGCCCGGCCAGCACTCCGGCCACCATTTCGGCATGGAGCAATCCGAACGCCACCGAAGATCCTGTGAGCGCGAGGCCGATCCGCGCCGGCCCGCTCCACTCCGCAGGCAGCGTATTTCGCGCGATTTCCATGGCACCTCCGCGAAAGGCAAGTTCTTCGACCAAGGGTACGACAAGGCTCCCGCCGAGGACGCGTTGGACAATCCATATCAGAGCGAGAGGGGCAGGGATTGCGGCCAAAGCCGCGTGTGTTTGCGCGGACTGGGTGTCGTTCGGAGGGACCAAAGCGACCCAAAGGGCGAAGACACCGACACCACAGACAAACCCCCAGGGGCTCGGCCCCGGCGACATGCGCGCCGATACCGCCGCCCGATATCGCCAGGCCAATCCCGCGCCGATCAGAATCGGAACAGGGTAGAGCCACTCTATGCTCCCCCGCACCAGGCCCGTGAGCAACCCGGCCGAGAGCAGCCCGGCGAGCGGCAAAAGCAAGAGCCCAAGCGTCTCATACTGCGGGTTCTCCTCTCGGTGATAGCCATCCAGGTGTCTCCCCGCGACCCGTATCCGTCGGAAAGGCGCGGCTTCGAGTGCGAGCATGAAGAGCCCCACGACCACAAGCAGCGACAGCACGCCGAAGTGAGAGTGAAACCCATTGAGCGCAACGTCTGGCCGGCCCGCCACCCCGATGGCGAAGAGGAGCGCGATCCTGGCGGCATTGAGCAAAAAGAGGACACCGAGCGCCAATGCGGCCATCAGCAGAGCTCGCCTGAGCCTCAGCCCCTCCCGCTCTAGCAGCATGTACCCGCCGATCAATGTCATGCATGCCAGCAGGCCTTGGTAGCCGGAACAGACCGGCGCGATGCGAATGGCAAACGTCTCTGCCATGAGGATCGGGTCCGGACCCCACTGCACAACCTCGGCCGCAGGCAAGCCGATCAAGCTATAGAGGGCAAGACTCATGCCGAGCGTGGCGTCTTCGATGGGGCGTCGGACGACCTCGATTGTCAGCCACTGGGACTGAAAGAGAAACGTAGAAAGGCCCATGAGAGCGAGCAATGTCACAACGTTGCCCGCCCGGGTCCAGTATTGGCAAAACGATGCCGGAAGGGCGAGGGCGCAGGCTGTCCCAGTGAAAATCAGGAAAGCCGCAACCATCAGAGCAAAGACGGTGATCTCGCGTGGACCAAGCTCAAGGCCGATTTCGCGCCAGGAGGGCAGCACCTGGTAGAGTCCCAACAGCATGAGAAATGCGCCAAGATGGCACGCCAGGACAATCGGGCGCCCTCGCCGCAGCGCCGGGATGGGCGCGGCCTCTTCGCAGAGCATGCGCCAGCCCGCGAGCGCAAGAGCGCCCACAAGGCCGACAGCCGCGATCTGGCTGAAGACATGGAGCGCGGATAAAACGTGTGCGTTTGCGGCGCGTGTCAGGGGAACATACTGCTCATGGCTCGCAAGATAGAGCACGCCGAGCTCAAACAGCACTCCGGCCCCAAGCCATTGAAACGGAACAACTCCGCCGGGGCGGATGTCTATTGCGCGCGCCACTCGCTCCGACCCTCGGGGGGGGAGATGCCATGCCATCTTCCACTTTGCCATCTTCCACTTTGGTAGCATCTGCGCAGACGGCCGCGCAGCAGGATTGCCGCGAGAAGAATGAACAACGCCTGCGCCAAGCTTGGCCCATCGATCTCAGGAGCGGATTTTGCAGTTCCGATTGCCCAAGCCTGACTTTGACTAAGGGTGCCGTCGAAGACACGAAATGCGCTCGCATTCCGATTTCGGAAGAGATCAATATGCTTGCCAGTTTCCGTTGAGACGATGGAATTCACCGTAAGCCCGGCAAGCGAATACCGGTAAGGCAAAAAGATCTCGGATTGCGTCTCAAAGAGCGATGCCGGGAGTGCAGCGGCAACCTCGCGCGCGAGTGCAAAGTCGCCAAACCAAGGCGACGCCGTCAATGCCCCACCCGAGTTTGCGTCGTTAAACGTCGTGCCGCTCTTTAGCGTCACAATCTCGATGTCGTAGGAGACCCCTTTGGAAAATACCGTAAAAGCAAATCCTTGGGTGGAGAGCAAAACCCATGCCGCGACACCCAACCCGAAGGTTGCCATGAAGCGCCACGCCGATCTGAAGTATAATACCGCCACGGGGATCCCTTCACTCTGCCGGATCCGTTCTGCACTGGCGTGGTTAATTTTGCCTTAACGCCTCAGTGGAATGTGCTGGCTTTTGCCCGAAAGATCCGCAGCGTCGCGCGTCGGTGCCGATGGCTCACCGTGCTGCAAGCGTGTGTCCGCACTCAGAGGCCGGGTACCAATCCCAAACTCTCTTGGCACGGCAGCCGTCTGCGTCAGACGCCGACATCCGGACCAAGGCACATCATAGGCTCGTCCGCTTCTCCCGCTTCGTAGAGGACCGTTCCCGTCTCCCGGCCTTCGAATTGCGCACGCAATCCGCCCGAATCGTCATAAAAGGTCCAACACTGGGGTACCGGGTTGTTTTCGTAGACAAAACAGATCTCGTCGCCCTGTGGATACCAGACGCCGTCTTTGCAATCCCCGTCCAGAAAGGACCACGTCACCCGTCGGTTTTCGTGGTATTCCTCGACACCATAGGCTTCGCCTTCGGAGTAGAAATACAGGGTTTTCCCTGCTGTGTAGGCTTCGAATTCCGCGGCGGACATCGGGCTTTGCGCGGCGAGCGCGGGCGCCATGAGCCCGAGTGCGATACCGATGGCCAGGCTTGCGTTCACCGCAAAAGGACGGTGTGTCTTTGGGGCACGGGGCATAGCATCTCCGATCGAACCAACGCTGTTGCATAGTTCGGTCCCGAGAGGAGCGCGTCAAGCGCTGGTACCGCCAACAAGGGGGAGCGCAGGGCATGGGGCGCGCCACTAGGAGCGCCCTGCGGTGCTCTTCCATCCGCACCCTGGACGGATTAGGTGAAGACAAGGGTGAACGAGAGGCGGCCTATGGCGTTCTTTAAGAAGTTGCGCGACCGGATGTTCAAGTCCTCTTCCAAGCTGGAGGAGGGACTGGAGGCTATCGTGCAAGACGGCGGCACGGAGGATGTGCCGCCCCCGCAGGACATTGCCGCGCCGCCCTCGGCGAACCTCGACCGAAGCGCAACCAAGGAAGAGCCCCTACGGCCTGAGGAGGGATCTCCTCTTCCGCCTTCTCCTTCCGTGTCACCAGCGCCGCAAGCGCCCACCCAGGCCGCCGCTGATCCCGTTAGTCGTCATGCGCCCTCTGACGATTGCCTTGAAGATCGGCCGGCGGGCGGTGCGTCTACGGCTGCGAAACCGGCGCGCGCACCTCAGCCGGCTGTCACGACGGACGGCGGCCCACCGGATGCCGACCGGATGGACGCGACCGTCGACAGGCCTGCCTCCAACGCGTCAGACCCAGCGCCAAAGGCAGATCGGCCCGGCTTCCTGGGGCGTCTCATGGGGCGGGGGCAGAGCTCCACGGACCCTGCACCGGCAGAGGTCGCGACACCAGAACTCACGCCTGCTCCGTCGACACCAATGCCCGAACCGGCCCCATCTTCGCCTGCGAGCGCTGAGCCAAGTGTCACACGTCGCGTGCTCGACGATGATATGCTGGAAAGCCTCGAAGAGCTCCTGATCGCGTCGGACATGGGCGTCGACACTGCATTGCGGGTCGCCTCCAACCTTGCCGAAGGGCGCATGGGGCGCCGCCTCTCCAGCGTCGAGATCCGGAGTTTGCTCTCCGATGAGATTGCGCGGATCATGGAGCCGGTGGCCAAGCCTCTGCCGCTCTATGCGCGCAAACCGCAAGTGGTACTCGTCGTCGGCGTGAATGGTTCGGGGAAGACAACGACGATCGGGAAACTCGCAAGTCAGCTGCGTGCGGCCGGCAAATCGGTCGTGATCGCGGCGGGCGACACGTTTCGGGCGGCTGCGGTGGAGCAGCTGCAGGTCTGGGGCGAGCGCGCGGGCGTGCCTGTGCTGACAGCACCCGAGGGGTCGGACCCGGCATCGCTGGCGTTTGACGCGATGGTGCGGGCGGAGGCCGATGGCGCGGACCTTCTCATGATTGACACGGCGGGCCGCCTGCAAAACCGCGCGGATCTCATGGAGGAACTGGCCAAGATCGTCCGCGTGATCCGCAAGCGAGACCCCGATGCGCCGCACAACACGCTCCTCGTGCTGGACGCCACGACAGGGCAGAACGCGCTCAGCCAGGTGGACACGTTCCAGAAGCTTGCGGATGTCTCAGGTCTCGTGATGACCAAGCTCGACGGCACAGCACGCGGCGGCGTGCTCGTTGCATTGGCCGACAAGTTCGGCCTGCCGATCCATGCGATCGGCGTGGGCGAGCAGATCGACGATCTCTCGCCCTTTGATCCGGAGGACTTTGCCCGCGCCCTCACCGGGCTCGATGCCTAAGACGCCGGTCGCGGAAGCCTCGGCGAGGGACCCCGCGAAAAGTGAGAAAACGCGACGGATCTGGACATCGAGCAACGCTTGACTTCCGCCTGAGCCGCCCGCACTTCGCCCCCACAGGAGAGGGCCCAAAAGGAGAAAACGATGGCGGCGCAGCCCCCCCAAGATGAGCGTCCCGTAAATCCGATCCTGCGGCAGGTCCTCGAATTGGGCCCGCCGATTGGGTTCTTCGCGGCTTATCTTTACCTGCGGGAGGAAACCTTCGTCATTGGGGGGACGGAGTACGATGGTTTCATCGTCGCCGCCGCCGGTTTTGTCCCGCTGCTGCTGCTGACGATGGCGATCCTCTGGCGGCTGACGGGAAAGCTTTCGCGGCTTCAGGCGGTCACAGCGTTTCTTGTCGTGGTCTTTGGCGGGCTGACGGTGTGGTTCAACGACGAGTCGTTCTTCAAGATGAAGACGACCATTGTCTATGCGCTTCTTGCGGCCTTGCTCGGCATCGGGCTTCTGCGGGGCAAGTCCTGGCTGGCATGGGTCATGGGGGACCTTATGCCGATGGAGCATGAGGGCTGGATGAAGTTGACGCGCAGGCTGGCGCTCGGCTTTGCCGTGCTCGCTGTGGCCAACGAGATTGTCTGGCGCACGATGTCCACCGACACCTGGGTGAAAATCGAAACCTTCGCGTTTCCGATCGCTCTTTTTCTGTGGCTTTGGATCTCGATCATCAGCCTGCAGAAATACGTCCTCACGGACGATACGACGGAAAGCTGATCCGGCGGTAAGCGCGGACGAAGTCCCCCGGTGGACCAGGTCTGCTCGCGGTCAAGGCCGCGCGAAGCGGCGAGGATGCCCCGCCGCCCCGCCTCTTGACCTGGTACCGCGCGTCTGGGCGTGGTTCTCGATCAGCCCTTTTGGCCGAAGAGAATTTTTTGGGCTTCTTTGCTCGTTGGCCCGCTGCCGCGCTTCTCCTCGGCCAAGGCGCGGCCCTTCTGGACAGCCGGGCGGGCATAGCACGCGTCCAGCCAGCGCTTGAGATTTGGCTTGTCGTCCAGGCTCTGTTGCTGGCCTTCCCAGCCCTGAACCCACGGCCAGATCGCCATGTCGGCAATGGTGTAGTCCGGCCCGGCCACCCACTCGTGCGTCGCAAGCTGCGTGTCGAGAACACGGTAGAGCCGCGAGACTTCGTTGCGGTAGCGGTCCTGCGCGTAGGGCAAGACCTGCGGCGGTTCCATCGTGGGCGCGTACTTCAAAAAGTGATGAGCCTGCCCCGCCATCGGCCCAACGCCACCCATTTGCCACATGAGCCACTGATCGACCGCCACGCGCGCGCGCTCGTCCGCACCGCCAAACTGGCCGGTCTTCCGCGCGAGGTACTGCAGGATGGCACCAGACTCAAAGAGTGCGATCGGCGCCCCATCCGGCCCGGCGGGGTCGACAATGGCGGGCATTCGGTTGTTCGGAGCAATCTTGAGAAAGTCGGGGTCGAACTGGTCGCCCCTCCCGATATCCACAAGGTGCAGCGTATAAGGAAGGCCCATCTCCTCAAGCGCGATGGAGATCTTCCATCCATTCGGGGTGGGCCAGTAGTAGAGGTCGATCGGATCTTGCGACATGGGAGAGGTCCTTTTGAACGTGCTCTCCCTAGGATGCACCTCGACGTAGCAGGGGCAAGGGGACTCGCCGAAACGTGCAGCGACGACGCGGCTGAGGAGCCGCCCGGGGAAGGTGCAGAGCGAGGGAGTAGAACGTCAGCTCCTGAGCAAAGACCGCACGATAAACGTCAAACAATCCTGAGCGCAGGTAGACGGACCAGTGGCAGACCTGCCTGTCCGGTGCCGGAATCGTGTAGCCCAAGGCCAGCAGGGCGGCGCGCGTCGACGCATCGTCTACCGTCAGGTCGATCCAGCGGGCCGATGGCCGGGCGAGGCCTTGGGCGAGCGAACGGTCCCCGGAGGCGTGGGGTGCGACAAGCCACTCCATCATCCTGTCAAAGAACGCGTTTTCGCCGCTGCGGACGTTCAGTACCTCGACACCGCGCCCGCCCCGGCACTCCAGGCATGCTGCCGCGCGGCTGCGCAGCTCTGCTGCGGCCAACAGGATGATGCGGCGCACCTGGCCCGGCTCCAAATGGGGCAGCGTCGAAAGGGCAACGCGGGCGCCCAACGAATGTGCCAGGATCTGAACTGCGATGCCCGGCCTTATGCCGTTGAGGATGTCGACGAGCTGCGCCAAGCCACCTCCGGTCTCCGCGGCGCGTCGGTAGGCCTGCCAAAGGGTGCCCCGGGCATTCCAGCCAAGCGCGATCACCACTGGTTCGTCTGCGCCGTTTTGCCCCAAACCAAGCTTACGTGGCCAGCTCACGGCCTTCCAGCATGGGCGGGGGTCGAGTGAAAGAATATGTCTGTGCGGGCTGCGCGCCGCGATGAACGGTGAGAATTTGTAACCGTGAATCAGAATGATAACGGGCGCTTCCTCAGGCGTTGCGCGTAAAGCCCGGCGCAGCTGCGCCGCGCAATCGGCCGGTCCCACCACCGCGCCATCTTTGATGTTGATCTGACAGAGGGGCATGTCCCGTCTCCACAACATGTAGTGGGTAATTACCCTCACTTTGCTATAGAGCGGTGACCATGGCGTAACAGCTTCGTGACGGTGCGCTAACGGATCAGTAAGAGTTGACCAGGATGTCCCTTGGGCGTATTTCGCCGTTCCGTGGCGATTTGTTCACCGGATTGCGGGCCACGTAAAACCCACCGCTAAAGAGGTCAGGCGCCTGCGGACGGATGTTCGCGCTAGGTCCCCTGATCGAAGGGAGGCCGAAGGAGGGCCCGAGAATGAAAGACGCACCGTCGCCGAAATCGCGCAACCGCCGCACAAAGGCTGTTCATGCTGGCATCCGCCGTTCGCATTATGGCGAGGTGTCGGAGGCAATGTTCCTCACGCAAGGCTTTGTCTACGAGACGGCCGAGCAGGCGGAGGCGCGCTTCATCAAGTCCGGGCCAGACGAATTCATTTATGCACGCTATGGCAACCCCACAGTGGCGATGTTCGAGGAGCGGATCGCGGCGCTCGAGGGGGCCGAGGATGCCTTCGCCACGGCTTCCGGCATGGCGGCGGTCCATGGTGCGCTCACATCGATGCTACGGGCGGGCGACCATGTGGTTTCGTCGCGCGCTCTTTTCGGCTCGTGCCTCTATATCCTCGAAGATATCCTGAGCCGGTTTGGCGTCGACGTCACCTTTGTCGACGGCTGTGATCTCGCTCAATGGCAGGCGGCAATCTGCGCCGACACCCGGGCGGTGTTCCTTGAATCCGTCTCAAACCCCTCGCTGGAGGTGATCGACCTGCCCGCCGTGGCCAAGCTTGCGCACGCGGTCGGCGCGACGGTGATCGTGGACAATGTGTTCGCGACACCGGTTTACTCGCGAGCGCTTGAGCACGGCGCCGATGTCGTCGTTTATTCCGCGACCAAGCATATCGACGGTCAGGGTCGCGCGCTCGGCGGCGTGATCCTGGGAACGCGGGAGTACATCCGCAAGACCGTCGAGCCCTTTGTCAAGCATACGGGCGGTGCGATGAGCCCGTTCACCGCGTGGATCATGCTGAAGGGGCTCGAGACCATGGATCTGCGGGTCCGCGCGCAGACCGCCACAGCCACCGATCTCGCGGCGGTGTTGCACGACCATCCGAAGCTGGTGCGTACGATCTATCCCGGTCATGCGAGCCATCCTCAGTATGCGCTGACGCAATCCCTGATGGGCGCCGGAGGCACGGTTCTTTCAATCGAGGTTGCCGGCGGGAAGGACGCCACGTTCCGCTTTCTCAATGCTCTGGAAATCGTGACCATCTCCAACAATCTCGGGGATGCCAAGAGCATCGCCACCCATCCCGCGACGACCACCCACCAGCGATTGTCAGAGGAGCAGCGCGCGCAGCTCGGCATCACTGAGGGGCTTGTCCGCCTGTCCATCGGGCTCGAGGATGCGGAAGATCTGCGTGACGATATCCTGTCTGCATTGGATCGGGTCTGACCCCCTCTTCGAGGGCATTGAAACGGCGTCGGCATTGAGCGCGGAGGTGGGGTGCGTTAACCCCCCATTCATGACGAACCGCGACAAACGTGACCGGGCCGAGGTGTTTCGCACGCGCTTGCGCCAGCAAATGGCGACGAGCGGGGTCAACCGTTCCGCCCTGGCCCGGGCCTGTGGTGTGGATCGCTCCACCGTGGCCCAGCTTTTGTCGGACGACGCGGCCCGGATGCCAAATGCCCATCTGGCCGCGGAATGCGCACAGGCGCTCGGGGTGTCCGCCGACTGGCTGTTAGGGCTCAGCGACCGTCCTGAGCGGCCAGGCGATCTCCTGGCTGCGTCCGTTTTGGTCACCGAGGCGGCCCGCTCCATGGCCGACGAACAGCTGCTGGATTGGCACCGGGAGGCGGCGGGATACAAGGTCCGACATGTGCCGGCGACGCTGCCGGATGTCTTCAAGACGGAGGGATTGCTGCGCTGGGAATACGCGAGCTTTCTTGGCAAGACGCCACAGCAGGCGATCCGGGCGATGCAGGACAGCTCCACTTGGATGGCGGAGCACATGTCGGACTACGAGATCGCCGTTTCAATGGGGGAAGTCCGCGCGCTTGCCAGCGGATCCGGCTATTATGCCGGCCTGGATGAGGCGGTGCGGCACGCTCAGATTGCGTCCCTCGCCGAGACCCTGGATCGGCTCTATCCCTCTGTCCGGATGTTTCTTTACGATGCACGCCGCGTCTTCTCTGCCCCTGTAACAGTCTTTGGTCCGCTGATCGGAGTGGTCTACATCGGACGGTTCTACATGGCATTCCGCTCGCGGGAGCGCGTGCGCGCGCTGACGGAACACTTCGATGGCTTGATCCGTGAGGCAGACGTCGATGCGCGCGACGCCCCCTCCTGGCTGGAAGCTCTGTCGCGAACGGGCTGACCCCTCGGCAGCGGCGCTCAGGGTTCCGCGGCTTGAGTTGTGCGACCCTTGGGATAAAGCGCCGCGCGCACCCGTTCGGGAAAGGAGGAGGAAAACCGAAACGGGCGCGGCGCGGAGCCATGTTTAAATCAAGATCGTGTGTGCCGACGATAGCAACCACAGCAAGCAGCACGCGCGACAAGAAGAACGTGACGCTGGAATTGGAGGCGGGATGTCCGCCACCTGACGCGTTTTCCAGCGGTCCCTGCACGCGGCATGAGGCAATCCCAGCCTAGGACGAGCGAACCTTGCGAATGCTTCTCAAGAGCATTGACTTCTTGCGAGTGACTTGCAATATCATCTCTCAAGGTCCCCGAGATGGGGGGCGTCGTTCCAAAAGGGAGACATCACATGTCATTCGCTCGCCACGTCCTTCTGTCGTGCGCCACCGCTGTCGGCCTTGCTGGTGCGGCTGTCGCGCCCGCCTCTGCGGAGACGCTAGAGGTCGTTGCGACCACCGGGATGATCGCGGATGCGGCGCGTGAGGTGGGCGGAGAGCTGGTGCAGGTCGAAGCTCTCATGGGGCCGGGGGTGGACCCTCACGCCTATCGACAAACGCGGTCCGACATCGTTGCGATGACGCAGGCCGATCTCGTGCTGTGGCACGGGCTCTACCTCGAAGCGCAGCTGGAGGAGTTCTTGCTTGAGCTCGGCGCGCGCCAGAACGTCGTTGCCGTCGCGGAGGCGCTCCCGACCAACATGCTCATCGGCCATGACGATTACGACAATCGCTACGATCCCCACGTCTGGATGAATCCGAACCTCTGGTCCCGCGTGGTGCTGACAGTTCGCGATACGCTGATCGACGCCGCGCCGCAGCACGAGGACACATTCCGAGCCAACGCCGACGAGCATCTGGCCGCGCTCGCGGACCTCGCTCAGTACACAACTGCGGTGTTGGCGTCTGTCCCGGCCGAGAGCCGGGTGCTCCTCTCGGCCCACGACGCGTTCAACTATTTCGGCTCCGCTTATGGGTTCGAGGTCATGGGCATTCAGGGCATTTCGACCGAGAGCGAAGCGGGGCTGCAGCGGATCGCAGAGCTGGCGGATCTCTTGGTGTCGCGCAACATTCAAGCGGTTTTCGTCGAAAGCTCCGTGTCCGATCGCAACATTCGGGCACTGATCGAGGGGGCCGCCGCGCGCGGCCATGATGTGGTGATCGGCGGCGAGCTCTTTTCGGATGCCATGGGCGAAGACGGGTCCTACGAGGGCACTTATGTCGGCATGATCGACCATAACGCGACGGTCATCTCCTCGGCCCTCGGCGGTAACGCGCCCGACGGCGGCATGTCCGATTTGCTGAACTGATCGCCATGAACGCCCAACGCATATTGAGCATCGCGGCCAGCGCAGGGGAGCGCGCCACACCCGCCGCATTGTCGGATGTTCCGCTCGCGCTGCGCGGCCTCACCGTGTCCTACGCGGAAAAACCGGCCGTGTTCTCGGTCGATGCGGAGTTCCAGCCGGCGGCGATGACCGCAATCATCGGGCCGAACGGGGCCGGCAAATCGACACTGCTCAAAGCCGCGCTGGGAGTCATTCCGCGGCTCTCGGGCGAAGTGACCGTGTTCGGTCAGCCGATGTCACAAGCTCGGGGGCGCATCGCATATGTGCCGCAGCGGGCCTCAGTCGACTGGGATTTCCCGACCACAGTGATGGATGTCGTCTTGATGGGGCTCTACCGCAAGGTTGGTCTGCTCGGGCGCATCACGGGCCAGCACAGCACAACAGCGCGCGAGGCGCTGGCTCGCGTCGGCATGGCGGATTTCGCAGACCGTCAGATTGGCCAGCTCTCCGGGGGCCAGCAGCAACGGGTGTTTCTCGCCCGTGCCCTCGCGCAGGAGGCCGACCTCTACCTGCTGGACGAGCCCTTTGCCGGGGTCGACGCATCGACCGAACGCGCGATCATCGACGTGCTCAAGGCGCTGAAGTCCGAGGGAAAAGCAGTAGTGTGTGTGCACCACGACCTGGCGACGGTGCGTGCCTATTTCGATCACGTGTTCCTCATCAATGTGCGTCGCATCGCGCAGGGACCCGTCGCTGAGGCCTTCACCTCTCAGACAGTCCAGCGCGCCTATGGTGGCCGGATCAGCGGCCCTTTGATCGCGGACATGGCTGCCGGTCAGCAGGCGTGACGCGGTCGGCCCATGAACTCCTTTCTCCAAGCGCTTACACTCAGTGCTGGCTATAACGCCGCTCTGGTCGCGATTGGGGCGGCGCTTTTGGGTTTTGCTTGCGGCACGTCGGGTACATTCCTGTTCCTGCGCAAGCGCGCGCTCGTTTCGGACGCCGTGGCCCATGCGACGCTGCCAGGTGTCGGTCTTGCGTTCCTTGTCATGGTTGCAATGGGCGGGGAGGGGCGCAACATCCTGGGCCTTCTGCTCGGCTCAGCTCTGACGGCGACGCTCGGGCTCGTCCTGATTTCCTGGATGACGCAGCGCACGCGCCTCTCCGAAGATGCCGCAATCGGCGCCGTTCTGGGCAGTTTCTTTGGCTTTGGCATCGTATTGCTCACCATCGTCCAGACCATGTCGGCCGGGCGGCAAGCCGGGCTTGAGGATTTTCTGCTCGGGGCCACCGCCGGCATGCTCTTTCAGGATGCCGTTGTGATCGCCCTTGGCGGTGGGCTCGCGGTTCTTGCCACCTGGGTTTTTCGACGCCCCATGACGATGGTTGCATTCGACGCCGATTATGCCGCCGCGCTGGGCTACGATGTGCGCAAGATCGACCTGGCGATCATGGGGCTTGTCATGGCTGTCACCGTCATCGGCCTTAAGCTTGTCGGGCTCGTGCTGATCGTTGCGATGCTCATCATACCCCCCGTCACCGCTCGCTTCTGGACCGAGCGCAGCGGACACGTCCTTTGGTGGGCGGGCGCGTTAGGGGCAGTATCTGGCTATGTCGGGGCAGCGCTCTCGGCCTCTGCACCCGCGTTGCCGACGGGGCCGATCATCGTCCTTGTGGCTTCGGGCCTCTTCTTCGTCTCGCTCCTTCTGGCTCCGGCCCGTGGGGTGGCGGCGGCCGTCGTGCGCCACTGGCGCTTTCAGCGTCGGGTTCATCGCCGGCAGGGTCTGCTGGCGCTTGCACGGGGGGAGACGATCCACGACCCGCTCACCCTGCGGGTGCTCCGGTCAGAGGGGCTGATCCGTCCCGATGGCGTGACCACCCCCGACGGTGAGGCCGTGGCCGCCAAGATCGCCCGCGACGAGCGCCGCTGGGACGTGGCCCGCGAGGTCCACCACGACACGGGGCTTGCAGGCCGGTACGATGGGCTGACCCCGATCGAAGACGTTTTCACTCCCGACGAAATCAAGGCTTTCGACGCAGCACTTGGCGGCCCCAGCCCCGTGGCGGAGGGATAGGACATGGGTGCGGAGTTTGTTCAGTTTTCCCTGACGCCCATCCTGATCGGCTGCCTGGCGTCGATTGCCTGTGCCTTGCCTGGCAACTTTCTGGTGCTGCGGCGCCAGGCGCTTATTGGGGATGCCATCAGCCATGTGGTCCTTCCCGGCATCGTCTTGGCCTTCCTTGTGACGGGCACGGTCGCTGCCACGCCCATGCTCCTCGGGGCCGCTGCCGCCGCCGTCGTGGCCGTTCTTCTGATCGAGGCGATCAAGCGCCTTGGGCGGATCGAGCCCGGAGCAGCAATGGGGGTGTCCTTTACGTTTCTCTTCGCGCTGGGCGTGCTCATTCTGGAACGCACCGAGACGTCGGGCGTCCACCTCGATGTCGAGCACGCCCTTATGGGCAATCTCGAAAGCCTGATTTGGTTCGACGCTGCGGGATGGCATAGCCTGTGGGACCCTGCCGCCCTCGCGACCCTGCCGGACGAACTGGGCCGCCTCGCTGTCGTCACGGCGGGGGTCGCCGGGTTGACATGGCTCTTCTGGCGCCCTCTCGCGATCTCGACCTTCGATGAGGAGTTCGCCCGCGGGCTTGGACTGCCGGTCGGCGCAATTGGGTTTGGCCTCGTTGTGGTGGCCGCTCTCGCAGCCGTTGCAGCCTTTGATGCGGTCGGCTCGATTATCGTGATCGCGATGTTTATCTGTCCGCCGGCTGCCGCACGGCTCATGACGAACTGTCTCGGCCGTCAGGTGGCTTGGAGCATTGCTTTTGCTGTGCTGTCTTCCGTCCTTGGCTACGTGCTTGCGGGCTACGGTCCGATCTGGCTCGGCGGGCGGGACGCGGTCAGCGCTGCGGGCATGATTGCGACGGTCTCAGGCCTAATCCTCGGTGCAGCTTGCGTGTTCGGACCCTGCCGTGCGCGGCTGGGCGAGGCCCGCGCGCCGCAACGCAGCTAGCACCCTCAGTTAAAGCCAGCACCATGTTGCGCCCGGACGTGGACCCGCCGACGGAGGATCTGTTCGTGATTGGCGCGGCGTCCGATGTCTTCTGGTCCGGTGTCGTCCTCCGTGCCAACGCCGCGTGATCGGAGCCGGTATCTTGCTCCCGTCCGATCTCGTCGTGTGAAGGCCTCAACGCCGCTCATTCCCGGCCGGTCGTGGAGTGTGCCCGAGCGACGCCGGATGGAGGCAATGCCACCGGCGCTGAGGGTCGACGTGCGCGGGGCTCCAACGCCTCGAAGATCCCCCCGCCACCTGACGTGCGGATGGGGCGCCCTCGCGGTGAGCCGGGCAGCTCGAAAACAGGCATTGAACGCCTTTCTTCTTGAGCGGAAGCGTGATCCGGGGGGCTGGGGGCAACGGCCACTGGCGCCCGCGTCTCCAAATTGCCAGTTTTGCCGCCTAGCCTCTCGTTACTTTGGGAAGGGATGATGACCATGCCTGATACGTCTCGGTCGCAGGTCCGCGTTGGGCTCATCCTACCCCCGGCGGGCGCGGTCCGTGGGGCCATGCGCGGTGCGGTCGGGCTCGCACATTGGGTCGTGGCGCATCCGCAACTGCAGTTGGTCGGGCTGGAGGAAACGCCGGTTGCAAGGGCAAACGCACTGGCAGACCGGCTGGTGCGTCTGGAGGCGCGTCTTCGGCCCGGTCCTCCGCCGGGTGATTTGCCCGCGACCGAGGACACGGGCGCTCCGGATGTGGTCGTAGATCTGTCGGACGGAACGCCGAACAAAGGAGAGGTACCGCCACTCGGAGTGTGGCATCTTACGGCCAGCCAGGCTGATGCCGCGATCCGACCCTTGGCGACCGGTGCAGCCGCCACTGAGGTGACCCTCCTGTGCACGCGCGCCGACGCAACGACGTGTCTGGCACGCGCACGCTACAGTCCCAAGCCGACGGCCGGACTCAATGCGAGCTTCATCGCGGAGAAGGCCGTGCTTCTGGTGATGCGTGCCCTCGCGGAGGTTGCTCTGACGGGCGCGTTGCCGTCGGCCCAAAACGCGGGGGGGGCGCCGCCCGCCGCGCCGTCTCTTCTACGCTATGTGATCGGCCTCGGGCCCACGCTTTTCCGGCGCGCCTCGACCCGGGTGGCGCAGACGGTGGGATGGCAGCCAGGTGTCTTTGCGATGCGGCTTTGCCCAGGTGGACCGTTCGATTTCGACCCAAAAGTCGGTACGACACTGGTCCCGCCCCAGGGTCGGTTTTGGGCCGACCCATTCCTCGTTAGCCGTGCAGGGGAGGAGTATCTCTTTTACGAAGAGTTTCATGAAGCGACCCAACGCGGGGTGCTGAAGGTGGCGCGGCTCCGAGGCGACCGCATGGAAGAACTGGGTGAGACCGTCACGCGCCCGCACCACCTATCGTTTCCTTTTGTTTTCGATGCACAAGGCGCGCATTGGATGCTTCCCGAGACCTCGCGCGGAGGACGTGTCGAGGTCTGGCGTGCGGTTGACTTCCCTTTGAGGTGGGAGCTCGCGGCGACCGCAATGGACGGGCGTGCTCCGGCGGATGCGGTCCTGGCGGAGGTCGAGGGCGCGTGGTGGCTTTTCGCCCATTTCGCTCAGGACGCGACGCGTGACTATTGCTCGGAGCTGCATGTGTTTCGCGTCGACGGCCCGCTTCTGCGTCGGATCGAGCCGCATCCGCTCAACCCGGTCGTCATCGACAGCCGCACGGCGCGTGCCGGTGGGCGCGTCTGGTCCGAGGGCGGACGGCTCTTTCGAGCCAGCCAGGACAACGCGCACGGGGTCTATGGTTGGGGCCTCAACATCATGGAGATCACGCGGCTTGATTTGCGTGGCTACGCCGAGCGGCCCGTCCGCCATATTGGGCCGGGTTTTCTACCGGGGGTGATGGGGTGCCATCACATGGACTTTGTTGCGGGGCGGGTCGTGATCGACATGCGTTATCTGTCGGCACGCGCTGCGCGTCACTCAGAGAGATGAGGGGGCTGTCTGCCCCCACGCGCTGCGCGCGCCCCCCGAGGATATTGGTGGCACAATGAAGCAGGGGCGAGGGTGCTTTGGCGCGGATTAGTCGCGCAGTTCGTTTGGGAAAACGCCCCATAAGGCGGACTTGCGCACCCAACCGCGCTCACCCCCGGCATGAATCCTGCACCAGTCCGGCAAGCAGCTTCCCAGGCGGGCCACCACGCCGGCTTCAGCGCGTGCGGAAACTCTCGCATCCTCATGGGGTTGTTGCCGCATGGCGACCATGTCTTCCTCGACGAGGACCGTGCGCACGCCAGAGAGGAGCGCGTAGTGGATCCAGCCGCCAGCGCCTTCACGGTCGCGAACGCGGCGCCAGTGGCCGAATTCTGCCGTGATCTGAAGGGGCATCGCGCGGCGCTTGTAGACCCAATCTATGCGGTGGGAGAGCGCGGGACCGCGGCGGGCGTTGCCTTCGTCGCTTTTGAGGCTGACATACCGTGGGAGGGGAAGGTTTGTAACCGCGCCACGGGTGGCCGTGGCGCCGGGCGCCAGATCTTCCGCCGGGGCGGCGACGGCAAGGCTGAGCAGGAGCAGCATCGCGATGGCGCTGCGAAGGGCACCGGTGCCAAAGGGCTTGCGGGTGCGGGGGAGGCAGAACGGCTGGGCCGTTCGCCCGGCGGGGCGGTCCATCATAGCGGGGGCTCGACGTTGCTCATGCGTGAGGGCGCTTGTTCCCGCGCCCGGTTGGCTGCAATGTGCCAGCCGAGAGCAGGCCGGAAAAGATCGAGGGAGGGGTGGGATGGCATCTCAGCGCCTGAGTGTTGTCGTAACGCGACGCTTGCCGGAGAGGGTAGAGACGCGGCTTTCGGAGCTGTTCGACGTTACCCTTCGCGAGGAGGATACGCCCATGGGGCGCGCGGGGTTGATCGCGGCGATGGCGGAGGCGGACGTGCTGGTGCCCACGATCACAGACAAGATCGACGCCGGTATGCTCGGGCAGGCGGGCGAGCGGCTCAAGCTCATCGCGAATTACGGCTCAGGCGTCGACAACGTGGACGTTGCCACGGCGCGACAACGCGGGATTCTGGTGTCGAACACGCCGGGCTCCACCACCGACGATACGGCCGACATGGTCATGGGGCTGATCCTTGCGGTGACGCGGAAGATCCCGGAGGGTCTTGCCGCGATGCAGTCGGGTGACTGGGATGGCTGGGCTCCCACGGCGTTTCTGGGTGGGCGAATCGCGGGGCGACGGCTGGGAATTCTCGGGATGGGCCGGATCGGCCAGGCGGTTGCGAGACGGGCCGGGGCCTTTGGGATGCAGGTGCATTACCACAACAGGCGGCGTTTGCGTCCGGAGATCGAAGAGCACTTCGAGGCGACCTATTGGGAGAGCCTGGACCAGATGGTCGCCCGGATGGATGTGATCTCGGTGAATTGTCCGCACACGCCCTCGACCTTTCATCTGATGAATGCGCGGCGGCTGAAACTGATGAAGCCGGATGCCGTGCTGGTGAACACCTCACGGGGCGAAGTCGTCGACGAGAATGCGCTGACCCGGATGTTGCGAGCCGGCGAGATCGGCGGGGCCGGACTCGACGTTTATGAGCACGGCACGGATGTGAACCCGCGTCTGCGCGAGTTGCCCAACGTGGTTTTGCTGCCTCACATGGGCTCTGCGACACGGGAGGGCCGTGTCGAGATGGGCGAAAAGGTCATCATCAACGTCAAGACATTCGCCGACGGTCATCGTCCGCCGGATCTCGTTGTGCCATCGATGCTGTGAGCGGGGGAAACTCCTGACATTGCGGCGATCTGCGTAGGAATTGCGCGCATAGCGCGTCCGTTATGGCAGCGTCAGGGGTGCGGGCGCGTGATGGCTTGCGCTTTCTTGAGGTGCAGTGCAGACTTTCGTCCAGCTTGGATAACCGGGCACAGAGCGGCGGAGAGACGCCGACGGGATGATGGGAGGACGATACATGACATTTAACATGACCCGGCGGGTCGTGGCGGCTGCGGCTGCCTCTGTGCTGGCCGTTGGGGTGCCTGCATTTGCGGACGGCCACAAGGTCGTTGACGAGATCCACTTCCTAGTGCCGGGCGGCGCAGGCGGTGGCTGGGACGGCACGGCGCGCGGCACGGGCGAGGCGCTGACCGAGTCAGGTCTCGTGGGCAATGCGTCTTACGAGAACATGTCCGGCGGCGGCGGCGGTGTGGCCATCGGCTATATGATCGAAAACGCGGAAAGCCTGCACAACACGCTTATGGTGAATTCCACGCCGATCGTGATCCGCTCGCTGACGGGCGTATTCCCGCAGAGCTTCCGCGATCTGACGCTTGTTGCAGGCACGATTGGCGACTATGCGGCGATGGTCGTACCCACCGACAGCAGCGTGACGTCGATGGAAGAGCTCCTTGCCGCGTATAAGGAACAGGGCGATGACTTTGCCGTCGGCGGCGGCTCTGTGCCCGGCGGGATGGACCATCTCGTGGCAGCCATGGTGATGCAGGCAGCCGGCGAGGATCCGACGGCCGTCAACTACATTCCCTACGACGCGGGTGGCGAGGCCATGGCGGGCCTCCTGTCGGGCGAGATCGACGCTCTGTCCACCGGGTTTTCCGAGGCCATCGCGCTCGCTGAGCAGGGCGAAGTGCGGATCCTGGGTGTGACGGCTCCGGAGCGTGTCGCGGGCTATGATGCACCGACGATGATGGAGCAAGGTCTCGACACCACATTCGTCAACTGGCGTGGGTTCTTCGCGGCGCCGGGCCTGCCCGAGGACAAGCTGGCGATGTACCAGGATGCGCTGAGCAAGATGTACGACACCGACGCTTGGGAAACCGTACGCGCGCGCAACGGTTGGGTGAACATCCACAATTCGGGTGACGCCTTCCGTGCCTTCCTGGAAGAGCAGGAAAAGCAGATCGGCGATCTGATGCGGACGCTCGGGTTCCTCTGAGTTCGCCTCGCTCGGGCGCGCCACGGTGCGCCCGGGTTCGCGGGTGTTCGCCCACATGTTGTGCCACAGGTTCCCTCAAGAGAGCCGCGGGCACCCAAGTCCGGGAGGGGGCCATGGCGCTGGATCGCTGGATCGCGCTCGTTTTTATCGCATTCTGCTGTGTTTATGGCTACGCGGCATTCTTCACCATGGATCAGCTGCTGCCACCCTTTATGCAGCGCAATCCTGTCTGGCCTTCGACGTTTCCCAAGATCCTGTCCATTATGGGTGTCGTGGTGGGCCTGATCGTGCTCCTCGGCCTGGAGAGTTCCGGCGCGGAGAAGGAAAAAAGCGCGACCGACATGAACCTGGCCAACCTGCACGAGTACAAGCTCGGGCAAGCTGGACTGCTCCTTCTGGCGATGGTGCTCTATGCCCTTGCGCTTCGCCCCGTTGGATTCATCGCGTCGACGACCCTGTTCCTGACAGCCGGTGCGGTCGTCCTGGGTGAACGGAAGTTCCACATTCTGATCCCTGTTGCCCTCGTTGCGGCCGGGGCGGTTTGGTATCTCGTGGAGGAGGTGCTTGGCATCTTTCTGCGGCCGCTGCCTGGTTTCATGTGAGGAGGCGCAACGATGCTTGAAGGTTTCCTGATCGGTCTTTCGGCGGCGATGACGCCAATGAACCTGATGATGGTCGTCGGTGGCTGTCTGATTGGTACGTTCATCGGCATGCTGCCCGGCCTTGGCCCGATGTCGATCATTGCCATCATGATCCCGGTCGCCATCACCCTTGGCGATCCCACGGCGGCTCTGATCCTGCTCGCGGGCGTCTACTATGGTGCAATCTTCGGCGGCTCGACCTCGTCGATCCTACTCAATGCACCGGGTGTCGCAGGCACTGTGGCCACCAGTTTCGACGGCTACCCCATGGCCCGCAAAGGCCAGGCGGGCAAGGCGCTCACCATCGCCGCGATCGCGAGTTTCGCCGGTGGGACCCTTGGCGCCGTGCTCCTGATGATCTTTGCGCCGGCACTCTCAACAGTCGCGCTGCTCTTTCACTCTGCTGAATACTTCGCGTTGATGGTCGTCGGCCTGTCGGCGATCGCGGCGTTCGCGGGCACCGGCCAAGTCGCCAAGGCGCTGATGATGACAATCCTGGGCCTCATCCTCGCGACCGTCGGCGAAGGCGCGCTCTTTAACATGCCGCGTTTCACGATGGGCCTGATGGATCTACAATCGGGCATTTCGTTCATCACGCTTGCAATGGCGATGTTTGCCCTGCCTGAAGCGCTCTTCTTGGTGATGAATCCGGCGCGCGGGGCAGCAACCCAAAGCGGTGGGTCCAAGATCACGAACCTGCGCATCACCAGACAGGAGGCCAGGGCCATCGCTCCGGTGATCGGGCGGCAGTCGGTACAAGGGTTCTTCATCGGTGTGTTGCCGGGGGCAGGGGCCACGATCGCCTCCTTCCTCGGCTATGCCGTGGAGCGCAACATTGCGAAAGGGGAAGAGCAGGCGGAATTCGGGAAGGGCTCCGTGAAGGGCCTTGCCGCCCCGGAGTCGGCAAACAACGCGGCGTGCACCGGCTCCTTCGTGCCCCTTTTGACCCTCGGCATCCCGGGCTCGGGCACGACGGCGATCCTGCTGGGCGCCCTTATTGCGCTGAACGTCACGCCCGGGCCACGGCTGATGACGGACGAGCCGCAGGTCTTCTGGGCGGTCATCATCTCGATGTACATCGGTAACCTGATCCTGCTGATCCTGAACCTGCCGCTCATTCCCTACATCGCGAAGATCCTCGCGATCCCGCGCAACTATCTGATCCCGTTCATCCTCTTCTTCACTCTGATGGGCGCCTATATCGGACAGAACAACGCGACGGAGCTTCTGATCCTCGTTGGCCTGGGCGTACTGGCCACGATCCTGCGCTTTGCCGACTACCCGCTGGCGCCGCTCCTGATCGGCTTCATCCTCGGCACGATGCTGGAGGACAATTTCGCGCGGTCCATGCAGCTTTACCGCGGGCTGGACTTCATCATTGAACGGCCCATGACGCTTGCGATGCTCGTGCTGGCCGCTCTGCTGGTGCTGCTGCCGAGCTACCGTTCGCGGCGCGCGCGCAAGCGCGCCGAAGGCGTGGCCGATGGGGACTGAGCGGCGTCGCAATGTCTGAGCCGGGCGCGGAGCAAAGCTCCGCGCGGACGGCGCCCCTGGCAGGCGTGCGTGTTCTGGATCTCACCAATGTGCTGGCCGGACCCTTTGCATGCCACCAGCTCGCGCATATGGGCGCGGATGTGCTTAAGGTCGAGGCGGTCGGGCGCGGCGATCTTGCCCGAAACCTCGGCGCGGATGCGGATCTTTCGGCCAAGGGCATGGGTGTCAGCTTTCTCGCTCAGAACGCGGGCAAGCGCTCCATCGCGCTGAACCTCAAACACCCGGAGGGGAAAGCCGCGCTCCTCCGTCTCGTCGATACGGCCGATGTGCTTGTTGAGAACTTTCGCCCGGGTGTGATGGAGCGCCTTGGCCTTGGCCACCAGGTGCTGCGCGCACGCCGTCCTCAGCTGATTTATTGCGCGATCTCCGGCTACGGCCAGACCGGACCATGGACCGATCGCCCCGCCTACGACCAGATCGTTCAGGGCGCGGCAGGGGTCATGTCCATCACAGGCGATGCCGGGACCGGGCCAACGCGTGTCGGTTATCCGCTGGCAGACACCGTCGGCGGCCTGACCGCAGCGATGGCGATTTGCGGGGCTCTCAATGCACCGGAGCGTGGGGGTTTCATCGACGTCTCCATGCTGGAGTCTGTGCTGGCGACCATGGGTTGGGTCGTTTCGAACCATCTCGTGGCTGGGGTGGAGCCTGCGCCGCAGGGCAACGAGAACCCGACCTCCGCACCTTCCGGGACGTTCCAATGTGCCGACGGTCCGCTCAACATCGCCGCTAATCGAGATACGCAATGGGAGGCGCTAGCGCACCATCTGGGGCGCGACGATCTGCTGGAGAACCCGGACTACGCCACCCGTGAGGATCGCAAGCGCAACCGCGCACGCCTGCGGGCCGAGCTGGAGACCGTGCTGCAGACCCGCAATGCCCGGGACTGGGCGCGGGAGCTGTGTGCCATTGGCGTGCCGGCCGGTGCGGTTATGACAGTGCCCGAAATCCTGGACCACCCGCAGGTCGCAGATCGCAGCTTTCTGGCGCATTTCCAAGAGGTTACCGGGGTTGGTCGACCGGTTGATCTCGTTCGGACTGGCTATCAGATAGACGGCGTGCGCCCCAGCGTCGATTCACCGCCCCCCGCCCTTGGCAGTGACACGGACGCGACGCTCCAGCAACTCGGGTATTCAAGGGATCAGATCGCAGCCCTGCGCGCGGAGGGCGCTGTTGGCTGACGTCGCCAGAAGCCTAGGGCGTAAGCGCTCAGGTCACGTGTCTCCGCAAAGCCCTTCCCAGGTAGAGGCATCGCGCACGGCTCACGTCGGCAGGCGCGGCGAGTCCCACCGTGCCTCCAGTTTCTCGATCGCAGCAATGCGATCCGCAGTCTTTGGGTGGCTCATCAGCCAGGCGGGCATGCCCCCGCCTGCCAACCCGGTGAGCGCTTCGAGCTTCGCAAAGAGGCTCTTTTGCGGTGCAACACCAATGCCCGCTTTCACAAGCAAGGCGGCGGCATAGGCGTCGGCTTCGTATTCGTCCTGCCGGGAGAGACGAGCGACCAGGAGCGAGGTCAGCGCGCCTGCGATCCAGACGCCGATCCCCGGTACAATTCGGTTGAGCAGGGAGGCGAGGACCATTCGGATGGCGTTCTGTCCGGAAAAGTCGATCATCCGCCGGCGCGAGTGTCCTAGAGCGACGTGACCAAGCTCATGGGCGATGACGCTAGCGATCTCCTCGGCCGTCACCTCGCCCGAGCGATAGCGCTCGTAAAAGCCGCGGGTGATGAAAATCCGGCCGTCGGGGGCAGCCAGGCCATTCACGGGCGCGACCTCGTAGATGTGCACCTTAATGCGCTCCAGATCGAGCGCCTGGGCCATCCTGTCCATCAGCTTCTTCAGCCGCAGGTCCGCGAGCTCCTTCGAGCGCGCATCGAGCTCCCGCGATGTGCGCCAGGCGGAGAAGCGGTACATCGCGAGCCCGTACAGAATGACAAGCAGGAACGGCAGGAACTTTATCATAGAAGGGTATATGGGCGCTGCGCCTTATCGCGGCAACTCTCCGGCAAAGCATCTGCCGTCAAAAGCCCCGACGCGGCTGGTGCAAACCCGAAAGTGCTGCGTGGCGCGAATCCTGAGCCTGGGACGAGCGGTGCGGCCGCCCGTCGCTCAGGTCTCAGGAAAAAGGCCAAACGCGTCAGGTCAACAGACGCATGCCGCGGTCGATCCCCTCCAGCGTCATAGGCACCATGCGCTCCTCGAAGATCTGGCCGATCAGACCGATCGACTGCGTGTAGCCCCAATGCCGCTCCGGCACCGGGTTCAGCCAGAGCGTCTTCGGCCATTGCGCGCGGGCGCGGCGCAGCCAGACTTCGCCCGCCTCCTGATTGTAGTGCTCGTTCGCACCGCCGGGGTAGAGCACCTCGTAGGGGCTCATCGACGCGTCGCCCACGAAGATGCAGGTCCAATCCGCGCCGTAAGTGTTGAGCACTTCCCACGTCGGGGTCTGGGCCCCCCAGCGCCGGGCATTGTCCCGCCACACGCCTTCGTAGAGGCAATTGTGGAAATAGAAATGCTCCAGATTCTTGAACTCGGCACGCGCGGCGGAAAAGAGCTCCTCGACGCCGCGCACATGGTCGTCCATCGACCCGCCCACATCGAGAAACAGCAGGACCTTCACGGCATTGCGCCGCTCCGGACGGGTCTGGACGTCGAGATAGCCGTGGTCGGCGGTGGCGCGGATCGTCCCGTCGAGGTCGAGCTCCTCATGCGCCCCATCCCGCGCCCAGCGACGCAGGCGCTTGAGCGCGACCTTGATGTTGCGCGTGCCCAGCTCGACCTGATCGTCGAAGTCCCGAAACTCGCGCTTGTCCCAAACCTTGACCGCCCGCCTGTGACGGCTCTCCGCCTGACCGATGCGAATGCCCTCGGGGTTGTAGCCATAGGCGCCGAAGGGCGAGGTGCCGGCCGTGCCGATCCACTTGTTGCCGCCCTGATGACGGCCCTCCTGTTCCTTGAGGCGCTCGCGCAGCGTCTCCATGAGCTTGTCAAAGCCCCCAAAGCTCTCGATCTCGGCCATTTCCTCGGGGGAGAGGAGCTTCTCGGCCTGTTTGCGCAGCCAGTCCTCGGGGAGGGCCATTGCCTCCAGCACCGCTTCGGTCGGGATTGATTCGAGCCCTTTGAACGCCTCGCCAAAGGCGCGGTCGAACCGGTCCATGTGGCGCTCGTCCTTCACCATCGCGGTGCGGGCGAGGTAGTAGAAGCCCTCGATGTCGTAGGTCGCCAAGCCAGCGGCCATCCCATCGAGAAAGCTTAGGTATTCCCGCAAGCTGACGGGGACGCCCCCGCGGCGCAACGCATCAAAGAACGGTAAGAACATCGGGCTACCCTCCGCTGGAGAGGGTAGCCCGACCCGGGCGCGACGCCAAGGCGCCGCGCCCTCGCCTGCTCGACGATCGCGTGCGTTACTCGGCGGCCAGCGCGAGGTGTGGCTGCACGCGCGGCACCGTGTCTTCGGCGACCTCGGGCAGGGGGGTACGGCGGGCGATCAGGGCGAAGGCCGCCGGTACGAAGTAGAACGACACGACCGTGGAAAACGCCACGCCCCCGGCGATGGCCACCGCGAAGGGGGGCCAGAAGCCGCCCCCCGCGAGGATCAGCGGCAGAAAGCCCCCAAAGGTCGTGACTGTGGTCGAGATGATGTGGCGCGACGAGGCGGCCGTGACGCGCGCCATCGCCGTCCGGTCGCCCGAGGCGGCCTCCGGGTCCTGCTGGAGCCCGGTCAGGATGATGATCGCGGCGTTGATCGACACGCCGATGGAGCCGATCACCCCGATGATCGCGTTGATCCCGAAGGGGAATTGCATGATCGCGAGCGCCAGCATCGACAGCCCTGCCGACAGCACCGTCACGACGAGCGCCAGGAAAGTGAGCCGGAAGGAGTTGAAGGTAAGCGCGATCGTTGCAATCGTCAGCGTCACGATCAGACCCACGGAGGCCAGGAGATTACCTACCGTGGAGGAGCGCGCGTCGCTGTCGCCGCCGAGTTCCAGCCGGTAGCCCGCAGGCAACGCGAAACCCGCCTCGTCCAGCGCTGTTTGCACTTGCTGCAGGCCCTCTTCGGGCAAGACGCCCGGCACCAGGAAGGCCTGGACGGTGTTTACCCGCTCGCCATTGCGGCGCACGATGGTTGGATCGGACGGCTCGAAAACCGGAGTGGCAATCTCCGAAAGCGGCAGGAACGTCATGCCGTTGCCCGCGACGGCGCCCGCAGGCAGCACGGGCATGTCGGCGATGCTCTGCGCGTCGGCGCGTAGCGTCTCCCCGAGACGCACGCGGATCGGGAGCGTTTCCGTGCCTTCCACGAGCGAACCGCCGGTGACACCTTCGAGCCCCGCCTCCATCTGCCGCGCAACGTCCGTGAGCGAGAGACCCAGCCGACGGGCCGCACCTTCGTCGATCTCGTAGGTCAGGCGCGGCGCTCCACCGTTGGTCGTTGTACGTACATGGGTTGTGAGGGGCAGATCCGCGACAAGGGCGCGGACGTCGTCCCCAAGCTCTCGCAGCGTCGCAACGTCCTGGCCGACGAAGCGCAGCTCAACAGGTGCCGCGACGGGCGGGCCTTGGACCAACCCGCGGACAATGATCTGGGCGTTGGGGTAGGCCATGTCGAGCTGGGCCTGAAGCTCAGGGACCAGTTCCGACGCGGCCTCCGCATCTGCGGTGGTGACCATGGCCTGCGCGAAACCGGGCTCGCGGGAACGCCCTCCGGTGATGTTGTAGTAGAACGCCGGCCCGGACTGACCAATGCTCCACCATGCGCGCTCGATTCGCGTGTCGCCCATGAGGCGCGCGTCGATCTCTGCCGCGACGCGGGCGGTTTCTGCGATGGCGGTCCCTGCTGGCATGTCGAGCTCGATGTAGAACTGGTCCCGTTCCACGCCGGGAAAGAACTGCGCGGTGAGCGTGGGAAAGGCGGCAAAGCCAAGCACCGGCAAGATCAGTGCCACGGCAATCGAGCGCACGGGGTTGTGCGTCGACCAATGGAGCGTCGCGGTGAAGGCGCGCGCCAGCGGTCCGGGACGCGGCGTATCCGTCGCTGCCGGCAAGAACCAGCCCGCGAGCGCAGGCGTGACCGTGAGCGCGATCACCAGCGACCAGGCCAGCATCAGCACCACGGCGATGGCGATCGAGCCGACGAAGTCCCCCGCCGGACCGGGAAGCAAGATCATCGGAGTAAAGGAAAGTGCGGTTGTGACGGTCGAGGCCAGGAGCGGCGCAGCAAGGCGGCGGACGGCATCTCCGGTCGCCCGTTCGCGCGGCATCCCGGCGGCGAGACGCTTGCGCACTTCATCTGACATCACGATGGCGGCATCGACCAGCAGACCGAGCGCCACAATCAGGCCCGTGACCGACATCTGATGGATGGGCAGCCCGATCATGTTCATGGTGGCAAGCGTCGCAAAGCTGACCACCGGCAACACCAGCGCAACGATCAAGGCCGCCCGCACACCCAGCGTCACAAAAAGCACAGCGACCACCAACGCGACCCCGATGGCCATATTGGTGCCGACCTCGCTCAGGCGGTCCGCCGTGTAGGTCGATTGATCGAAGAGCAACGTTTCGGAAATCCCGATCGGCACAACCTCGGCACCTGCCTCCAGTTCGTCGCGCAAGAAGGTCATCCAGCGGTCGATCTGTACGCCGTCCTGCGCGAGCGCGCCGACGAGAACGGCCGGGGCACCATTGACGAGCGCGAGCTCCTCGCTCGGCGTGCGGGCCCCGCGGGAGATCTCGGCAATGTCGCCGAGCCGCACGACCGCCCCGTCGCGCCCCTCCGCAAGCGGGATCGCGCGCAGCCGGTCGAGCGAGGCAACTTCGCCTGAGATCCCGATAGAAAGATCTGTGCCGGTGCCCTGTAGCCGACCCGCCTGCACCTTGCCGTCGGCGCCCGTGATGGCGGCGGATATACGGTCAACCGTCAGGCCAAGTGCAGCGGCTTCGGCGGACTCGACGGCCACAAGCACCTCTTCTTCGGGGACGCCAAAGAGATCCACCGCCCGCGTGTCAGGTATCCCGCGCAGCCGATCCGCCAGGGCTTCGGCATGCCGCGCCAGAAGCGGGGCAGTGATCCCGTCGGCCTCCGCACGAATGCCGATCACGGCAGAATAGGCGGAGATCCCTTCGGCGTTGAATTCCGGCGTGCGGGCGCCGGGCGGAAAGCGTGTGGCGGCCTCAGCCACAGCGTCCCGCGCCTCGGACCAGACCTGCTCAATGGTTGTGTCATCGAGGGTCTCCAGCAGGTCGATGCTGACGACCGAGATCCCCTGACCGGATACGGAGGAGACGGTATCGACCTCGGCGATCTCACGCATCGCTTCTTCGATCTCAGCCGTCACGAGGGCTTCGACGCGGGCGGGATCGGCGCCGGGAAAAGAGGTTGTGACACTTGCAAAGAGATTGGTGATCGTCGGGTCTTCTTGACGCCCAAGCGACAGAAGAGAAGACGCGCCGGCTGAAATCAGCACCAGCAGGATCAGCGCGACCAGGCGTGGCTGGCGGAAGGTGAGCGTTTCCATCGGTCCTCTCCTCAGCTTGCGCCCAGCGGGCGCACACGTTGCCCAGGAACGATGCGATGCGGGCCGCCCGTGATAAGCGGCAAGCCGTCTGAAAGGCCGCCGCGCACGTAGAGCCTGTCCGCCTCTGCGTGCAGGATTTCGACCACCGCCGGCCGCACGCGGTCCTCCGCATCCAGGGCGAGCACGGTCCAGACGCCGGGTGCGCCCTCGCGCAATGCCGCCCGGGGGACCCAGGCCCCTTGCGCCTCGATCGTCTGTGGGACGGCAACGACTGCGATTGCGCCGAAGGGGGCCGTCGTTTCTTCGATCTGGAGCAGCGCCGTGCGAGTGCGCGTCTCGGGGTCGATGTCCGGGCGCAATGCGGTCAGCGTGCCCGTGTGATCGGTGCCGTCGATGGAGACGGTCCAGCGCGTGCCGGCTGCAGCCTCCACCCAGCTTGGCAGGCCGACGCGCACCTCCGCGGGTCCTGTCTCCAACAGACGGAAGATCGGCGTGCCCCCTGCGACAGTTGCTCCGGTGTCGACCATCCGCGCTGCAATCCGGCCCGCGTAAGGCGCGCGCAGAACGGCTTTTTCGATGCGGACGGTCACCGCTTGCAGCGCCGCGTCTGTTTCAGCGATCCGCGCAGTCAGGCTGTCCACGCTAGCGCGGGCTTGCTCCAGGGCCTCCTCGGGAGAAAAGCCCCGCGCCTTGAGCTCTACCTGACGGGCAAAACGTCGTTCGGCGGCGTCGAGATCCGCCTCAAGCGCGGCACGCGCGGCACGGATCCGCCGTTCATCTGTTTCCAAGAGCGCGGTGTCGACGCGCGCCAGCACATCGCCGACCGCCACAGCCTGACCCTCGTCGACAAGCACTTCGGTGATCTGACCGCCGAGCTCAAACGAAAGGTCTGCGGATTGCCGGGCAGAGACTTCTCCTAGAAACTGACGCTCCACCGCAAACCCGGCCTCGAGCCGCAGCGGAACAATCTCAACGGGCAAGGGAGGGGCCGCAACCGGCGGCTCCGCCGCAGCGGCACGATCTGCCAGAAGCGCAGAACCCTGCCAGACTGCAATGCCTGCTCCACCGATCACGAATGCCGTGACGCTGAGTGTGAGCACGAGGCGCACGCCGCGCATCAGGGCGGAGCGCAGCCGAAAACGAACTGAAGGTCTGTCGGGGGTAGGCATTTGCGTCTCCCGTATCCATGTTAGAGTTTCTCACATATGTTAGAGTCTCTAACTTTGACAAGGAAAGATTTCGCTGGCACATGCATGGAATGAACGAAAAAGCCCCCCCATCGGATCACAATGCGACCGAGAAACCGCCGCGGAATGCGTATCACCATGGTGATCTACGGGCGGCCTTGATCGAGCACACCCGTCGCCTGGTGGAGGAAAAAGGGCCCGATCACTTTTCTGTGTCTGAGGTGGCGCGCTGTGCGGGTGTGTCCACCGCGGCGCCGTATCGGCATTTTCGCGACCGTGACGAAATTCTGGCGGAGGTCTGTATCGCCGGCATGCGGCGCCATTATTCGCAGATGATCAATGCGCTCAAAGACGTGCCCAAAGGGTCGCTTGAGCGGCTCCGTGGCCTGGGACGGGTCTACGTGCAGTTTGCGCAAGAGGAGCCGGGCGTCTTCCGACTGATCTTTGGGTCAAAGCAGAAGCCGGATTCCGTCGAAGAGCTTAAGTCCGAAGACATCGACACCTACGGTCTGGTCAAGGCGGAGGTCGCCGAAATCCTCGGGCTGCCTGCGGAGCATCCTGAGGCCAACCGACGTGCCTTTATGCTGTGGACATTTGTCCACGGGTTGTCGTTCCTGATCATTGACGACAATGTTCGCTATGCTGGCATTCCGATCGATGTGGAAGCGCTGCTCGACGAACTCGGGCAGCGCGTCATGCGCGATCTGGCTTGACGGACAAGGGATCAGGCGGCGTCAGAGGCCGAAGTTGATGTCCGACCGTGATGTCGTTTCAAGCGCATCAAGGCAATCGGGCGCGGAACCGTCGGCTGCGGCGCATTCCGAAACGCTGTTCACCAGAAGCCGTGAAATGCCGGAGCACGCTGTATCGGCAAGGTCGAACTGGACCACCTTTGTGCGACCATCGGCGAGCGCGCCGAATTGCAGGATCAAGAGACGCTCGACAAGCCCGTCGGAGTCAAAGACGGCGACTTCATAGGATGCCTCGCTCAGGTCGATCCCCATGCCGTTGGTGGCGACATAGGTCAGCCGACAGGATTGTTCGACGTCAGCCGTATTGTTCAACTCCAGGGTGAAAGGGCCGGTGGCCTGCGCGACGGCTTGCGCGCCAAAACTGGACGCCATCGCAGCTGCGGCGATAAAGGTGAATGCTTTCATAGGGTTGTTCATGGCAGGCGGGCCCCTCCAGTTTGCCGTCGGCATCGCAACGATGCCTAGCATGCACGGCGTTGCTGGCAAAGCGTCTCGACGTTCACATGTCTGATCCTGAGTCGGCCCTGTGCCGGATGCGTCACGCTCCGGGTCGTGCGGAATAGACGGCCCGCGCCCACAAAGGGAACAGCGCGCTGCTGCTCCATATGGGCAAGCGTGCGTCAGGATGGCAGGTATCTGGCGGCCAGGGGCGTCCGCTGCGGATCGGGCCCGGTGTCAGATCCTGTCCCGCAGCAGAGCGGCCCGTGCGCTCGAAGCTGCTTCGGAGCGCATCCGCTCAACGAGGCGGACATTGCTCGCCTCCCAAGCCTTGAACCGAAGATAGGCCGCCTGTCGCGCCGCCGGCGTTGGATCTGAAGAGGTGCCAAACCGAGCCTTCACAGCTTCATATTGCGCCGCACAGGTTTGTGCCGTGTCCGGAGACAGGGGCCGCAATGTCGCGGTGGCATCACATAGATAATAGGCAGAAAGGAGGGCAAGAAAGCCTGCTGTCATAGTCCATCTCCGTCGTCTGCGGGAGGCGGCGGGGACAGTATGCGTCGGGAGAGCATGCCGCGCATCTTCGGCCCTGCCTCCCTTTTCACTGCAGCGATCGTTGTCGCTGCACGGTTAAGATACCATGAGATGACCGTTCTGGGGCTTGGCGCATTCCGTCTCAGTGGTGGTGCGCTCCGTCTCAGTGACGGGTTCGCCACACTCGCCGCTCCTGCGAGCGTTGTACCGGGGCAGTGCCGAAAGGATGGGCGCCGTTCAGATCAGCGAAGCTGATGTTGCGCGCACGCTACTGGCTCGCACCGATGTGCAGGCGCTCAAGCACAGCGATCGGGTTCTTCGCGCGCGACGTATCTCAACTCAGTGCAACGCTTCGGGCTTTTCGTCGGAGCAACGAAACGATGTCGGGGTTGGAAATTTCCCAACGGCGTAGACGCTGTCGACCCAAGCGCAGCCGTGCCGCTTGCGCTTCGACCGACAAGTCTGTCCAATCGGCCTGCTCGGTTGCCGATAGAAAGCCGCGCGCGGCGGCGTCCAGGGCAGGCGCTGCAACCTGGTCTCGCTCGCGCTCTAAAGCGCCCGATGCCGCCGCACTTGCGTGGGCAACGTAGAGTTTGAGAAGCGACGCATACGTGGGCATCTACGCCTCCTGGCGAAGTGGAACCGTCCGGAAACGGACAAAGCACATTCGTATCCGAGCGAAGCCAGAGCACTGGGTGCGCTTGGGCTGCAGGCTTAGAGACTCTTGGTGAAGAAAGCGTTGACGCCCGATTTATGTGGTGCGGCTACCACGACGTCGCACAACGCCTTAGTGCACCTGCGCTGGAGGTCAGAGTGCCTGGAGGTCGCTGGCAGACATGCGCCCATCGCGCCCTTCGCGCAGCTCATAGGCGATCTTCATATTGTCGGCCAATCCGGTCATTCCAGCACGCTCCACAGCGGAGATGTGCACAAAAATATCCTTGCCTCCATCGTCGGGTGCGATGAAGCCATAGCCTTTAGTGGTATTGAACCATTTCACGGTGCCAGTTGGCATGATCCCGTGTCTCCTTTGAACTTCCTGGTGTTCCGTGTTTCCACGGTGCTCAGCGGCCGCTGGTCAATGCCATCTGCGGCCACGTCCAAAAGGTGGCGCGGCATTGCCAAAAGACAAGACCGCGCGGCCAGGCTCCTAGCTTTCCTGTGGCTTGGCGCGCCCGATGCCTAGGAAATAGTCGACTGACAGCGGTCCGCCTCCTCGCAGCGCAAGAAACAGCAGCAAAAAGATCCAGAATGCGCGCTGATCAACGATCAGCGCATCCGAAGCGGTATCGAACCAGGACCCGACTGTCGCGGCGTCCGCGTGGTGACCAACGATGTCGGTCGCGCTCTGCACAATGACGAAGCCGATCATCCCGAGCGCGGCGAGGCGCGTGCCAAAACCAATGACGATCATCAGCGGCAAGATGAACTCTGCCCAGGTGCCCAGGAGCGCCACAAGCTTCAGGCCGAAGCCGAGCGCGGAGGGATCGTAGCCGACGGCCTCCATTTTGAGAGGGAACATTTGCACGTAGGTCCCTGCGCCCAGGTTGACGAAGCCAAAGAGACCGTCGCCAAGCTTCGTCACCCCCGAACGCCAGAAGTACATCAAGAGTACCCCGGCAAAGACGAGGCGCGCGGCCGTGGGCAGCAGAAGGCTCGAAATCGCGGAATCGATCCATGCGAACACTCTGTCATGGAAGGCGACGATGCGCGTTAGGGCGGCGGTCATGGGGTGTGTCCTTGGTCTGTAGGGGGCGAGAGTTGCGTGATGGCGCGGTCTGCCAAGAGCGTACCGAGCAGGCCGACGAGGTCAAAGTCGGGAGACTGGTTTGCCGCGCGTTCGGCAGCGGCGCCGATCGGTATTCGGTCCATGATCGCCCGCAAGAACGCCCCGTCTGCCTGTCCCACGCTCTTGATCTGCGGATCAAAGCCCGGGCGTGTCACAAGAGCGGTTTCCGCGCGCGGCACCGGCTTTGGGCCGCCAGCCATGTTGAATTGCCAGATCTGAACAATCGGCCAGGCGCTTTCGACCAGATGGAGGCTTGGGGCCAGAGTGAGACGGCTCTCGGCCAGGTCCTCCGGGGGCAGCTGACCGAATAGGGCAGGATCCAAAGGAGCCGCATCGGCGGCGTGGTAGCTTTGCCGCATGGCCAGCTCGAGGCGTGCCACGTCCGGCAGGTAGCCGTAACTGGCCAATTGTTCAAAGCCCGCCAAAAACGCGGGAAGGTCCGCGCCCATATGCATCATGAGAGGCGATCTGGGCGGATGCGCCCGGGTGTAGGAGATCGCCAGCATCCGAAATCGCTCCTCGCCGAGCAGCTTGCGGATAACGGGAAACCCTGTTCCCAACGCTTCGGACAAGGAGGCCACGACGTTGTTGCGGTAGACGTCGAAACGTTTTCCGGCAGGACGCCCTGCGGGGTCCTGCAAACCCTCGGGCACGGCACGGGTCGGGTCGAGAAGCGACTCGCGGAAGTCTCTCTGGCTGACGGGCATTAGGCCCGTCCTGCGACGACTGTCTCGCGCTGCAGGATCTCTGCCGCGCGCGCTGCCTCCTCCGCAAGAACGGGCCATTCCGGCACATCCGTGTCCCACTCAATGAGTGTCGGCCGAGGGCCGTGGGCCGCGATGACTTCGCGGTAAAGGGTCCACACCGGGTCGACCACCGCGGCGCCGTGGCTGTCGATCAGCAGAGGCGCACCATGCTCGTCGGTGTCCGCATCATGACCGCCAAGATGGATCTCGCCCACGGCATGCATCGGAAACGCGGACAGGTAGGCGCGCGGGTCGGTCTGCTGGTTGGTCGCTGAGACGAAGACATTGTTGATGTCGAGCAGCAGGCCGCAGCCCGTCCGCTCCGTCAGGGCGTGCAAAAAGGCCGTTTCCGTCATGTCGCTCTCTGCAAAGTCTAGGTAGGTGCTCGGGTTTTCGAGCAGCATCCTGCGGCCGACGGTCTCCTGCACCTGGTCGATATGCCGTGCCACGCGGTCGAGTGTAGCCTCGGTGTATGGCAGCGGCAGCAGATCGTTGAGGAACGCGGTGTCGTGGGTCGACCACGCCAGGTGTTCCGAAAAGCTGGCCGGAGCCACCCACTCGACAAGGCGCTTGAGCCGCTCCAGGTGATCTGGATCGAGGCCCTGCTCGGCGCCGATCGACAGGCCGACGCCATGCACGGAAATGGGAAAGCGATCGGCGAGAGCGCGGAGTTGCGCGATCGGGCGCCCGCCGTCGCCCATGTAATTCTCGGCATGGACCTCAAGCCACTGCACTGGGCCGGGCGAGGACATGACCGCCTCGAAGTGGAGAGCCTTGTAGCCCACACCAGGGGCGGCGGGCAGGGACGCAATCGAGGTGGTATCGAGCATGTCGAGGGCCGTTTTTTTGGTTGCGGGTTGCACCGGCGCATTTCGTTACGCGCCGGTGCACCTCTACGTTAGCCGGTTGGCAGGTCGCGATCGAGTTCGTCAAGCGAGCCAACGCGTGCCGTGCCGTCCGCCATGGCGGGAAGATCGATTTCGGCGCAGGTGCCTGCCTCGACGAGCGTCCAGGCATTGCCCTGATAATCGACGGTGGAGCTTCCGGCGCAGGTTGTGCCAGGGCCCGCGGCGCAATCGTTCTCTCCAGCGAGGCTAATACCATAGCACTTTTCCATCGCCTGGGCGCTTGCGGGGGCAGCGGCAAATGTGGTGGCAGCGGCGGCAACGGCACCCATCAGGGCAAGGGACTTGGTCGTTGACATGGAAAGGGTCCTTTCTGGGGACTAGGTGAAAGAGCAACTTCTGGTTCGCCCCGGAATTCCGCAGCGTGCCCAGAACATAGACCTACTGGCCCAGCCGGATCTACCAATGCACGGTTGCGCCCACGCGGGCGTGAATTTGGTTGATCGCGGCATCGTGGAGATCGTCTTGAATTACACATCAAAACAATTGGTTAACGGCTGCGCTGTTCAGTGGGCCCAGGCTCACACTTCACGGAGGTTACCTTGGTTTGTTACATTCCGAGCTTTGTGTGGGACGCGCTACGCAGCGCTTTCGCCGATTTCAACAGGACATCAGCGCTCCGAGACGTACAGCGATCGCGGATGGTGTCGATCGGGCGCCTAGCGGCCGATCTCGTACCGCTGCGGCATTTCTAGAACCGAAAAAGGCGCGTGGGCCGCGAACTCTTCGTCCGCAGTTGTCTCAGCATGTTCCGCCAAAAGACTGTCGCGCGCAGCACGCGCCGCGTCGAGGGGCACGATCTCCCAATCGTGCTCAGAGGCCAGTGCGAATGCGCGCGTATGGAGCCGCACCGTGAGCTGTGTTTCGGCCAGTGCGAGCGCTGCCAAGTCGCGACGTCGTTCGGAAACGGCCTGGATGACCGCCCGCCGCAATGTCTCGGAATAGGTCAGCCGCGCGCGCAGCCGGCATGCGGCTTTGTCGGCCTCCGCCGTTGTCTTGAGCGGCAAGCGGCGGAGAAGTGCGTGGGTGTTGAAACGGTCGGCGAAAGTCACCCGATGCCTGATCAGCCATTGCAGTAAGGCACGCTCCAGCGCCATGGCGCATCTCTTGCGCCGCGCAAAGTCGCATTCGGCTGCATCCAGAAGATCTGCACGCGCCTGGCATTCCGCCCGGCGGGCAACCAGCGTCTCAATGGGTAAACCGCGATCGTAGCTCATGCCGTACTCTGACCTGATCTTTTTTAAGACGGGGTCGAGCCTTACGGGCGAGTGCGGCAAAAATATGTTAATTGGTTAAAGGATTGCGACTGTGTGCATGTGATCTGGCGATTGTTCCCGTCGCGGTTGCGTTTCGATCAGACGCCCGGCCTTGCCCAGAGCTGGCTCTCAGGCACGTACCGCAGGGGCACGGTGGGCCAGCCCATGGACCACCTGTGTTACACACAGCGCTCCATGGGCTAGGCCTTTACCGCAAGTCCGGCGGCACCGCCTCACGTGCAAGCTGCGCGACCACTTCGTCTAGCGGAACGGTCTTGGTGTGCTTTTCGCCGAGGCGCCGCACAGTGGCGGTACGTTCATCGACCTCCCGCATCCCGATTGCGAGAATCACCGGGACCTTGCCCACTGAATGCTCACGTACTTTGTAGTTGATCTTCTCGTTGCGCGTGTCCGCCTCGGCCCGCAGGCCCTTCGACTGCAGCATCGCGACGGCCTCGTGCACGAAGTCATCCGCGTCCGAAACGATCGACGCCACGACAACCTGCCTCGGCGCAAGCCAATAGGGCAGCTTGCCCGCATAATTCTCGATCAGAATGCCGAGGAACCGTTCAAAGGAGCCAAGAATAGCGCGGTGTAGCATAACCGGCCTGTGCTTTTCTCCGTCTGCACCGATGTAGGTCGCATCCAACCGTTCGGGCAGGTTGAAATCCGCCTGGAACGTCCCGCATTGCCACTCCCGCCCAATCGCATCCGTCAGCTTGAAATCGAGTTTTGGGCCATAGAACGCGCCTTCGCCCGGGTCGACCTCGTAGTCGTCGCGAACGGACAGGATCGCTTTTTCCAGGGCCGCTTCCGCCTTGTCCCACACCTCGTCCGAGCCGACCCGCGTCTCCGGCCGGGTCGAGAACTTGATGTCGAACTTGCTGAAGCCCAGGTCTTCGTAAATGCTCGAAAGCAGCCCAATGAACTGCGCGCATTCGTGCTCGATCTGATCCTCGGTGCAGAAGATGTGCGCGTCGTCCTGCGTGAAGCCGCGGACCCGCATCAGCCCGTGCAAGGCGCCATGTGCTTCGTAGCGGTGGCACGAGCCAAACTCGGCAATCCGAAGCGGCAAGTCGCGGTAGGATTTCAGCCCCTGGTTAAAGACCTGCACATGGCAGGGGCAATTCATCGGCTTGAGAGCGTTGGTACGCTTTTCGTTGGCGTGCTCCTCGTCGATCTCCGTGATGTACATGTTCTCGCGGTATTTGTCCCAGTGCCCGGACGCTTCCCAGAGCTTGCGGTCTACAACCTGCGGCGTCCTGATCTCGCGATAGCCTGCCGCGCCGAGGCGCCGCCGCATGTAGTCTTCCAGCGCGCGATAGATCGTCCAGCCATCGGGGTGCCAAAAGACCATGCCAGGTGCTTCGTCCTGGAAGTGAAAAAGCTCCATCTCACGGCCCAGGCGACGGTGGTCGCGCTTTTCGGCTTCTTCGAGAAAGGTCAGATGCGCCTTGAGATCCGGCTTGGAGCGGAAAGCAACGCCGTAAATCCGCTGCAACATCGGGCGCGCACTGTCGCCACGCCAATAGGCGCCGGCGACCTTCATCAGCTTGAAGGCGTCAGCAGGGAGTTGTCCCGTGTTCTGCAGATGGGGGCCGCGGCAGAGATCTTGCCAGTCGCCATGCCAATACATCCGCAGTGGCTCATCACCCGGAATGCTCTCGATCAACTCGACCTTATAGGGCTCGTTGTTGTCGGTGTAATGCGCGATGGCGCGAGGCCTGTCCCAAACCTCCGTCCGAACGGGGTCACGCGCTGCGATGATTTCGCGCATCCTCTTTTCAATCGCGCCAAGATCGTCCGGTGTAAACGGCTCCGCGCGGTCGAAATCGTAGTACCAGCCGTCCTTGATGACCGGCCCGATTGTGACTTTGACATCAGGCCAGATGTCTTGGACCGCGCGTGCCATGACATGCGCCAGATCATGACGTATCAGCTCGAGGGCCTCCGCCTCGTCCTTCATCGTATGAATGGCAATCGTTGCATCCAGCTCCAGCGGCCAGGCCAGATCCCAGTGCTGTCCATTGACTGTGGCCGAGATGGCCTTCTTGGCGAGACTGGGAGAAATCGACGCTGCGACGTCGGCGGGCGTCGCTCCGGCCGGAACGCTGCGTGTTGCGCCATCGGGGAGGGTGAGTGTGATTTGTGGGGAAGGGGTATCGGCCATGGGCGGATCCTCGTCGGTTTGGCGCCTACGCGAGCGCCCGATTGCGGGTGCGGCGCGTGTGCGAGATCCGATCGCTGAAGTCAACCCAACGCTGGGTAAGCGCACGAATTTTGGTACGAAAATTCGGCCCCGTCGTTCCCTTTCCTGCCCCTAGTCGCTTACCCTAAACGAATGGCGATATTCTTTGTCTGGACATAGTTGAGAAGTGCTTCGCGTCCTTTTTCACGACCGTATCCGGACTTTCCGTAGCCTCCGAATGGTGTTTCTACACCTCCGGCGAACCACTCATTGACGAAGACTTGCCCCGCTCGGATGCTCTGGGCGGCGCGCATCGCACGGTCGAGATTGCGCGTGAAGACGCCGCCGACCAGCCCATACTCCGTACCATTCGCAATAGCGACGGCCTCCTCGTCTGAGCCGAACGGAATGACCGACAATACAGGGCCGAACACTTCCTGTTGGGCGATCTCCATCTGCGCGGATACACCGGTCAGGACCGTGGGCTCTAGAAAGGCCCCTTCGATGTTGAGCGCCCGTCCGCCTGTTGCAACTGTCGCCCCTTGCGCCTGCGCGCGTTCGACCATGCCGACGGCCCGATCGCGTTGCCCGGCCGACACCATCGAGCCCATGGTCGGTCCTGCGTCGGTCCGTTCGAGTCCTGGCCCGACCGACAAGCTCTGGGCAACACCCACCGCGCGCTCGACCAGCTCGTCATGGCGGCTCTCATGGACCAGCACGCGACTCATGGCGGAGCATACCTGGCCGGCATTGAAGTAGATGCCCCAGCGCAGATCCTTCTCGAAGGCGTCCAGATCAGCGTCATCGTGGACAATCGCGGCGGACTTGCCCCCAAGTTCGAGAACGCAAGGTACAACATTCCCCGCCGCAGCCGTTGCTATGGCGATCCCCGTCGACACCGAGCCTGTGAATACGATCTGGTTCACATCCTCATGCCCCGAGAGCGCCGCGCCCGCGACATGACCCAGCCCGCACAGGATATTCACCGCGCCGGCCGGGATCCCGGCCGCTTCTGCCGCGAGCGCAAACCACTTTTGCGACAGCGGCGTCATCTCGGGGCTCTTGATCACGCAGGCGTTGCCTGTCGCAAGGCCAGCTGACAGCGAGCGGGCCGTCATCTCGAGGGGATAATTCCACGGAATGATCTGCGCGGAGACGCCATAAGGTTCAAGCGATGTAAAATCATAATAGGCCGCGCCAAGGGGGATGGACCGCCCTTCCAGTGTCTCGGCCTGATTGCCATAATACTCAAAGTAACGCGCTGCGCCCGAGACTTCGATGCGAGCTTCCCAAAGTGGCTTGCCCTGCTCACGCGTCAGGGTCGTGGCGATGGCATCGGCGTGCTCAAGGAGGTAGCGCCCCATGGCCTGGACCATGCGTCCGCGTTCCACCGGACGCATGGCGGTCAAAGCGCCGGACAGGTGCACGCGCTTGGCCGCGCGCACGGCCCGGTCGACATCCGCAGCATCCGCCAGGGCGTGCTCGGCGAGAACTGTTCCCCGGCCGGGGTCAATCACGTCGATCCGCCCCGCGCCGCCGTCGACCCATGCGCCGTCAATGTAGTTCTGCCAATAGGGTGCGATCTCTGTCATGGGCTGGGTCCATTCCTGTGTCTCAGCGAGCCGGTATACGCGGCATAGACCGACGCGTGCACGTGCTGCCTGCCACGGGCGACAGCCGCTTGTCTCATAGCGTCACACGCGCCTCGCGCGCTCAATAATCCCGTTCAAAGTAGATCCCGAGAGAGGTGTCACCCTCGTTGTCGGCACTGCCTTTGACGGTGACCGTGTCCGTGACGTCGATGTTGATGTTGACCTCGGTCATCCCCCCGGTCGATGTCGTGACATCGGTGTAGATATTGTCGGTCAGATATTGTCCGATCTGCAGCGCCGCATCCCCCTCGTCATCTGTCACAAGGTTGAAGTCGTCCACGCCCAACCCTTCGCGCACGCCACCCAGCAAGCCGACGCCGCCGCGTCCCGTCAGCTGCGCAATGGAATTGGCCAGCTGTGCAGCCTGGAGGGGGGAGAGATTGGCCAGCCCCTTGTCAAAGAAGAACCGTGCGAGCACTTCGTCCTCAGGCAGTGGCGGAGAGGACGAAAACGAAAACTCCGGCTGGTCGACAGGCCCTTCGATCAGGATCAGGATGGTAAAGTCATCCGCCTCGTCCGACGTCGCGATCAGCTCCAGGAATGGCACCAGATCACCGCCCAACGTCACGCGTCCGTCTTCGCTCAGATCAAGACGCTTTCCAAGAATGTCGAGCCTTCCACGGACCACGTTGATCTCACCGACCGGCGCGGGGGTGCGGGTCGTGCCGCCAATGTCGAAGCTGCCGCCGAGTTCCGCATCAAGACCGCGCCCGCGCACGAAAATGCGCTGCGGCGCGTCGATCCGCAGGTCGAGCCCGAGGATCGTGCTGCCGCGCGTGCCCCCTCGGGCCTCGCGCGCGATGTTGATCAGCCCGGCACGCTCCCGTGTGGCAAAGACAGCGCCCGGTTCCCCGACGTGCCGGATCAGCGGGATCGCTCCGCTGAAACCACCGCCAGAGGGAATGCGCAGCTCCGTCTCGCCCAGATTTACACGCCCGCCGATTGTGCCGCCGGTCCCGCGCACGGGGCCGGTCACCGAGACATCGGCGTTCACGACGGTTTGGTAGAGGCTTGGATCAGCCAGGATCAGGTCATCGGCGACGATGGTTAAATCGGCCGGAAAATCTCCGCTCAGCGTGATGGGACCCTCTGCCGTGAGGGTGCCGCCTTCCGAACTCCGCGCGCTGGCTTCAAGCGAGACGCGACCATCCGAGAGTGCGGCCTGGACGGCGATGTCGCCCAGTCCAAGGTTGATCGACGGGATCTGGAATTGTGACCCGGAGGTTGAGACGGTGCCAGACAGAGCGTCGAGCCCCGGCGGGCCATTCAGAGCAAGGTCGAAGGTGAGCGAACCATCAAGACGCGTGGGGGCGATGAGCCCATTGATCAGGGCAAATGGAGCGTCCCCGCGGATCCGGACATCCGCAGCGTTGCCATCGGAAGCAACAACGCCCGTGATCGCCGTCGCGGCAGTGACGGGGCCCGCGCTCCGCAGATCCAGCGCCCAGCCATCCGCGCTTTCGGCCACCGAGCCGTCGAGGGAAATACCCCCTGGCAAGCCGGGAGCGAAGGGGGTCAGGCTCGGCACAAGTGCGGCGATGTCGAGGGCGCCCTGTCCCTGGCCAACCTGCCCATCGATCCCGAGTGTTATGCCGTAGGGTGCTGCGGCGTCGACCGTGAGCTGGATCGGCGCGCCTGCGACCTGGCTTGCGGTCACATCCGCGCGCAAAGCACCGGCATATTTTGGCAGCAGCACGCCGATATCAGGCAGGCGCAGGCTGGCGCTTGCGTTGGTGTCGCCCGCGCCGACCGTGCCCTGCGCCTCGACCGTGGCGCCGAAGGGACCCCGGGCGTCAAGGTCCACTGCAAAAGCCCCGGCGTCTGTCTGTTCCGCACGTGCCGTTGCGGTGAGCGGTCCGGAGAGGGCTGGCGCCACTGGGCCAAGATCTGGGACCGCCACATCGACAGAGGCAACGATGCGGCCGCTGCCGTCGACGCCGCCGCCAAGCTGAGCCTGCGCGGTGACCTGCGACGCATAGGGGCCATCTATGTTTGCCGTAACGTCAAACCGGCCCGGATCCGTTTGCCGTACCGCTCCGATCGCGGACAGCGCGCCCTCGAGGCCTGGGGCAATCGCAGACACATCCGGAACGCGTGCGGCATAGCTCAGGCGGATATCCTGCGGCCCGGCTTCGCCTTGCACAGCCGCGCTCGCGGCGTAAGGCAGACCGGCGGACAGGTCGAGCTGCCACTGGCCGTTGCCCTGCTCCTCGGCACGTCCATCGAGGGCGACGGCGCCCGGTATCCCCGGCACGAAGGCAGCGACATCGGGGACGCGGGCGGCAACGTCCACGACGCTGGCACCGCCACCGACCTGACCTTCGATTTCCAGATCGACGCCTTCTGGCGCCGTCGCCTCCAGGTCGACCTCCCACAGGCCAGCGCCCGCCGACGCGGCCTGTCCGCGCAAAGACACAGGACCAGGCACATCGGGGACAAACGGCGCGAGGTCCGGCAGCGCGAGGTCGAGCGTCACGGCCGTTTGCCGCTGCGCGTCGCCCGTGCCCACAAGACCCGCAACCGAACCCTCTAGGCCATAGGCGCCCTCCAGCGTGACGTCGACATCGAAGAGGCCCGCCGTCTGTTCCGCAGCGCGGCCCTCCACCGTGAGGGCCCCGGCATAGCGCGGATCGAGAAGGGCGATGTCCTTGAGCGTGGTGGTGAAGGTCAGGTCGCTGACGCCGCTGCCGAGGGTGCCGGCACCCGAGGCGGACAGGCCAGTGCTGTCGAGCGCAAAGCTGTCCAGGGAGAGCCCGCCGAGGTCCCGACGCGCGCGCGCGTCGATTGTAACAGGCCCGTCCAGGAACCGGTCTGCCACCTCCTGGCCGATCGACAGGCGCGTCCCATCGACGTCGAGTGTGACGTCAAAAGTGCCTCCCAGCACATCGCCCGAACCGGCCAATGCGACGGTGGCGCGCCCCGTCAGCTCCTGCCCTGAGACGCCCGAGAACCGCGACAGGTCTTGCGCGTCCACTTGCGCTTGTCCATCGAGCACCAGGGTGCGGTTCGCGAAAGTCGCGGTGCCGGAGACGCTGGCGCCGTAATCCGCGCCACCGATGGTCAGCTCCGTCAGGGTCAGTGGCGCTTCGGCCTGCCAAGTGACATCGGCTGCTCCGCCGATCTCCTGGCCCAGAGCCGAGGCGAGCGCAGTATCGTCCGGGGCAAGGCCCGACGCTGCATACTCGAGTTCGGCGGTGACGGAGGTTTGTCCGTCAAGCGAAATGGCGCCCCCGCCGTCGATGGTCAGCGCATCGAGAGCCAAGCCCGGCGCGGCAACGTCTTGCGCCGTGAGATCCAGCGTCCAGGCATCGCCGGAGGCACGGTCGTAGCCCGCCGAAAGGTCCGCCCCCGCCAGTGTGACCTGCGCCGCAGCGGGCAGACGGACCACGCCCCCATCCGGGTCGGCCAGAGCGCCCGTCAGAGCGAAGCGCTCCGGCAGGCCGTCCGCGTCGATTGCAGCGGAGCCCTGCAACGACAGCGACCGGGCCGTGATGTCGAGTGCCTCAAGGGTCAGCGCGCCGTCCCCGCCCCGAAGACCGTCCAGACGCAGCGCAATGTCGGGGCCAAAAAAGTCGGCATAGGCCGGGGCGATGACGGGTGTGATATCCCCGCCAACATCGGCTGCAAAGCGCAGGCCATCCCCGTCGACCCCGCGCAGCGTGACGGTCCCGGCGAGGCGCTGCACGCCCTGCGTCGAGAGGTCAATCACGGCGGAGTAATCGTTGAGCGGCCCGGTCCCGTCGATGTCGAGCGCCAGCGAAGGCGCGCCGGGGATCCCGATCAGCGTCGACGCAAGCCCCCCGGGGCCTTCGCGCACCGTCAGGTCGAGCGCCAATGTGCTGGCCGTACTGTCGAACGCCAGATCGAGACCGATGCGATTCTCCGGCCCTTCGAGCCGGGCAAGGCTGAGGTCGATATCGGCGTCGCCGTCCTCCAGAATTGCTCCACCGCGGAGTCGAAAGAGCGCCTCCTCTCCGAGGATCGGCGCGCCCAGCTCCAGCGTGGCCAGCTCAATCGCGCCGATGTTGATCGCAACAGGAAACTCCGGCACGGAAAAGCCCGACGCTTCCGGCGACGGGGCCGCGGCGCCTGCCTCGGCAGGGGCGGGCAGGGGCGCGCGAGCCACCACAATCCGGTCAGCGGAGAGCTCGTTCACCGACAAGCGCCCGCGCAACAGCGCGGCGCGGTTCCAGTCGAGCACGGCGCCCTCCAGTTGAAACCAAACGCCGTCCGCATCCGCGAAGGTCAGCGAGTCCATCGTGGCCCGGCCAGACAACGCCCCCTGAAAGCCGCGCACGCGCGCCTCTCGGCCGGGGCCGGAAAGGGCAGACTCGATCTGGCGGCCGATGAAGCCGGGGTCGTCGTCCTCTTGGGCGCGCGCAGGCGGCAGCGCGAGAGTGCTCGCGACACTCAGCGCAAGCAGGCCGCCGAGCCTGAAACGGCGCTCCCCGCAGCCCATCAGAAAGCCTGCCCGATGCCGATGTAGATCTGCACGGCATCCGCGTCGTCTGGCCCACCATCGACGGGTGTGGCGACATCGACCCGGATCGGGCCGAACCCCGTGTCATAGCGCACGCCGAGCCCGGCGCCGCTGATCCACTCTCCCGAACCGTCGTAGAACTCCTCTGCTCCGATGTAGCCTGCATCGACAAATCCGACGACGCCCAGCGGCCCGCGCACATAGGCGCGCAACTCCGCCGAGAGCGCGACATACGAGCGTCCGCCAACGATGGTCCCGTCGATCTCGCCTGTGCCGAGCGACTGGTAGGGCTGTCCGCGAACAGACCCTCCGCCGCCTGCGAAAAAGAGAAAGTCGGGCGGCGCTTCGTCAATGTCCGGTCCAAAGAGCGAGCCCAGTTGCACGCGTCCGGCCGCGACGATGTTACGATCCTCGCCGAAGCCAAGATAGGCGCGCGCGTCCGCTTCCAGCAGGGCACCGCTGTCGATGTCCACAAGGCCCGCAAAGGGCGTGACGTCGCCACGCACGAAGATACCGCGCGTTGGGTCGAGCTCGTTGTCGCGTGTGTCGTAGACGGCATAGGACGGGAAGGTCAGCATCTGAAACTCGCGTTCGCCGAACGCGTCTTCTACCTGGCTGGCGCGATAGGCAATGGCCGTGGAAACTTCGAGCTTGTTGTTCACGAAGTACACAAAGCCGGTGCCCACGCCCACGGTCTCGGACAGATAACCCGGCTCATCCTCGCGCTTGATCTCGGCAAAGCTCAGCAGGTCAAAGTCGGTGAACGGTGTGGCCGGGCGCCGGAACGTCGCCGACAGCGTGTAGTCCACGCCGTTGTCATCCGGCGCGGAGATGTTCTCGATCTCCAGATCGAAGCGCAGGTTTTCCGCGCCTCCGAAGAGATTGCGATGCATCCAATATGCGGTGACGCCGATCCCCTCTGTCGAAGACACCTCGACCCCTGCACCCAGCCGGCGCCGCTTTTCTTCGCCGACCGCGGCTTCGATGGGCAGCGTGCCGTTTGGGCCGATGTCCTCGGCGTCGGTGAGGGTGATCGCGGAGAAAGCGCCGGTCCGCCGCAGGCGCTCGGCGGCGTCGTCGAGTTCCTCCGGGTCGTAAACCTCTCCTTCCGGAAGGCCCGCAATGGCTATGATTCGCTCTGTTCGGACCCGGTTGTTGCCCGATACGACCAAGGGGCCAAAGCGCAGCTGCGGCCCCGGCTCGATCTGCAGATCGGAGGCCAGGCGGGCCGAACGGTGATCGGCGGTGATCGTCTCGTCAGCCAGTCGCGCTTTGGCGTGCCCCTTGCTGCGCCAGGACGCGACGCCGGCACGGGCTGCGCCCTGGATCGGCCCGGAGCGCGCGATTTCTCCCGCGGCATATCCTTCGGGCAATTCGGTTTCGGGGGCGAGAGGGGTCACGTCCGCCTGACTGAAGCGGAACTGTGGTCCAGGGTCCACGACGATCACGACCGTGCGCACGGCCGAGGGTGGTGCAACGAGCGAGAGGTCTGTTGCCTCCCGACCGTCCACGAGGACGGACACAGTCCCGCCGTAGTAGCCTTCCGAGTACAGGGCGCCGAGGATGGAGCGATACTCGGTCCGCGCAGTGGAGACGACTTCTCCTGCGGGCGGGGGAGCGCCGTCTTCGGCGTTTTCGAGCAGCTCTCGCGTCAATGAGGCGCGCTCCAAGAGGCTTTGTAGATCGCCATCACCACCGGAGATACGGACCGAAACGCTCTCAAGGGCGCTGGCGGGTAGCGCCAGAACCCAAATGGCAAGCGCGTTCAGCGCCGGTCGTCTCCACCCACTCATGGGGGAAAGGTCTACATCCAAGTTCCTCGGGACGCTAGTGCGTCCTGCGCGCCTTGAAGCCCGCGCTGCAATAGGTCTTGTGGGGGGCGCGCGAATGCTCCACCATACCTATGGACAAGAGCCGCGCAGGGTTGGGGTGCCGATGCCGGGACACATCATTACCGTCGCGCAGCAGAAAGGCGGATCGGGGAAAACGACCCTTGCCGTGCATCTCGCGGTGCATTTTCTGCGCGCCGGGCGGTCCGTGGCCGTCCTGGACACGGATCCGCAGGGGTCCCTCGGACGGTGGTTCATGGCGCGGGTGGAGCGCACGGGCGGCGCACCACAGATGGAGTTCTCGACAGCTTCGGCCTGGGGCGTGGGTTATGAAGTGACAAAGCTCGCCAAGACCCATGACATGGTCTTCATCGACACTCCGCCAAAAGCGGACAGCGATCTGCGCCCCGCCTTGCGCGAAGCGGATCTGGTGCTGGTGCCGGTGGCAGCGTCGGCGCTGGATCTATGGGCCACGGAGAGCGTCCTTGATCTCGTCGAACGGACGCGCAAGCCGGCGCTGATGGTCCTGAACAGGACACGCCCCGGCACGCGGATCTTTGCGGAGACCGCGGCGGCAGTGCAGGAGCTGCCTGCACCGGTGGCCACCTCTACCCTAGGTAACCGTGTTATCTTTGCGGAGGCGATGGGAGACGGCTGGGGTGTGAGCGAACGTGACCTGTCGAGCCCCGCAGCGCGCGAGATCGCCGCTCTTGCGTCGGAGGTCGAGGCTGCCCTTGCCTGACCGGGCAGGAGGCTCAGGCACCCCTCGATCTGGCTGTCGGATGGTCGGGCTGAGAGCCAGCTATGAGAAGGGCCGCCCAAATCGGACGGCCCCAAAAGGTCGTGGCACAGGCGCGTTTTATTGGACGCGCTGTCCAGATGGCCTCACGCGAGTGCGAGGTTGACGGCGGATTCACGCCCGTCGCGACCGGACTCAAGGTCAAACGTGACCTTCTGATTGTCCGCGAGGCCGGTCAGGCCCGAGCGCTCCACGGCGCTGATGTGGACGAAGACGTCCTTGCCGCCAGATTCTGGCTGGATGAATCCGTAGCCTTTGGTGGTGTTAAACCATTTCACGGTGCCGTTTGCCATGCCCGTGTAACTCCTGTCGTTGTGCTGCCCGCATTGTGCGGCAGCCTGGCGCGTCTGTGCGTCTCGATCGAACTGGCGCGCGTGTGAGGCTGACAGAGGTCGATTGCGGTAACGGTCGCACCGGGGATATGGCGCGTGGCCCTACGGACATCAAGCCGGGGACGGCAGTAATTCGCCTAAAGCGCCGCCCAATCGGTAAACCGGACCGGGGGCGTTGGCTGTGGCTGCGGGTCTTTCGGTGCGGGCTGGGAGGGCGTGGGGGACGTCAACATGGCAATGCTCCTGATTTCTGGCCAGTATGCCGTCGAACAAGAACGTCGTGCGGTCACTCTTGGGCACTTTTGCGTGCATCGGTCACAATTCGCCACGAATGATCCCAGACCCAAGCGCGGCAGTGCGCGCGCGTGCGCCCGATACCCCAAGGCTCAGCTCAGGCAGGCCGCGGGACCAACCGCGGCCGGTCCGTCACTTGGAGACGAGCGCCTTGCCCGCCTTCTCGGGTGGGGGCTTCTTGCCGCCACCGGCCTGGATCACATGGGCGAGTTCGTGCGCCAGGAACTCTTTGTCATTCGCATACTTTGCGTCTGACAGGTACACATCGTTGCCAAAGGTGAAGGCCTTTGCGCCGATGCTCTTTGCAACATCCTTTGCGTTGCCGCCGGTATGCAGGCGAACTTTCGACAGGTTGGCGCCGAAGTGTTCTTCCATGGCCGCCTTGAGATCCTTCGGAAGGCCTTGGGACTTCGTGCCGGCAACCTCTTCCTTGACAGGTTTTGCCTTCGCCTTTTTCCCCTTTGCTTTTTCCAGAACTTTCTTGATCTTCTCGTCGTCCGGCATGGCCGTTCCTCATGCTGCATCGCATGATATCGTACCACGCTTTGCGCGAGATCACCGACTTTTTGGAGGAGGGTGTTCAGCTCGCGTGTGAGATATCCCACACGCCGTGCTGGGCTTGATGTCAGAAGTCGAGGACGAAGGCGCGCCGCACGCCGATCGACACGGTGCCCTGGTCGACGGTGCCCTGTTCCACAATCGGGCTATCCGCAGCGTCCGCTTGTAGCTGGTCCCAGCGGGCGCGACCCTCCAGCCACCATTGCTCCCCGAGGCGGTAGGTGGCGATCACCTCAACACCCGCGCTGACGAGGCCGCCGTCCGGATCGTATTCGGAAAAGTCGCTGGCGGCAGCTTCATCTGCAGACACGCCGAAATACGTGTCGGCGTAGTTGTCCGAGCCAAAGAGGAGCCGCGGCCCGACGCGGAGTGCAAAATCATCCGCCGGGCGGGCCACATAATTGGCCCCGATCTCTCCGACCCAGCTTTCGTGCCCGATGGCACCATAGCGCAGCGCGCCGAACGCCTCCGCGCTTGGCCAGACATAGCCGACCTGAGCGCCAATCTCGACGGAGAGATCGACATCGTCCAGCCCTTCAAGCTCATCGAAGTCATCCGAGGAGCGCTCCGTTACGAACCGGAAAGAACCAGCCACGCCAAACCCAAGAGGACGCGCATTTGGATCCGCAGCATCGGCGCTGGACTGGTTTCCAACGTCGACTTGCCCGAAATTCAGCGCCACGAGGTTGGGCGAGATGCGTCCGACCGTGATGTTCTCGTCCGAGCCGAAGTAGCCGGGGCGCGACTCGGCCCCAAGCAGGACGGTGAAAATCAGGCGCCGATCCTTCTCGGAGGTTTGGGTTGATAACGTCGCGTTGGGGGACGTGCCTGCATCCGGCACCAGGCCAAACTCCAGGGCAGGCGGCGATGCCGCGACACTGCTGCCCTCGGCATGCACTTGAAGTGCCGTCCCCGTGCTGGCCGAAAGCGCGCACAGCGTCGCGACCAAAGCACGTCCAGTGCGCGGGGTGGAGCAAGCAAACATCGAATCGTCCTGGCAGCAGACCGGTGGAGCAGCGTTCGCGATATAAGGAAGGGCAGGTTGGGCAGAAAACAAGATGAGTCCGAGCCGTTGAGAGCGCTTTTGCGCGATTATCGCATGTCGTTGCATCGCTGCATCTTCACAATTGCTCATATCCCCGCGCAAGTTTGGGAAGTGGGGGATTTTACGCGGTTTTTCGGGGGCCGCGTGTTTGGATGTGGCGCGTGGCACGATTCGATCCCACGCGTTCTATTGGCATCATCGCTCGCGGTGCCTAGAGAGAGACTATGTTCCAGGATGTGCTGAACGCACTTTTCGGGCGCTATGAAACGCCCCTTGCGGAGCTCGACGCCCGTCATGCCCTTGCCGGGGTGCTTGTGCGTCTTGCCAAGGCGGATGCCCACTATCATGTGGCCGAAATCGGAACGATCGACCGTATCCTGCAGGCCACCTATGGCCTCGATCCGGTTGCCGCCGCGAAGTTGCGCGCTGAAGCCGAGAAGCTGGAGGCCGCAGCCCCCCAGGACGGCCGGTTTGCCGAGGCCGTGCGTGCGCGCACAGGCACCGAAGAACGCCGTGCCGTTCTTGCGGCGATGTGGCAGGTCCTGTTGGCCGATGGCGAGGAGCCGGGAACGCAACATGCTTACCTTTCCATGACCGCCGAGCGCTTCGGACTGTCACGAGAAGATCGGGACAGGGCCGAGGCGCAGGCCCGTGGCAAGGATGCGGGCGGCGCATAGGCAGCCGCGTCAGACGCGGGCGTGTTCTGGCGAAGCAGGGGATCCCTCCTCGGAGGGCGGGCGATAGATGACGCGAGCCGCCGCCATCCTCGGACGGGATCACTTCCAGCAAAACCTCAGGCGCCAGACGTCGCGCGCCGCTACTTTGCGCGTCGGCGCACGCGTAGGAGCATCTTGGACTACGGTCTCACGTATTAAGTGGTGGGCAAGCGACGGCGCTCGCCTGTGCGTTGCGTGCGGCCACATCCCGCTTGGAACGCAATTGCGCAAGAGTGCGCTTTTCCGCAGCCGGATCGATCGCACGTTCGACGTCCCGGTACCGCGTTTCGACCGTGTTGCAATAGCGCAGGCCAACATTGACGCCGCTGTTGTAGATGCCCCGACCGAGACAGAAATCCAGGCCGTTGGTGACATAAGGCTCGCGGTCGATCCGGTAGCCGCGGGAGAGGTTCCCTTCGGTTTCCAGAATGAGACGGTCCAGCGTGGCCACCTCAGAAAAGGATGCGCGCAAGCAGGCCTCGCGCGGTGTGGCGCAGGCAGCAAGCATCAGAGCAATGAGAATCATGAAAGAACGCATGCTCCACATATACGCCATCATGGTTAACGTGGCATTGTGGCGCGACCGCGCGTCGCAGGCGACCGTGTGGGTGGGGTGATACCGGTATGCCATACCGTTGAACCACCGAGGAAGACCCCCATGACCGAACAATTCGACGATCGAAAGGCCCGCGCGTCCGGCTGGTTCCGAGCTTTGCGCGACCGTATCGTTGCGGCGTTTGAGGCGCTGGAGGACACCCAGGTCACAGGGCCCTATGCAGATCTGCCTGCGGGTCGGTTCGATGTCAGCGAAACACGGCGCGTCGGAGAGGGCGGCGCCGACGCCGGGGGGGGGCTGATGAGCGTGATGCGCGGTGGGCGCGTCTTCGAAAAGGTCGGCGTGAACGTCTCGACGGTCTATGGCACGCTCGGCGACCGCGCGCAAAAGGCCATGGCCGCGCGTGGCGTACCCGGGATGGCGGAGGATCCGCGCTTCTGGGCGTCGGGGATCTCGCTTGTTGCCCACATGCAAAACCCACACACACCGGCGGTCCACATGAACACGCGCATGTTCTGGACACCCGGCGCGTGGTGGTTCGGCGGTGGGTCGGACCTCAACCCCTGCCTGGAGTACGACGAGGATACGCAGAGCTTCCATGCTGTCCTCAAGACGGCATGCGATGCGCACTCACCCGAGTATTATGCGCGGTTCAAGACGTGGGCGGACGAATACTTCTACGTCCCACACCGCAACCGGGCGCGGGGTGTCGGCGGCATCTTTTACGACGATTTGAACACGGGCGATTGGGAGGCGGATTTTGCGTTTACGCAGGCTGTCGGAGAGGCGTTCCTGCCGGCCTACCTTCCCACCGTTGAGCGTAACCGGGCGCGCGCCTGGACGGACGCGGACCGGGAGGCACAGCTTGTCCACCGCGGCCTCTATGCCGAGTACAATCTCGTTTATGACCGGGGCACGAAGTTCGGGCTGGAGACGGGGCACGATGCGAATGCCGTGCTGATGTCCCTGCCGCCGATTGCAAAGTGGACCTAGCGGATCTTGGCTCGACCGGGGTAGGAGCCCGTAAGTCCCCGTGGCTTGCGTGCATCCCTGACGTGCGAGGCTCTCGTCATGCCGAAAAATTTGGCTGTGTCCAGCCCCGACCCCCTTGGATCGCCTGTCGAGATCGAGTTGCCGCGCCCACGACCTGCGCGGACGGCCTTGACCGGGCGCTATGTGCGGCTCACTCCTGCGGACATCTCCGCGCATGCGGCGGGGCTCTTTG
>JBCCYI010000002.1:0-55543 GCA_039189975.1 Pseudomonadota bacterium
CCAAGGCATCCCGACGGCGTGTTTGCTCAACAATGGACAGACCTGCTACCTAGGTACGCGTATCCTGGCGCCAAAGAGCCGTTACGACGAGATCGTCGATGCTGTTGCTGGCTTTGTGGGCGGACTGAAAGTGGGGGATGCGATGGACCCGGAGACTCACGTCGGCCCGCTGGCCTCGGAAGAGCATCGCGCGCGGGTCGAGCGCTACATCGAGATCGGCAAGAACGAGGGCCGCCTCGTGACCGGCGGTCGCAGGCCGGGCGCTTCTCAGGGCGGCTGGTTCGTGGAGCCGACGGTGTTCGCCGACGTCGACAATGCCGCCACGATTGCGCGCGAAGAGATCTTTGGCCCGGTGCTGTCGATCATCCCCTACGAGGGCGAGGAGCAGGCCATCGCGATTGCCAATGACAGCGATTTCGGGCTTGGCGGCTCGGTTTGGAGCAAGGATAAGGCGCATGCAAAAGCGGTCGCCGAAAAGGTGCAGACAGGGTCGATCGGCTTGAATGGCTATGTGATCTCGGTCGGCTCGCCGTTCGGTGGTATCAAGCAAAGCGGGATCGGCCGGGAATTCGGCCCCGAAGCGATGGGCGCGTACCAGACCTTCAAGTCGATCTTCGCGATGAATTGAGCCGCGTCCTGTTCGGCACACAGGCGGGGCCGTTCTCTCCCTGGCGGCCCCGCCACCCAATTCTGGAAGTCCCATGAAGCACTACCAAGCCGCCGTGTTGCGCCACAAGAACGGCCCGTTCGGACTGGAAACGATCCGCATGGAGCCCCCGCGGGCGCGCGAAGTGGTCGTCAAGATTGCGGGCGTCGGAGTGTGCCACACGGACTTGGTGGTGCGGGAGGGGAACTATCCCATTCCGTTTCCGATGGTCCTCGGGCACGAAGGCTCAGGCGTCGTGCATCAGGTCGGCAGCGAGGTGACTGCCGTGGCACCCGGAGATCACGTCGTCCTCTCCTTCGGGTTTGACAGCCAGTGCAAGGCGTGCGTGCGCGGGCAACCGGCCTACAGCAGCCAGTTCTTTGCGCGCAATTTCGGCGGGCGGCGCCCGGACGGCACCACCCCCCTGACAGACAGCAACGGCGACGCGCTCAGCGCCTACTTTTTCGCCCAATCGTCGTTTGGGGAATATGCGATGGCGCCAGAGGAAAGCGTCGTCAAGATCGACCGGGACGTGCCGCTCGAACTCATGGGTCCGCTCGGATGCGGGATCCAAACGGGGGCAGGGGCCGTCATCAATTCGTTGTCCTGCCGGCCGGGCAGCTCGATCGCCGTCTTTGGCGCGGGGTCGGTGGGGCTGTCGGCGGTGCTGGCCGCGCAGGCGGTGGGCTGCACCCAGATCATCGCGGTCGACCTGATCGAGCACCGCCTCGCCATCGCGCGGGAGATGGGCGCTACACACACGATCAACGGCCGCCTGGACAACGCAGTCGAGCGCATCGTGGAGGTGACCGACGGGGGCGCGCAATATGCGCTCGACTGCACCGGCGTGCCCGCGGTGGTGCGCCAGTCTGTCGAGTGCCTGCGGCTGACCGGAATGGCCGGGCTTGTCGGTGTGCCGCAACCCGGGGCCGAGCTCACGCTCGAACTCAGAACCCTGCTCTCGGGCCGCGGCATTCGAGGCATCGTCGAGGGTGACAGCGTTCCGCGCACCTTCATCCCGGAGCTGATCGCGCTTTGGAAAACGGGGCGCTTCGCCTTCGACAAGTTGATCAAGACGTTCAAGCTGGAGGACATCGAGGACGCCATTCGTGCCACGGAACGCGGCGAGGTCGTCAAGGCCGTGCTGATCCCATGAGCGCCCAAACGTCCCGGACATCCAAGACCCGAGCAGGCCCGCGTGATCAACTACGATAACCTGATGGCGCGCGACTTTGCCGATGTGGAGCGCCGCTATACCGAACAGGATTGCATCCTCTACGCTTTGGGTCTTGGCCTCGGAGCGCCGGAGAATCCGCGCCATCTCAGCGCTGTCTTCGAGGGCGCAGCGGACTTCGCGGCGCTTCCGTCTTTTGTGAACGTGCTCGGTGTCCCCCCGTTCTGGGCGCGGGACCCGTCGACCGGCATCACCTGGCAACAGATCGTGCACGGCGAACATGCGTTTACGCTGCATGCGGGCGTGCCGTCGCGCGCCGGGATCGTTGGCCGCACACGGCTGACGGGGATCGTGGACAAGGGCGCGGGCAAGGGCGCGCTGATCTACACCGAACGGGAGATTTCTTCGGCACAGGGCCAGCGTCTGGCGACAGTCTCGAGCACGCTCTTCGCGCGCGCCGATGGGGGCTTTGGCGGGCCAAGGGGCCCGTTGAACGCCCCGTTGAACACCATGCAGCCCGTGCCTGACCGGGCGCCGGATGTGTTCCATGACTTTGCGACCTCACCGCGCGCCGCGCTGATCTACCGGCTCAGCGGCGACATGAACCCGCTGCACGCCGACCCGGCTTTGGCCGCGCGGGCGGGCTTTGACCGCCCGATCCTGCACGGGCTGTGCACCATGGGGATCGCCGCATGGTGCATCCCTATGGCACTCAGAGCCGGCGACTTTACCGCGCTGACCCATCAGGAGGTGCGCTTCTCAGCGCCTGTCTATCCGGGGGAAACCCTGCGCACCGAAATCTGGACCGAGGGCGACGATGTCCGCTTTCGCGCCCGCGTCCTGGAGCGCGACGTGATCGTCCTCTCCCATGGGCGCGCCCGTTTGACTTGAGGCCTGCGATGACCGAGCGACCCCTCCCGACCATCTATCCCGAGACCCGGCATTACTGGGAGGGCGCGGCCGCCGGTAAGCTTCTGTTGCAATACTGTCTGGACTGCCGAAAGCCCTATTTCCCGCCACGCCCCTTCTGCCCGTTGTGTGGGGGCCGCTCTGTCGAGATCGTGGAGGCGAGCGGGCGCGGGCGGCTCTATTCCTACACAATCTCCCATCTTCCGACGCCCGGTTATGTGCCGCCCTTTGTCGTGGCTGTCGTGATGCTGGAGGAAGGTGTAAAGATGCTCACCAATATCGTCGACTGCCCGCAAGAGCCCGAAGCGCTGTCGCTGGACATGCCTCTGGAGGTGACCTTCGAGGAGCGGGGTGGGCTGTCCATCCCGCAGTTCCGCCCGGCGAGGTCGATGCCATGAGGCGCGCCGCCGTTGCCATCGTGGGCGCCGCCGAAACCACGCAGCTCGGCAAGGTGCCGGGCCTGTCGCAGGTGGGTCTCCATGCCGATGCAGCCCTCAACGCACTGGCCGATTGCGGGCTGAAACCCGCGGATATCGACGGCATCGCCACGGGCGGCCATGACGTGGCCGAGATCAACCAGTACCTGGGGATATCGCCCACCTGGTATGACGGGACATCCGTCGGCGGCTGTTCGTTCATTGCGCTGGTGCGCCACGCCGCTGCGGCGATCGAGGCCGGGCTCTGCTCCGTCGTTCTGATCACGCATGGCGAAAGCGGACGGTCCAACCACAGGGCCCACCGGCCTATCATGCCGTCGATGCAGCAGCAGGAGTTCGAGGCGATCTACGGCCCGCTCTCTCCGCCTCTGCGCTTTACGCTGCCGGTCCTGCGCAAGATGAAGGAGGACGGGCTGACCGAAGAGCAGCTCGCCATGGTCGCGGTTGTGCAGCGCGAATGGGCAGCGTTTCATCCCCGTGCCACGGCGCGCGATCCCATCACGGTGGACGACGTGCTGGGATCGCGCATGATCGCCTACCCGTTCCGCAAGCTGATGTGCTGTCTGGTCAGCGACGGCGGCGGGGCGCTTGTGTTGACGTCTGCCGATCGCGCAAAGGACTTTCCCACCCGGCCCGTCTACCTGCGCGGCACCGGGGGAGAAGGGGCCGAAGGGCCTATGGTCAGCCAGATGGAGAGCTTTTCCTCCTCCAAGGCGTTTCGGGTGTCCGGCACGCTGGCATTCGAAACCGCCGGGATATCGCATGCGGATGTTGACCACCTGATGATCTACGACGCCTTCGCCCATCTGCCGATCTATGGGCTGGAGGATCTTGGCTTCGTGGGCCGGGGCGAGGCGGGCGCATTCATATCCGACGGTTACACGCGACCGGGCGGGCCCTTGCCGCTCAACACCAATGGAGGCGGGCTGAGCTACATGCACTCGGGCATGTACGGCATGTACGCCCTTCAGGAAGCTGTCCGCCAGATGCGTGGCATTTCGCCGGCTCAGGTCCCGGGGGCGCGGATTTCGATGGTGCACGGCGTGGGCGGGATGTTCTCGGCCGCTGCGACGGTGGTGCTGACCAACGAGAACACCTGGTAATCACGCCACGTCATCACTCCGGGGCAAAGCGTGGCGGTTTCTTTTCCACGAACCGGGCCAGGGCGTCCTGGTGATACGCGCTTGTCAGGCAGATCGCCTGCGCCTGGGCTTCGAGAGCAAGGATGGTGTCGCTGTCGCTCTGCATGGCGCGCGCCGAGATCTCCTTTGTGAGCCGAAAGGCGAGCGGGGAGGCCTGCGCCATCTGCCGGGCGAGGTCCATCGCGCGGGGCAGCAGCGCGTCGCGGGGATGCAGTTCGAGCGCGATCCCGAGGGCGCAGGCGTCCTCGGCCGACACGGTGCGCGCGGTGTAGAACAGCTCGCGCGCGCGTTGCAGGCCAACGACGCGGGGCAGCGACCACATAAGACCGAGGTCGGGCACCGCCCCGACCTTGGCGAAGGACGCGCAGAACCGAGCCCTGTCGGACACCAGGACAAAGTCGCCGACAAGCGCGAGGCCGAAGCCCGCCCCAAAGGCAGGCCCATCGACGGCCGTGATGACCGGCACCGGCAGATCCCGCAGGGTGCGAAACCACGCCTGCGTTTCCCTCATGCGGGCGAGCTGATCCTCTGCGCCCGCGGCGTCACCGGAGGCATGGCGCTCCAGCATCTTCTTGAGGTCCCCACCGGCGCAGAACACGCCGCCCGCACCTGTCACGATGACGGCCCTCAGCGTGGCGTCCTGCGCCAGGCGCGCGCAGATCGTCGCAAGACTGTCCTTCACGGCGCCGGTGAGCGCGTTCCGGCGCTCGGGCTGGTTGAGCGTCACGACGGCAATGCCATCCTCGACGTTCAGAATCACGGGCGTGGTCATTGCGAGAGCAACCTTCTGATTTCCGTCTTGTCGATCTTGTTGGCCGGGGTCAGCGGCAGCGCCGCCGGCCAGATGTACACCGCCTTGGGCACCTTGTAGCCTGCAATCCGCGCCTTGCAGTGAGCCACAAGGTCCTCCGGGCTGGCCGGACCCTTGAGCGTGACGACAGCCACGACCCGCTCGCCCCACCTCGGATCGGGCAACCCCAGGACCGCGACACTGGCAACGGCCTCGTGATGCGAGAGACAGTTTTCCGTTTCGATGGGGTAGACGTTTTCGCCCCCTGTAACGATCATCTCCTTCGTCCGCCCCGCGAGATGCAGGTAGCCCTCGGCGTCCATCCATCCGGCATCGCCGGTGTGATAGAAGCCGCCGCGCAGAGCCGATTTGGTCTCTTCGGGGCGCCGCCAGTATCCGTTCATCACATTCGGGCCACGCACCACGATCTCGCCCGTCGCGCCCGGCGCCACCGGCGCATCCTCCGGCGTCACGATGCGCACGTCGCAATACGGCATCGGGTGACCGACAGACGAGAGCCTTGGATAGCGCCCGTCCTGCGGCAAATGGTCGGCGGCGGACAGAACGGACATCACCGGCGAGACTTCTGTCATGCCGTAGCCCTGGCTGAACGTCACATCCGGGAACGCGCGGAGCAGCTTCTCCATCAGGCCCACGGGCATCGGTGATCCCCCATAGCTGAGCTTCGTCAGCGATCCGAGGTCAAACGCGCCGAACCGCGGGTGATCGAGCATCATCTGGAACATCGTCGGAACGAGCGTTGTGGTGGTGATGCGGTGGGTGTCGATCAGCGACATCAGCGTTTCGACGTCGAATTTCGGCTGGATCACCATCGGAATGCCGCAGAGCGCGGCAGAAAAGACCCGGCTCCCGGTTGCCAGATGAAAGAGCGGGCCCGAGATCAGCAGCCGGTCCGCCCCGGTATAGCCATAGGCCGCGCTGGTCCCGGTCGCATTGGTCAGCATGTTGGTGTGCGAGAGCATCACACCTTTCGGCCGTCCGGTTGTGCCCGAGGTATAGAACACGATCATCGTGTCCTGGTCCGCCGACGCGGCCGCCTCGGGCGGGGGGGCGGCATCGGCCACAAGATCCTCGTAATGGGCCATGCCCGCAGCGCGGGACCAATCCGCCATGATCAACAGGTCCACCTTTGCGCCAAAGGGCTGCGCGGTGGCGGCGAGATGTCTGTCGCACAAAAGCACCTTGGGCGCGCAATCGTCGAGGATGGCCGCGATCTCCGCCGGGGCCAGCCGGGTGTTGAGCGGCACCGAGAGCGCCCCCAGCAGCGAGGGGGCAAAGTACGCTTCGACCAGCCAGTGTGAATTCAGCCCCAGATAGGCGACGCGATCCCCCGGTGTGACGCCATGCACCGCCAGAGCGCCCGCAAGCGCCCGGATCCTGTCTCGAAGCGTCGCCCAATCATGCGTGCGTCCCTCAAAGGTCGTGGCGGCTTTGCGGGGCGTGTGAAAGGCGTGCTTCTCGATCAGGTCGAACAGCCGCATCACGCCCGTCCAAGAAGCGACCGTCCGATGATCTCTCGCATGATCTCCCCCGTGCCCCCCGCGATCCGGCCGACACGGGCATCCGCCCAGGCCCGGGCAATGGGATACTCCCACATGTAGCCGTACCCGCCGAAAAGCTGGAGAAGCGCGTCGAGGTGACGACAGAGCATCTCCGAAGAGAGCATCTTGCCCATCGCCGCATCCACCGCATCCAGCTCGCCCGCCGCATGCGCCTCCAGACACCGGTCCACGAAGATGCGCAGCATGACCGCATCGGCCTGGGCCTCGGCGAGGCGAAAGCGCGTGTTCTGGAAATCCGAGATCGCGCCGCCAAAGGCCTTGCGCTCTGTCACGTAGTCGGTGGTCCAGCCAATGGCCGCCTCCAGGGTGGAGGCCGCGCGCACGCATTGCATCAGCCGCTCCTGCGGAAGCTGCTCCATCATCTGGACAAAGCCACGCCCCTCGGCGCCGAGAAGGTTGCCCGCGGGGACGCGCACGTCGTCAAAGAACAGCTCTGCCGTGTCCTGTGCCTTCCAGCCGACCTTCTCCAGAAGCCGGTTGCCCTTGCGAAACCCGGGCGTATCGGCGGGGACCAGGATCAGCGACGTGCCCTTGCCCCTCTGTGACGGATCGGTCTTGCAGGCCAGCACCAGGATGTCACAATTGCCGCCGTTGGTGATGAAGACCTTTTGGCCGTTGATCACATAGTCGTCGCCATCCCGCACAGCGGTTGTCTTGATCCCCTGGACGTCGGATCCGGCGGTGGGCTCTGTCATGCCAAGCGCGCCGATGACCTCACCGCGTGCCATCTTCGGCAGCCATTCGCGCTTGAGCGCTTCGGAGCCATAATGCAGCAGATAAGGGGCGACGATGTCCGAATGCAGGCTGAACCCGGGCCCCATGGCCCCGACACGCGCCAACTCTTCCAAAACCACCATCGAGGCCAGGAAATCCGCCCCCGCCCCGCCATATTCCTCCGGCACTGCCGCGCAGAGCAGCCCGTGGGCGCCGGCCTTGCGCCAGGCGTCGCGGCTGACCCGGCCGTCCTTCTCCCATTGCGCGTGATGGGGAACGATGTCCGCCTCGACGAAGCGACGCACCGTCGTCCGAAACATCTCGTGTTCCTCGGCGTAGACGGTACGTTTGAACACGGGCATCCTCCCGATGCGACTTGCTTTCTTCCTTCATAATTAGCTTGCAAATGATACGCAAGCGAATTACTTGCCCGGTAGAAGAAGGAGAAGCACCATGCTCGCAGGAAAAGTCGCTATCGTAACCGGAGCCGGCCGGGGGATCGGACGCGACATCGCGCTCATGATGGCCGCCTATGGCGCGCGCGTGGTGGTCAACGACCTTGGGTCCAGCGGATCGGGCGAAGGCGCCGATGTCGCCCCGGCCGAGGAGGTGGTGTCCGAGATCACAGCGGCAGGGGGCGAGGCCATTGCCAATTTCGGCAATGTCGCCAAGAGCGACGAGACGCGGACGATCTTCGAACAGACGATGGACAGCTTCGGCGCGGTGGACATCGTCGTAAACAATGCCGGCATCCTGCGCGACGCGATCTTCCACCGCATGACGGAGGAGGAATGGGACGCGGTGGTTGCCGTCCACCTTAAGGGGTCCTTCAACATGGCCCATGCCGTCGCCGCACAGTTCAAACAACAGGCGTCGGGCTGCTTTATCAACTTCACCTCGACCTCCGGCCTGATCGGTAATTTCGGACAGGCAAATTATGCGGCGGCCAAGATGGGAATTGTGGGGCTCTCAAAGTCGCTCGCGCTTGATATGTCGCGGTTCCATGTCCGCTCGAATTGCATCGCCCCGTTTGCATGGTCCCGGCTGATCGGCACAATCAAGGCAGACACGGAAGCGGAGAAGGCGCGCGTGGCGCGGATACAGGCGATGACACCGGCGAAAATAGCCCCCCTCTGTGTTGCATTGGCTCAGCCCGAATCGACAGTGACGGGCCAGATTTTCTGTGTTCGCAACAACGAGATCTTCCTGATGAGCCAGCCGCGCCCCGTGCGATCAATCCACCGCAGCGAGGGCTGGACCCCGCAGACGGTTCTCGACCATGCGCTTCCGGCACTGGAGAGAGACTTCTTTCCCCTTGATCGCTCCGGCGACATCTTTTCGTGGGACCCGATTTGACCGCAATGGACCGACCCCGGACATCGTCGCAGACGCGCGTTGCAGCACCCGCCTTCCAGGGCCTTCCTTGGCTCTGTGCCCGGATCCCCGCTCAGGTCGCGGCCGCCTCCCGCGCGGGCCGGCGCGCCCCGCACGGCAGGGGCCTGTGGCGGGCCAGGATGCCGGGGCATCCCGCGCAGCAAGAGAGCCCGAGACTGTCGAAAATCGCTCCGCGCCCGGGTGCACCGGATCCCGAAACACCGCCCTCCGGCGCTGGCTCCATGCTCCGGGTCCGGGCATCGGAGCTGGCGGGCCCATAGCGCGCGCGTCCCGTGGCTGAAGCGACCGATCCTCCTCTCTCAGGCCTGCGCATCGTGGAATTCGCAGGCATTGGCCCGGCGCCTTTTGCCGCCATGATGCTGGCCGACATGGGGGCGGAAATTCTCCGTGTCGACCGCATTGGCGCCGACTACGATGGCCATGACTTTCTCGCACGCGGGCGGCGCTCCATTGCGCTGGATCTCAAGCAGCCGGCCGCTGTCGAGGTCGCGCTGGCGCTCATCGACCGCTCCGACGGGCTGATCGAAGGCTTCCGCCCCGGGGTCATGGAACGCCTCGGTCTCGGCCCCGATGTCTGCCGGGCGCGCAATCCGCGCCTTGTCTACGGGCGGATGACCGGGTGGGGGCAGGACGGGCCGCTCGCACAGGCCGCGGGTCACGACCTCAACTACATTGCCCTCACCGGCGCCCTCTGGACGACCGGACCGGCCGACCGCGACCCAAGCTTCGCGGCCAACCTGCTCGGCGACTTTGGCGGCGGCGGCATGTTCCTGGCGCTCGGCATGGTTGCGGGCCTCTTGCGGGCCGCGCGCGTCGGCACAGGCGACGTCGTGGACGCGGCCATCACGGACGGCACCCACGCGCTGATGAGCTTCGTGCATGCGCGCCGGGCGTCGGGCACGTGGCGGGACGCGCGCGCGGCCAACACGCTGGACGGCGGGGCTCCGTGGTATGGCGTCTATGCGTGCGCGTGCGGCGGCTGGATCAGCATCGCCGCGATTGAACCGCGCTTCTGGCAGGAGCTGCTGCGGCGCCTGTCGCTGGACGCCGCCGCCATCGGCGACCGCTCCGATCCCGCGCAATGGCCCGCCCTGCGCACACAACTCGAAGAGACGTTCCGGGCCCAGCCGCGCGATCATTGGGTGGCCCTTCTTGAAGGGACGGATGCCTGTTTTGCCCCAGTTCTGAGCCCGGCCGAAGCGGCGCAGCATCCGCACAACAGGGCCAGGCAGGCCTTTGCCCCGACAGGCCCCGACCAGCCCGCCCCCGCGCCGCGGTTCGGTGACGCCGGGCACCGCCCCGTCACACCTCCGGCGCCTGCGGGGGCGCACACCATGTCGATCCTCACAGAGCTTGGCCTGAGCGCTGCCGAAATTTCCGCCCTAAATGAGGCTGGCGCGATCAAAGCGTCATAGCCCAAGGAGACAGCACCGTGACCCTCCCAGCCCTCCTGAAGAACCTGCGACTGCCGCTGATCGGCGCACCGCTCTTCATCATTTCACGGCCTGAACTCGTTATTGCGCAATGCAAGGCCGGCATTGTCGGCACCTTCCCGGCCCTGAATGCCCGGGAGAAAGACGGCGAGAGCCTGGAGGCCTGGATCACGCACATCAAGGAAGAGCTGGACCGTCACAACCAGGCCAACCCGGACACGCCCGCTGCGCCCTTTGGCATCAACCAGATCGTGCACAAATCCAACGCCCGGCTGGAGCGCGACGTGGAGATCGCGGCCCGCCTCGAAGTGCCGCTCTGGATCACGTCGCTCGGCGCGCGCACGGATGTCTACGAGGCCGCACATTCCGGCAATGGGATCGTGCTGCATGATGTGATCAACAATTGGTTTGCCAACAAGGCCATATCGAAAGGGGCAGACGGGCTCGTCGCCGTGGCGGCCGGGGCAGGGGGCCACGCGGGGTCGCTGTCCCCTTTGGCCTTGATCCAGGAAATCCGGGCGTGGTTCGACGGGCCGCTCTATCTGTCCGGCGCCATCGCACGCGGCGACTCGATTCTCGCCGCGCTCGCCATGGGGGCCGACGGGGGCTACGCCGGGTCGGCCTTTATCGCCACACAAGAGGCCCACGCCGTTGCCAAATACAAACAGATGATCGCCGACAGTTCCGCCGACGACATCGTCTATTCGAACCTCTTCACCGGCGTCCATGGCAATTATCTGAAGCCTTCAATTGCCGCCGCCGGTCTCGACCCGGAAAATCTGGAACACTCGGACCCGACAAAGATGAACTTTTCCGAAGACCGGCAAAAACCAAAAAGCTGGAAAGAAATCTGGGGCTCCGGGCAGGGGATCGGGGCCATCGACCACGTCATGACGACAGCGGAGATGGTCGACATGCTGTCGCAGCAGTTTGCAGCCGCCAAGGCCCGGCTTGCCGTCGAGATGGCGCAGTACGGAAATCAATAGCGCCGTTCACATAATCATAAGTTGCTTGCTAATCATTCGTATGCTATCGGTATAGCATGTGGCCTGCTGCCCCGCAGTCCACTTAAGGGAGGCAACCTATGAATCACTTTCTCCGCGCGACCGCGCTCGCAACGTCTGTCTCGATCATGGCTGTCCAGGCGCAGGCCGAAACCGTCCTGATCGCGAACGATCCGGGTCCGAACCGAGGTGTGCGGGCCCAGGCCGTCAACCACTTCAGCGATCAACTCGTCGCTGCGACAAACGGGGCTGTGCGGGTCGAGAACAATTGGGGCGGCGCCCTCTTCAAGACGACGGCCGCCGTGGATTCGATCGGCCTTGGGGTGGCGGATATGGGCGTCGTCGTCGGCCCCTACGCGCAATCCGAAATGCCGGAGCTGAACATTGGCGGCCAGCCCATGCCCCCCGCCGGCCCCTGGGTGATGATGAAAGCGCTCGACGATCTCTTCGCCAACAACGCGCAGATCAAGACACGCATGGCTGAAAAGGGGCTCGTCTATCTGAACGCCTACAGCCTGCCGCCGAGCCTTCTGGCCTGCAACGACGATCTGATCCGCACGACCGATGACGTCGCCGGAAAGAAGATCAGCAACACGGGCACGACAAGCGAGCTCTTCGGCCGGTTCGACGGCAACATGGTCGATATGCCGATCTACGACGTCTACCAATCCATGCAGACGGGCTTGATCGATTGCACGGTGACGTTCTCCTACTTTGCCGTCGCAACCCAGCTGCATGAACTCCTGGCCACAATGGCGCCGCTCGATCTGCCGGCGACGACGGTTGTGCTGACTGTCATGAACAAGGACGCCTTTGACCGCCTGAGCGCAAACGCACAAGCCGGCGTAATGGACGCCGCCGCCAGCATGGCTGACTATTATGGCGAGCAGCTGGAAAAGGCGGATGCCGCGGCGCTGGCGGCCATGAAAGCCGCCGGTGTCGAGGACCTGCGCTTTCCCGCAGACGAGCAAGAGGCCATGCAGGCGGCCATGCAGCCCAACCTGGAGGAATGGCTCGCAGATGCAAACGCCACCGGGCTCGATGGGCAGGCCGTCTACGACGAATTCCTAGGCTACGTGCAGAAGTGGCAAGCCACGCTCGACGCAGACGGCTTCCCCTGGGCGCGCAGCTGACGGCCAGCAGGGCGCCGCAGGGACGACCACGCGGCGCCGGACGCTCATGTTGAAGAGAACCGAATTCCTGTTGGACACCCTGGGCGCCGTCGCGGTTGCGCTGCTGTGTCTGCTCATCGTCACGACGGTCTTTGCCCGCGAGGTCTTTGCCCTGGCGGTCCCGGATTCGATCATCCTCGTACGCGAGCTCATGGTCCCCGCGATCCTGTTCCCGCTGTCGGCGGCCACATCGAGGCGCGCCCATGTCGCGATCGACCTCTTTGCCAACCACTTCTCCGCGGCCGTCAACCGCTGGATCGCGGCGCTCGCGGCGCTCATCGGGATTGTCATTGTGGCCACGCTGGTCGTCGCCGGATGGCAGCAATTCGCCAACACCTGGACCAATGGCGCCCACCATGGCGGGGATTTTCTGATCCCGAAGTGGATCAGCCGCGCGGCGTATTTCATCGCCTTCGGGTTTGTCCTGATGCGCATGGTCCAGATGTTCGTCGTCGATCTGCGCGCCGCTCTCACCGGCCAACCGGCCCCTGCAGAATTGTGAATGGCGAAATGGACGTCACTCTGATCGGATATCTCGCCTGCGCGACCGTGCTAGTCCTGCTCGCCATTCGCGTCCCCATTGCCTGGGCCATTGGCGGGGTCGCGGTGGTGGCCCTCTTTCTTGTCTTCAGCTTTCGGACGGGGAGCTTTGTCCCGGATCGGGCCCTGGCCCGCACGCTACAGATCTCGTTCTCCGCGACCTTTGAGCTGATCCATTCCTATAACCTGTCGATGATCCCGCTTTTCATCGCGCTTGGCGCCGTCGCCGAGCGGGCCGGGATCACGACAGAGATTTACGCCGCCGCGCGCATGTGGCTGGCCCGATTGCCGGGCGGCATCGCGATCGCCTCGGTCGCCGGATGCGGCGGCTTTTCCGCGATTTCGGGATCGTCCATCGCCTGCGCCTCGACGATGGGCCGTATCTGCACGCCGGAGATGCTCAAGCAGAATTATGACCCGCGCCTCGCAACGGCGAGCGTTGCCGCCGGCGGGACGCTCGGCTCTCTCATTCCGCCCTCAATCCTGTTCATTATCTACGCCATTTTTACGGAGACCTCCATCGCGCAGCTTTTCCTGGCTGGCATTCTTCCCGGTTTGCTCTCTCTGCTTGGGTACGCTTTGGTGATCTACATTTGGGTGAAGCGATCGCCTGAAATTGCACCGTTGCGGGCAGAGGATTATCCCAAACGCCAAAAGTGGGCGGCCCTGCTCAGAGCGTGGCCGGCCTTCCTGCTCTTTGTCCTCATCATTGGCGGCATCTATGGTGGTATTTTTACCGCGACCGAAGCCGCGGCCCTGTCCCTGATCTTTGCTGTGGGGCTCGGTCTGGCACGGAAGACCCTGACCTTTCGAGACATTTTGCCGCTTCTTCGTGATGTTGCGAGCACGACCGGCGGGATCTTCTTTATTGCCGCCTGCGCGAAAGTGTTTGTGACGCTCATTGCGCTCACCGGGCTGTCAAACAACCTTGTCACCGCCCTTGGAACCGCAGACATCGGCCCATGGGTTTTTATCGCGATGGTCTGCCTGATCTACCTTGTGCTCGGCATGTTCCTGGACCCGATCGGGATCATGGTGCTGACATTACCATTGATGATTCCCATGGTCGAAAGCTATGGCTTCAACCTGATCTGGTTTGGCGTCATTATCGTCAAACTTCTGGAGATCGGGCTCATTACACCGCCGGTTGGGCTCAATGTCTTTGTCCTCGCCGCCGCCATTGAGGAAAAGATCTCTATCGGGAAAATCTTCAGTGGGATCTGGCGTTTCCTGGTGAGCGATCTTGCGATCCTGCTGCTGATCGTCGCGATCCCCGCGCTGTCGCTCGCCATTCCCGCGTCCATGTGAGGTCGGCTTCCGCCGCCTCGGCGCAAAAGAGGCCCTCCGTTCCGCAACCGGTACCGCCCGTCACCGTCACTATGCGCCCTCAAGACGCTAAACCATTTGTGTCCGATCTATTCGTATGCTATCCATTATGGCACGAATTAAGTGTTCCCAGTCAGGCGGAGCACCTAGGGAGGACAGAATGACCGGACGTCTCACACTTGCGGTGGTCGCAGCCGCAGCATCGACCATCGCCCTTGCTGCACAGGCACAAACGACCCTTATCTCCAATGATCCCGGCCCAAACCGCGGCGTGCGCGCCGCCGCGGTCAACCATCTCAGCACGCTGATTTCAGAGAAATCCGGCGGGGCGCTGACAGTTCAGAACAATTGGGGCGGCGCGCTCTTCAGCTCGACGGCCGCGCTCGACTCGCTGAGCAGCGGTGTCGCCGACATGGGGCTGCTGGTCGGGCCCTATGTGCAGTCCGAGCTCCCCGAACTGGCGCTTGGCGGTGTGCCCATGATCAAGGCCAGCCCCTGGGTGATGATGAATGCTCTGGACGAGCTCTTTACCACCAATGAGACGATCAAGGCCCGCCTGGACGAGCGCAATCTCGTGTATCTCAACTTCTACGGGCTGCCGACAGCGCTTTTGGGATGCAATGACGGGCAGATCAATTCGATCGCGGATGTCGATGGGGTCAAGATCAGCCGCACAAATTCGATGAGCGATCTCTTCGAGCCGCTGGGCGGCAATATGGTCAATATGCCGATCTACGAAGTGTATCAGAGCATGCAGACCGGCTTGATCGACTGCACGGTCACGTACGGCTATTTCGCATCCGCCACCAAGCTCGACGAATTGATCACGTCGATCACACCGATCGAGCTTTCCTCGAGCATTGTGCTCGCAACAGTCATGAACAAGGATGTCTTCGAAAGCCTCGACGCAGAGGATCAGGCCGCCATCAGAGAGGCCGCGGAATCCATGCACGATTATTATGGCGAACACCTCGGCCAGGCGGAAGCGGAAGCGATCGAGGCGATGACAGGCGGCGAAGACGGTCTCGTCCTCAAGTCGTTCAGCGAAGACGACCACAGTGTTTTGAGCGGAGCGGCACAGCCAATTGTCGACAAATGGCTGGCCGATGCGGATGCAACCGGGCTGAACGGCCAGGAGATCCTGGATGAGATGCTCTCGCTGATCGAAAAGTGGAACGACGTGGAAAAGACCCAGGGCGTGCCCTGGGAACGCAGCTAAACATCACACACCCTCGCATGGCGAACGACGTGCGGGGGTGTCTCTGGCTGGGCGGGGCAATGCCGGTTCTTGCGCTCCGGGCAAGGCGGCCCCCCAAGCCAGATCCGGCGCATCAGGCGCCGTGAAAGGCGCGGCTCAGCGCGAAACTGTCTTCGAACCAATGCCATAGCACCACCTGGCCATCGCGGACCTTGGCGCGCAGAGCAAAGCTGAAGTCACCGATTTCGGCACCGGACGCGGTGGTGATGCCGTTCATCACGCCGAACACGGCGACCGTATCGCCAGAGGCAAACGCATCGGTGTTCTCCCACTTGGTGGTCTGAAGGCCCGCGCCGAACACGCCCAGAAACTCGAAAATGGCCTCTTTGCCCCGGGTGTCGCCGCGGATCCACGGCACACGCGTGTCGCCTTCGTTGCGCCAGACCATATCGTCGGCCATCAGCGGCGACATCGCGGCAGGGCCTTCGCCCATGGCGGCCATAAAGGCCATGACAGTGTCAAACGAAGCTTGGCTGGGGGCGTCCATGGTTTGGGCTCCTGCATGTTGCGCGAGAAGGGTGGCCAGCGCCGAGGCAAGGCCGGTTTTCAGAACAGTTCTGCGGTGCATGTGTGTCTCCGGGTGGGTCAGAGGGTCGGGGTGTGGGACACGGAGCGCGCCGGGGGGCGGCCTGCGGGAGCGGTGGCAGAGGCGGGCATCAGCCGTGTCCTTGATTGCGTAGGAGCACGCTACGCCACGTCGATTGTTTTGATTATCCGCTGAATGCCAAAGTCATAATTCGGCCAATCAGAATAATTGACAGGGCCCGCACCCGGATGACAAGGTTGCGGCCGGGCACACACGCAAGACCACACGGAGCCATGATCGATCACCTCAAGCAGATGGCCGTCTTTGCCCGTGTCGTGGACGAAGGGTCGTTCCGGGCGGCGGCGCGGGATGTCGGGCTCTCGCCCTCGCGCGTCAGCGAAACCGTGTCCGACCTTGAGGAGTATCTCGGGGTGACGCTCCTGCACCGCACCACGCGCAAGATCGCGCTGACCAACGAGGGGCGCATGTTCTACACCCGCGTTGTCGAGATGATGCGCAGCGCCGAGGCCGGGTTGAACGAGCTCAACGCCCTGGCGCTGGAGCCCGTCGGCGCGCTGCGGATCTCGCTCCCCGCCTTTCTGGCCGAGGGGCCGCTGACCAGTGCCGTGGCGGCCTTCACCAAGCGGCATCCCAACGTCACCTTTTCAGTGACGTACTCGGACAACCGGTTGGGGCTTCTGGAAGACGGATTCGACATGAACATCCGCGTGGGATGGCTGGACGACAGCTCGATGATGTCGCGCAAGCTTTCGGACGAGCAGCGTGTGCTGGTCGCCGGGGCGGCCTACGCCAGGGGCCGTCCGGCGCCCGAGAGCCCCGCCGATCTCGAAGGGTGGGACTGGATCCGCTACAAGAACCGCAGCGAGACGACCGACTTTACCGGGCCGAACGGTCGCACGGAGCAGGTGACCGGGCGCGCTCAGATCGAGGTCGATTGCATCGACGCGCTCTATCACCTCTCGACGGAGAATGTGGGCGTGACGATCCTGCCCTCCTTCCTCGCCGAGCGCGGCATTGCGGCGGGCACGCTCGTGCGTCTGCTGCCCGATTGGACGCTCAGGCCCCTCGGGATCTATGCGGTCTGGCCGGACAAGTCGCGCCGCGAGAGCCTGACGCTCCTCTTCGTGCGCTTTCTCGCCGCACAGGACCTCGGCTAACCACTAGAACTTGCCCGAATTGCCCCACATCTCGCGCGGGCTGATCTCTTCCTCGTTCATCCAGTGCTCAACGATCTTGCCATCCGCGACGCGGTAGAGATCGAACACGGCGATGTCCTTGCCCGCCGCGTGGCGCTTGCCGTAGGTCACAACAAAATCGCCTTGCCCCATGTGGTGAAAGAGCATCTCGTAGGTGCCCGCCGCCTCGGACGAGAGCCATCTCGCCAGCCCGTCCCGGCCCGCTGCGATCGGCGCGCTGTGCTGAACCAGCCCGTCCGCAACGAACCGATCGAGCAGCGTCAGATCGCCCTGTTGCCGCACCTGTTTGGTGTATTCGAGCACCAGCGCCTTATTCGCCGCGCCATCTGCGCTCGGATCGACCTCTGACACCCCGCCCACCATGTCCTCGCCCGAGGCGGTGCGCGCATCATAGGCGGCGATCGTGTCCCAATGTTCCAGGATCAGCCCGGCCGCATCGGTGTAGAACATATCCATCGTGACCCATTGCGCCGCCCCGTCGTTGAGCGACTGATAGGCGCTGCAAAACACCCACCGCCCGTCTTCGAAGATCCGCACAATGCGAATGTCCCGCTTGGGATTGCGTGCGACAAAGGGTTCGAAGAAGGCCAGAAACCCTTCCACACCGTCGCCGACCCCAGTGGAATGCTGCGTATAGCGGTGTCCCGTGTAGGCCGTCACGGCGGCCCTGGCGTTGCCCCCCGCGATCCCCTCCAGATAGATCCGGCGCACGTTCTCAAGTCCGTGTCCCATGTCAGGCTCCTATGTCGTGCATTACGCTGCGGCACGGACGTGCCATGCTCCGGTCCAAGGCTATCAGGGCCGCTTCATCGGCAGAACACTCGATGTCCGAGCACATTGTTCCGCTTGGCCGAACAGTGTCGTGGGGCAGGTCAGAATTGCACTCGCCCAATCCGCTCTTATATCCGACAATAACGATCAGAAATAGAGTTGGAGCTCAGAATGAACGTCCTCAAGACCGTGAAGAACACGTTGGCGAGCGCCACCGGGCGCCCCGGCCCCCGTCTGCTGCGGGTCAAGAAAGCCTGGCACCTGACCCCGAACATGATCCGCGTGACCTTCGCGGGCCCCGAGCTGGAGGGCTTTCCCGAGGGCCGCGAGGGCGGCAATTGCAAGCTTCTGATCCCCGAGCCGGGCGAGACGCGCGACGCTTTTGCCGGCCGCCTCTCCGACGGGCCACCGCCGATCCGCCGGACCTATACCGTCCGCTCCTACCGGGCCGACGCGCAGGAGCTCGACATCGACTTCGTCGCCCATGGTGACAACGGTCCCGCCTCCCGCTGGGCCTCCCACGCGCGCGAAGGCAGTTTCCTGGGGTTCCAGGGTCCGAGCACGGCCAAGGTGACGGAGTTCAACGCCGAATGGTATCTGGTCGCGGCGGACCCGTCCGCGATCCCGGTCGCCGCCGCAACGCTCGAAGCCATGCCGCGCGACGCCAAAGGGGTCGCCATCTTCGAGGTGACCGCCGCCGAAGATGCGCAGGACATCGACGCTCCGGACGGAATCGAGATGCACTGGCTCGTGCATCCGCACCCCGAAACACCCTCGACGCAGCAAGAGGCGTTCATCCGCGCATTGCCCTGGCCCGAGGGCCGCGTCCAAACCTGCATCGCCGGGGAATCCAACGTCATCCGGGCCCTCCGCGCCTTCCTGCACCAGGAAAAGCAACTGCCCCGCGCCGATACGTACATCTCTGGCTATTGGAAAATCGGGTTGATCGAGGACGAGCACCAACAGGAAAAGCGCAAAGACAATTGACGCGGCGCGGCCGCACGGCCCGGGGACCACTCGCCCCGAAGGCGATGCGCGGGTCTGTCCCCGGCCCCACCCCGCACTCGGCTCGGCTCGGCGAACGGTATCCGGCAACCGCTCATGGGGCCGACCCCGGCCGTGCGCAAAAAACGGAACGGGCGCGCCACCGCGAAAGCGTTCAGGCCAGGGCCGCCATGTTCCTCAGCCCGAGCTCGTAGGTCTTGCCAAGCATGCGATCCATGAAGAGGCCGAAGATCCGGAAGACGGGGTTGAAGCCCATGTCGGAGGTCACGGTCCAGGTCACCATCGCGCCGCTCTGCGTCGGGAGCGCCTCAATCTCCTGCACGGGCTTTCCCATGGCGCCGAGGTCGATCAGGTGGGTGACGCGCGTAGCTGTCACCGCAGTGATCGTTTGCGTGCCTTTGCCCTCTTTCCCCTCGAAACGGAACCCGGCCCCAACGCCGGACGCCGGCCCAAAGGGCGTGATCGCGAGGCTGGCGTCGGTCGTGCGGTAGGGATTGAAGGTTTGAAACCCTTCGGTCGAGGCAACGCGGGACAGGATCTCCTCCGGCGTCAGGGGCACATCGGCGCTCCGGCGCACGACAACCGTGCGCGGAAGAAGAAGCGCGCCCAGAGCGAGGGCGGCAAGAAGGGCGAGGGCAGTGTAAAGAATGGTCATGGCAGGGTCCTCCTGTCTGATGGTGTCCAGGGCTCCTTGCCCCGTGTGACCCCACGACGGGCCAGCCCGCCGCCAATCGACAGTTCAGGAAATTTTTTTTCTGAGCGCCGACTTTTTTTGTTCTAGCCACCGGCGCGAGGGTCCGTCCGTGCAGAGCGAAATCGCCTTGTCGTAAGCTTCGGCCGCATCGGCGAACCGCCCCAGCCCGGCCAGGCAATGGGCGCGCACGGCGTGCGCGGGCTGATAGCGGCTCAGGTCCGCAAATTCGATCCGGGTGAGCAGGCGCAACCCTTCGGCGGGCCCGGCATCCTCGGCCACAACGGCCGCCCGACCCACGGCAGAGCCGATGGTGGGGTGCCGCTGCAAGAGCCCGGCATACAGCTGAGAGAGGGCCCGCCAATCCGTGCGCCCGGTCGCGGCGCGCGCCGCATGGACCGATTGGATGGCCGCTTCGAGTTGAAACCGCCCCATCTGCCGGAGCGCGGAGGCCCGGGTCAGCACGGCAGCCGAACGGGCCGCCAGCTCCGCATCCCAGAGCGACGTGTCCTGTTCGGGCACCGGCACCAGCACGCCATGCCGCACCCGTGCCGCGCGGCGGGCCTCGACAAAACCGATCAGCGCCGTCAGGCCCAGTGCCTCGGCATGCGTGGGCGCGAGATCGGCAAGGATCGTCGACAGAAAGAACGCCTCGTGCGAGAGGTCGCCCGCGCCCTCCAGCCAATCCACGGCATAGGCGCCGTAAACCGCCTCAAGCACCGCCTCCATCCGGTCGGGGTAATGGGCAGCGTCCGGCACGACAAAGGGAATGCCAGCGGATTTGATCTTCTTCTTTGCGCGCACCAGCCGCTGGGCCATCGCAGTTGGAGAGACAAGGAAGGCCCGCGCGATGTCGGCAGCCTCCAGGCCCAGCACCGTTTGCAGCATCAGGGGCGTGCGGATGCCCGGGTCGATTGCGGGATGGGCGCAGACGAAGAGCAGCTTCAGCCGGTCGTCCAACGGGTCGTCCTCTGCGCGCGCGGGGATGTGGTCCATCTCGGCCACCTCGTCGGTGAGGACCAGACGGGACGCCTTGCGTGCCTGGTCGATACGTCTGTTCTTGGCCACGGTCAGGAGCCACGCCTCCGGGTTCTCGGGCAGGCCGCGCTCCGGCCACGTCCTGAGGGCCGCGACGAACGCGTCCGACAGCGCGTCCTCCGCCGCCATGATATCCCCCGACCGGCTGGCGATCATCGCAACCAGTTTGCCGTAGGCGGCGCGGGCCACATCCTCGGCCCGCGCGCGTGTCCGAGACTGGCTCAATAATCGCCCATCGCCGAGGCGCGGATTTCGATCCTTCCGGTCTTCGCCGCCGGACACTTTTCAGCCCAGGCCAAGGCCGCATCGAGATCGGGCACGTCGATGGCGAAGAACCCGCCGAGGGTCTCCTTCGTTTCGGCATAAGGCCCGTCCTGGACCCGTTTTTCCCCGTCTTTCAGCGTGATCGTCGTGGCCGTCTCGGCGGGGTGGAGCCAGTCGGTGTCGACAAAGACGCCAGCCTCCTGCAGCGCGCCGATATAGGCCCCATAAACCTCCTTCTCCCGCGCCCAGTCTTCCGGCGTCATATGGGCGAAATCAGCGGGATTGGAATACAGCAAGAAAGTGTAACGCATTGGTTTTTTCCCTAGGTCTGCAAGTTGGAATTAAGCGGTGGCGTCGGCGAGGTTTTCAAGACCCAGCTCAAAGGTTGGCCCCATCATCGCGTCCATGAACAGCCCCATGACGCGGAACACCGGGTTGAACCCCATATCGGCATCGACGCGCCACGTGACCTCGGCTCCGTTGGCAGCGGGCACGGCCCGGATCGACTGCGTGGGCTGTCCCATCGGGCCGAGGTCGACGGTATAGGTCACGCGCTCCGGGGTCACTTCGGCGACGGTTTGGCGCCCGGTCCCGTCCTTGCTGTCGAAGTGGAAACCGGAGCCAACGCCCGCGCTCGGGCCGTAGAGGTCGATCCGGAGGTCAGGATCGAGCGTCTTGTAGGGGTTGAAGGACTGATAGCCCGTGTTCGACGCGGCCAGGGCGAGGATCGTCTCCGGCGCGGCGGCCACCTGCGCCGCACGCTCGACGCTCACATGGCGCGGCAGGGTGAAGCTCAGGGCTGTCAGGGCGAGCACACCACAGGCGGTCAGGGCGGCAGTTTTCTGGATGGTCATCATGGTCTCCGTTGTCTGAGCGAAGGGTGTTGCGCCCCTTCACCCACACGACGGGCGAGACCTGCTTCAATCGACAGAGGCCCAAACTTTTTTCCCCGAGCCCCGCTTGGCGCGCACAGACGCGGCCACCCGGCTCAGCGCGCCGGATCGGGCAAAAGCCCCGTCCCCCCGCCCGCCCGTCGTGCTGTACCACTCCGCGCGCCGGGGTCGGAGGCCGCTCGTGCACCAAGGCCGCCGCGCGACCGCACCGCGGCCGTGACGTCAGGACTTGTAGTGTTTGACGGCTTCTGCCGCGGCCAGGATGGAATCCTTGGCCGGGATGAACGTGAACCCGAAGGTGCGCTCGGCTTTCGCCCCGGAGACGGAGAGATTGAGGCCGACGTTGGCAACGACGGCCCTGAGCTCTGCCATGAAGAGGGCCAGAAACCGCATCATCCACAGCGGCGCCTCGCGCGTGGCGGGCTTCAGCGTGGGGTCCCAGGCCTTGAGGATGTTGATCATCTCCAGGAAGCGAAGCGTGTCGGCCGTGGCGGCAAAGCGCTCGCCCCGCGCTGCCTCCATATCGATGGCCGCGACGTGCATCATCGCAACGTCCCGCACATCGACCACGGGCAATTCGATCGGCGGCGCGAATGGATCCTTGCCGCTCATCATCCGCTCGATCAGCTCCAGCGACGTGCCGTACCTCGCGTCCATCGGCGGGCCAAAGACAGCGCCCGGATTGATGGTCGTCAAGGCGATGTCAGGGTTCTGCGCAACAAAGTCCCAGGCCGCGCGCTCCGCCAAGGTCTTGGACGCCTCGTAGGCGCCGACCGAAGGGTCGTCTGCCGTGGTCCAGTTCGTCTCGTCCGAGGGCGCGTTCTTTGGCTTGCTGGCGTCTTTGTAGATCGCCACGTTCGAAGAGGTCAGAATGATCCGTTTGATCCCAGTGGCCTTTGCGGCCTCCAGGGCACGCAGGGTTCCGTCCACCGCCGGGCGGATCAGATCCTGCGGGTCCTTCGGCTCCGCCATCGGGAAGGGCGAAGCGGTGTGCATCAGCACATCGCAGCCCTCCATCGCGGCAGTCCAGCCGTCGTCTTTCATCAGATCGAGAAAGGCGTATTCGATCGACGCGTCGGGAAACAGCGCCTCCAATTCGGCCTTGCGCCGCTCCGACCGCACGGAAGCCCGCACCTGGTAGCCCTTGTCGAGGAGGTCCCGCAGGATGTGCTTGGCGATGAAACCGGAGGCACCGGTCACGAAGACTTTGGTCATTGCGTCAGTCCTATGCAGTTGCAGAACATGTCAAACGCCATCGCCGCCGCACCCTCGTCGAGGGACATGTCGATGACGAGATCGAGGTGAAAAAAGATGAGCCGGACGATGTAATCCACGTTGGGGCCGCGGATGGTCCCCTGGTCCAGCGCTTCGGCCACCCAGGCGCCATAAGGCGCGCCGAGCGCGTCGATCTCCTGTCGGGTGGCCAAGCTGACGAGACCGGCATCGAGCAGCAGATGCATGATCCTGCGCTCCTGGGGATGGCGCCGCGCCCAGGCCAGATAGTCGGACCAGTTGCGCTGCACCGTCTCGCGGTTGAACGGGGCGCCGTGCGCATGGGTCAGGCTGGCGAGCATCTCCGCCTTGGTCGCGAAAAAGATCGCATCGATCAGCGCCTGTTTGGTGGCAAACGCATTAAAGAGCGTCCCGTTGGAAACGCCCGCCGCCTTGGCGATCGCCGCGGTCGAGACCGCGACCCCCTCCTTGAGAATCAGCGGGATGGCCGCCTGCACAATCTGTCCTTGGCGCGCGTTCATGGGTTCAACATAGTTAGAGTGACTAGTCAGTCAATACGTGCCGCTCGGGGCCCTCAGGCGATCTGAGGGCCGCAGGCACACCATTCCCGCGGACATTGCCGCCTCAGCCTAATTGGACCCCCATTTATCCGATCACCGCATTCGAATGGATGCGGTGCCCATTCGGGAACGGAATTGGAAGAGTCCAATTGGCGGAGAGAGCCAGGACCCTCTTTTCAGCGCTACAAGTTGTGACAAATGCAGCATGTACCGCGAGCGCCAAGAGCCATACGTTTTTAACACTGGTGGAGATCGCGCACGTTGCTCCGCGCCAAAGACGACGCATCGCTTTCTACAGAGGAAGAGCAAAATGCCAACCCGTATGGATGACAAAATCTACAAGGCTGCTAAAACCAGAATAGGGACCGGTGGATTTTCCAGCAAACATTGGTTGGAGCACTTTGCAAATCGGAAGACGTCTGGTAGTCCTCCGGGAAAGGCGCTCGACAAGCTTAACAAGCTCGGAATAGACACGAGCGGCAAGCTCACCGACAGCGCGGCTGACGATCTTGAAACCCTTCAAATGATTTCGAATTTTCTACCCGATGCGATCAAGCTATTCGTCGCTGCGGGCAAGAGCTGCAACAGTTTGACACAAAGCCAATCGAAGAATTTTGCGCAGGATTACGTGGATATCCTCAAACCGCTGATAAAGCGGGTTCAACTTGCCGTGGACGTCACCAAGGAGGAACAACGCCGCGGAGATGTAGTTCTCTCAGAATTATCCGATTACAAAAAACGGTTGGACATGTTTGAGAAGGCGGCCACAAAGATCCTTCGAGAGGCGGAGAAAGCGTGCGATACAGCAGATCTCGAAGCCTCCACGATTGAGAACACCCTCCGCATCAATAGCAATGATATCGAGCTTTTGGCCCAGGCGGCCAAAACGTTCCAAGCCAAATACAAGGCAAGGGGGAAGCGCTTGATGGAAGTGAGCAACTCCGCATACGGACTAAATGTCAGCGTCAAGAAGGATTACGATAGGTTTGTGAAGCTTCCCAAGGCCCCCACGGCAATTCAGGAGATTTCTCGCATGACGCACTCCTATCAAGCTGTGTTCGACACGTTGCAAAAAGCAATTATGAGCTGCGACAAGTCCCTTGTTGCCCATACCGATGCGCTCAATAAGCTGAAGGTTGCGCTGACGAGGCTCAAGACGGTGGAGATCTGATCGGAGAGAACGCCTCCGCTTCCCCAAAGCAGCGTGAAAACACCGCTGATCCTGCAACACCGGCGCCCGTCAGGGCGCTGCGCCCCCGGGGTTTCATCCCTCCGGCCCCTACTGGCGATCCTCCGGACGGTCTGACGTCACGCAGCGGCATGCCGCAAACGAGCCCCCGCGCGCCCGTCCTCCGCGCCTCTTGAGTGCGAGGATGTGAGCGCTCGGTCGTGACCCAATGCGCCGCAACCCGTCCCTCGCGCGCCCCGCTCGGCTGATCCATCTGACCGCCGGCATCACTCCGCCGGTCGCGCCATCGCCCAGCCCCTCCGGCCGTCGGGTCTTCGCCTGACTGGCGTGGCGCGCCCATCGGGCGCGACGCGCGCCGCGAACGGGGCTCAGCATCTTCCGCACACGTCAGGATCGGTTCTCTCGCGCCCCCAGGCGCGCGGTCTCTACTGTCCAGCCGAAAAAAAGGATTGGAGTTGCATTCGTTTTGCAACTGCGTAGGTTGCATGAGCCAGACAGCCACCGGCGGGCGCCCCGCCCAGCCGCCATCCCACAGCAGCTCAGCGCCCAACCCCAGTCATGAAAGACGCCGTTACCCCATTGCTTTCCCGCCCAAATTCTCCCAGGGACGTTGGCCCGGATCAGAGCGGCGCGCGCTTCACACGATGCTTCGAACCCTTCCGCAAAGACAACCGATGAGGGCCCACCACATGCCTAGACCAACCTTTCCGCCATCGGCAAAACCCCTGACCTTTGTCGGCGTTTTGGCTGCCGCACTGGCGATGCCCTGGGCCGGGGCCCAGGCCGACGGCAATGAAATCATCATCGCGTCGGGCTTTGGGCCCACCAGCACCGTACCCGATCCGCGGGCCCGGCAGAACGGCTGGCTGGCGCAGCGCGCGGGTGTCTCCGAGACCCTGATCGGACTCGACTACGAGATGAACATGGTGCCGCGGCTTGCGACGTCGTTTGAGAACATGTCCGAAACGGAGTGGAAAATCACCTTGCGCGACGGCGTACGCTTTCACGACGGGACGGTGATGACGGCCCAATCCGTCAAGGACTCGTTCGCCAAGCTCAGCGAAGAAGGCCATCCGGGCCACAATCCGCGCCTGGTCAATCTCCTGGGCATCGCGGAGATCGAGGTCGTTGACCCGCAGACATTGATCTTCCGGACAGAGGCGCCCAATTCGGCGTTTCTGTGGTCCCTGACAGAGCCCTCGGCGACCGTTTTGAAAGAGGGAACCGGTGACATGCCGATCATCGGCACCGGCCCGTTCGTCTTCGATAGGGCGGAGACGGACAAAACGTATCAAGTGGTTGGCTTTCCGGACTATTGGGGCGGCGCGCCAAAGCTCGACCGGTTGGTGATCGACGCGATCAGCGATTCCGCCGTGGCCGCGCTCGCTCTGCAGGCCGGCGATGTGGATCTCGTCACGCATTTTCCCGAACCGGAATTTGCCCGACTGAAGGAAGAGGGCGGAGCGCAGCTCTTTTCCGCCCCGACCGGCCGCCTCTTCTTCATTCAAGTGAATATGGCAGAGGGCCCGCTCGCCAACGACACACTGCGCGCGGCGCTGTCGCTGGCGCTGGACCGCGACACGATGGTTGCGGCGTCGCTTGTGGGGGTCGGGGGTCAGGCGGCCCAGGGCATCTTCCCGGCCAATATGAAGTCCTGGACCAATACCGACCTCAGCTTGCCGTACGATCCGGCCAAAGCCATGGCGATGCTGGATGACGCAGGCATCGTCGACACCGATGGCAACGGTATCCGAGAGCTCGATGGCGAGGACATCGTCCTGACGATGCGCAGCTATGAAGGGCGCGCGGCGCTGCGCCCGTCGTTGGAGATCAGCCAGGTGATGCTGGACCAGATCGGCCTGAGCGTCGAGATCGCGATGGGCGAATGGGGGGCCAACAACGAGGCCCTGCAAGCCGGTGAGATCGACATGCATCTGCAGGCCTGGGGCACCGCGCCACAGGGCGACCCCGACTATTTCCCCAGCACTCTTGCGGCGACAGGCGGGTCCTACAACGTCGGCGGATATTCCAATCCAAAGCTCGATGCGCTGCTCGAACAGGGCCGCAGCCTCTTTGACACAGAGACACGCCAGCCGATCTACGCCGAGGTCCAGGCCATTCTGAACGCAGACCTCCCGCTGATCCCGCTCTTTCACAAAACCCAGGTCTCGGTGGGCAATGGCAAGGTCGAAGGGTATCGCATCCATCCCGCCGAAACCTATCTGGCGACGCCGGATCTCGCGATTGCCGAATAGACGCGAGCCCCTGCTCCAACTCAAGGGCCTGTCCGCCGAAATCGGCGGGCGGGTCCTTCTGCGCGATGTCAGCTTCGAGGTCGCACCCTCCGAATGGCTCGCCATTGTCGGCGGATCAGGGGCGGGAAAGTCGACCGTGCTGCGCGCCATCATGGGCCTCAAGCGCCCCGCACGACCGACAGCCGGTGACCTGCACTTTTGCGGATCCCACCATCGCCTGTCCGATCGCGCGCCGTTTCGCCATGACGCGATGAGTTTCGTGCCGCAGAGCCCGGCGCACGGGTTTGACCCGCTCCGCCGGCTCGGCTGGCAGGTGGCGCAGCTTGCCCGCCGCATCAAGGGCACACACGAGAGCCGCGCGGAGCTCTTTGCAAGCCTGTCCCTTCCAGATCCCGGTGTCCGGTTTCCCCATGAATGGAGCCGCGGGATGCAACAGCGGCTGCTGCTGGCGATGGCGTTGCTCGCGCATCCCTCGCTCCTGATCCTGGACGAGCCGACGTCGGCCCTCGATCCGCTCATTGCGGCCCAAGTTCTCCGGGAGGTTCAGCGCGTTGCGCGCGAAAGAGGGATCGCCGTCGTGATGGTGACCCATGACCTGGCCGTGGCCGCGCGCTACGCGGAACAGATCCTGATCATGAAGAATGGGCACATCATCGAAGCCGGGCAGGCGCAAAAGGTGCTGGTGCACCCACGCACAGCCTACGCCCGCGAGCTGGTGGCCCATCGGCATTGGCACATTGCCCCCGCGGAGGCCGACCGTGCCCCGGCCTGACCCGATCCTGTCGCTCGACAGTCTCTCCGTGCGGATCGGGACAACGGCCCTCTTGCAGGACATTTCCTTCTCTGTGCAGCGGGGTGACGTGCTCTGCATCATCGGGGAAAGCGGATCGGGGAAGTCGACGCTGCTCAAGGCGCTCCAGGGTCTTATGCCCGCAACGTGCAAGCGTTTTCAGTTTGCCCCCGCCGGAATTGATGTGACCGGTGAAATGTCCGCCAAGATCGGCTTGCCCAAAACCCGTTGGGTCATGCAGGATCCGCTCGCCGCGCTCAATCCGAGGCTGAGCCTCGGGGCCTCCATCGCCGAAAGCCTCCATCGCCAGGAGCGCGCCGCGCCGGAGCTCAGGGCCGCCGTGATGGCGGCACTCGCACAGGTCGAGTTGGGCCCCGAGTTCTACGACCGTCTGCCGGGGCAGGTCTCCCTCGGACAGGCGCAGCGGGCCTGTTTGGCGCGCGCGCTGATCGCCCAGCCGGACCTGTTGTTCTTCGACGAGCCTCTCAGCGCGCTCGATGCACTCGTCCAGAAAAAGATCGCCTATCGCATGGATGTGCTCCGCCGGACCACGCGCGCCACCTGTATCGTCGTCACCCACGACATCGGCTTTGCCGAGAGCTACGCCGACCAGATCCTCGTGCTGAGGGGCGGGCAAGTCGAGACCTACCAGACCTGCGAGGCATTCTTCGCCGCGCCCGCAAGCCCCTACGCGCGCGATCTCATTTCCGCCGCACGCGCCTTGGGCGCATTGCGCGGCGTGGAGGCCGCGGAATGAGCCCGACAGCTCTGCGCCTGATAGGCCTCGTCGTCGTCCTACTCGGCATCAGCCTCATCACGTTCACGCTCAACCACGTCGCGCCGGGCGACAAAGCGACGATCATCGCGCATGCCCGGTTTCCCGAAGTCATGACCTTTTCGCCCGACCTGCTCCAGGACATCCGGGCGGAATTCAACCTCGATGCCCCCTTCGCGGTGCAGTACCTCCATTGGATGTCCGGCATCCTGCGGGGGGACTTTGGCACCTCCTACACGTCCGGCGTCCCGGTTTGGGACATCTTTCTGGGAAGTTTGGGCGAAACCCTCTCGCTGACCCTCTCGGCGTTGACGCTCGGCCTCGGGGGCGCCTTCGTCCTGGCAGGCCTTGCGGTGCGCAACCCGGGCACGTGGGTCGACACGGTCGCGGTCTTCGTGGCCTCCATCGGGGCTGCGATGCCGAACTACTGGCTGGCGCTGCTGCTGATCCTGGGCGTCTCGGTGCATCTGGGGTGGTTGCCGGCCTACGGCGAAGGCACCTTGGCCCACATGGTGTTGCCCGCCCTGACGCTGGCGCTCTGGGTCATGGCCTCCCAAACGCGGCTCCTGCGCAGCTTCCTGCTGGACGCCTACGCGCAGCCCTTTATCGAGACGCTGCGCCTGCGCGGCATCTCAGAACGCGAGATCTTCTTTGCGCATGTCGTGCCCCACGCGCGCGCCCCGGCGCTGACGATGATCGGTCTCGATCTCGCCGCGCTGCTGGAGGGCACCGTCATCGTCGAGCTGACCTTTGCCCGATCCGGCCTGGGATCGCTCCTGGCGGGCTCTGTCCTGTCGCGCGACCTGCCAATGATGATGTTTCTGGTGATGTTCTTTGCCGCCACCTACGTCATCATCAACACCACCATAGAACTGCTGCAGGCGATGTCAGACCCGCGCACGCGCAGGATCGCGGGGCGCCCATGACGGATGTCCCGTTCGGCGCACCGGCTCCGGCCAGGGATCCTCTCGCGCGGTTCGCCCTGCGGCTGGCGCTGACGCTTGCAGCGCTCGCGGGGCTCCTCGGGCTGGCCCTGTGGCTCACGCCCTATGCACCGACCCAGGCCGATTTTCTCGATCGCCTCTCCCCGCCAAGCGCGGCCCACTGGTTCGGAACGGATCAGCTCGGCCGGGACATTGGCACGCGGCTGATGTACGGCATGGTCTGGTCGCTGGGGCTTTCGCTTGTCATCGCCACGGTCGGTTTGATCGTGGGGACGATCGTGGGCCTCTCGGCGGCGCGGTCCGGGCGATTGGGTGACTTTGCCCTGATGCGCACAACCGACAGCTTCTTCGCCTTTCCCGAGCTTATCGCCGCCGTTGCCTTCGCCGGAGTCTTCGGGCCATCGACGACGAACCTTGTCATCGCGCTCTCCATCGTGAGCTGGATGAAGTTCGCCAGGCTCGCGCGCAGCCTCGCCCATGGGCTCGATGCGCGTGACTTTGTCATTCAGGCGCGGCTGAACGGGGTTTCGGCCATGCTCATCCTCTGGCGGCACATCCTGCCAAATGTCATTCCATCGCTCCTGGTTTTGTGGACGAACACGTGGTCGCGCACGATCCTGTCCGTCTCAAGCCTCAGTTTTCTGGGCTTTGGCGTGCAACCGCCCACCGCCGAATGGGGCGCGATGCTGCTGGATGGAAAACCCTACATGCAAACCGCGCCGCATATCATGATCTTTCCGGGGCTGGCGGTGCTGCTGTCGGTCCTTGCGATCAACCTCGTCGGCGACCGCCTGCGCGATCTGGTGGCCGCGCAGGACACGGCCTAGCCGCGTGGACGCCGCCGGCATCCTCCTGCGCATCGGCGCGACCTTCTTCTTCACGGTGATGGTCGTGTTCGTAAAGCTCCTGGCCGAGGAGATCCCGCTGGGCCAGGTCGTGTTTTTCCGCAGCGCCGTGGCGCTGCTCCCGCTTGTCCTCTTCTTGATGTGGACCCGGGAGTTTCCGGGCGGCCTGCGCACACAGCGCCCGCTGGGTCACGTGCTGCGCTGCGCCATGGGCTGCATCGCGCTTTTCGCGTCGTTCGCCTCGCTCAGGTATCTGCCCTTGGCGCATGCCTCGATCCTTGGCTACCTGGCGCCGTTGATGGCTGTCGTTCTGGCCCGGTCGTACCTGGGCGAAGTCGTGACCGGCCTGCGGTGGTTTGCCGTGGGGCTCGGCTTTCTGGGCATGCTGGTGCTGGTCGTCCCCAAGCTCACGGCGACCCAGCTGGACGACGGCTATCTGATCGGAGTCGCCCTGGCTCTGATCATGGCGGCCTTCACGGCGGGCGCCAAAATTCAGATCCGCAGTCTCGCGCAGACGGAAAACGCAGGGGCCATTGCGTTCTACTTCGCCCTGACCTGCTCCGTCGCGGGGGCGGCAACACTCGTCTGGGGCTGGGTTCTGCCCAGTCCAACGCACTTGGCCTATCTCTGCGGCGCGGGCATCGCGGGCGGTGTCGCCCACATCATGATGACGCTGGCGTTGCAGCACAGCGAAGTCTCGAAGCTGGCGCCGTTTGAATACCTCTCGCTGATCTTTGCGGTGATCGCGGATTATGCGCTGTTCCACATCGTGCCCGAAGGGGCCTTCTACCTCTCGACGCTGATGATCGTCGCCGCGATGTGGGCCATCGCGGCCCGGGATCACAAGCCCAAGCTCGCGTAACAGGCGCTGACGCCGCCGCTGCGGACCCTTTGGCCGGCTTTGGTGGAACGCGCACCCGGCGCCGGACGCGACGGACGCGTGGAGGACAGCGCGCCAGCCCGGAAAACTCGCGCTTGAATCTTGCGTTACAATATAACATACCGCTCAGGCGACACAGGCAACCAACAGAGTTACGACGGACAGGCCCATGACGCCCCTGCCCCGGAGCCGCAGGTGACCGACGCGATCGCAGCGCCCGGGCGAGCCGCCCCAGCCCTCCAAAGCACGTCGATCAGAGCCGCTTCGAAAGCTGCAACACAGGACACACGCACCGCATGATTTATGAAGGGGACATTGGCGTTCCAGACCATCTCAGCGTCGCCATCGTGGGGGCCGGACCGGCCGGACTCGGCGTCGCGCGCGTCTTGAGGGATCTGCAAATCCCCGATGTCTGGGTGCTGGAGCGCGGCACAATCGGGCAAGCATTCCTCGAGTGGCCCTCCGAAACCCGGCTGCTGACCCCGTCCTTCCCCGGCAACGTCTTCGGCATGACCGATCTGAACGCGATCAGCTTCGACAGCTCCCCCGGCTGGTCCCTGAGCAGTGAGCACCCCGACGGGATCGCCTATGCGCATTACCTGCGGCAGGCCGCGGAAATGTTCGGCGTCCACGTACAATGCGGCCTGGAGGTCCTGTCCCTTGAGCCCATCGACAATGGCTTCACCCTCCAGACATCGCGCGGCCGTGTCACCGCGGACTTCGTGATCTGGGCCTGCGGTCACTTTGGCGCTCCGTCGGATGCGGGCCTGCCCGGTGCCGCGCTCGGCCGCCACTACGGGACCTTTCGGAGCTGGCGCGAGGTCGCCGGCGACGAAGTCTATGTCATCGGCGGGTACGAAAGCGGGATCGACGCTGCCATCGGCCTGGCGCAGCAGGGCAAGGACGTGATCGTGCTCGACCGGGGCGCACCCTGGCTGGAGCGCGACAAAGACCCGAGCCGAAGCCTTTCGCCCTACACCCAGCAGCGTCTGGACGCGGTCCGCAAGCACCTGTCCCTTACGCTCATCCCCGATGCGGACGTGATCGCCTTGGAGCCGGACGAGGGTGGCATTCACATCCTGGCAGGGGACGGGCGATCCTGGCTCTCCGACGGCCCTCCCGTCCTGGCCACCGGCTTTCTGGGGGGGACGAAACGCGTGTCGGATTGGTTCGACTATACCGAGGACGGCGTGCCGCGCTTATCCCCGCAAGACGAATCCACCGCCATGCCGGGCCTTTTCCTTGTGGGCCCCGAAGTCTCGCATCAGGGCCACCTTTTCTGTTTCATTTACAAGTTTCGCCAGCGCTTCGCTGTCGTCGCGCGGGCCATCGCGGCCCGCATGGGCGCCGATACGGAGGTCCTGGAGATCTATTACGCCAACAACATGTTTCTGGACGATCTCGCATGTTGCGACGACGACAAGTGCCTGTGTTGAGCGCCGGGCAGGAGTAACGCGATGACGGCAAAAGATCCTGCTCTGGGATTGGACGGAGACGCTCCTCCGGCTCCGTTTGGCACCGCGTCTCTCATTGTCGTCGCCATGCTGCTCGGAGCACTTGTGGGGCTGTCTGCGCCCTCCGGGGCCGAGTTCTTTTCCGAGGGCATCGAGACAACCCTGCTCATAATGATCGTCCTGCTTCTGTTCGAAGTCAGGCTTGCATCCATTTTCAAAGCCTATCGCAACACAAGGTTCCTCGCGATCGCCTGGATCGCGAATTTCTGTCTCATCCCTCTGATCGCCTTTTCCATCGCAAGCCTCTTTCTGCCAGTCGAGCCCCTCCTCTTTGTGGGTCTGATGATCTACTTTCTCGCGCCGTGTACCGATTGGTTTCTCGGCTTTACCCGTTTGGCACGCGGCGACACGGACCTTGGCGCGGCGCTCATCCCCATCAATATTGTCACGCAGCTCCTGCTATTCCCGATCTGGCTGTGGCTGATCGCAGAAAAGACGGACCTCTTCACGGATACGGCCCTGACGGATGTGCTGATCCAGTGGTTTTTCCTGCCACTCCTTGCCGCCCAAGCGCTTCGGTTTGCTTTGGAAAAGTGCGCTCCGCCCCACCAAATGGACATTGTGCTTTCGTGGACAGGGCGGTGTATTCCCTTTGTCCTCGCGGCGCTCGTCTTTCAGATCTTTGCAGCGCATATTGGCGAGCTCAGGGGCGATCTCATCGTATTGGCTCTCGTCGCCGTCGCGGTGTGCCTCTTTTTCGCGGCAACCTCGCTCGTCGGCGCAGTGATCTCCCGGTTTTGCAGATTCGACTATCCGCAGCGGGCCCTTCTCTCCATGACAATGGCTGCGCGAAATGCGCCGTTAATGCTCGTCCTTATCGCGGCGGCAATTCCGGACAATCCCTTGGTATTCGCCGTGATCGTGACGGGCATGCTCGTCGAAATACCGTTGCTGATTGTCCTAAAGCAATATCTCCTCAGTCGCGCCCCACAGGAAAGGTGATGCCCCTATGTCGTTCGTTCCAACCACATACGAAGAGTGGAAGCATTGCATCACTGTCAAATGCAACATTCCGCTGACACCGCAATATGTGCAAGACCGGCTCACGGCGTTGAACGACCAATCCGATTTTCACACACAGAAATTCATCGAGCGCTGGGGCGCGCCGCATCACGCGCGCACAGTGGCGTGGTTTGAACAAGCGGCGCGGGATCTTGCGTCACAGCCCACGCCCTAGCCTGTGCAGGCGTGCCGCCTTCGCGAAGAACGCGGTCGTCCGGGCCGCGCGATACAGCGGCCGCAGGGCAAGGTTCTGGCCCGGCTAGCCCTCCTGCTGGCCCGCCTGGCGGAGCGTGTTTTGCGCGCGTTTCAGCAACGGCGCGTCAATCATCCGGCCATCTAGATGCGCGGCGCCGCGGCCGTCTTTCTCCGCGTGCGCCAGTGTCGCGATCAGCCGTTTGGCCGCCGCGATCTCGGCGTCGGTCGGGCGAAAGCCGCGGTTGAGCGCGTCCACGACACCCGGATGCACACACGTCGCACCGCTGAAGCCAAACCGCTTCGACTGTCGCGCCAGCGCCTCCAGCCCGTCGCTCGTATAATCCGCAATCGAGTCCATCAATCCGAGCGGTGCGAGATGCGCCGCCCGCGCGGCCATGACGATCTGCTGCTTGGCCAGCGCCAGGGTGTCTTGCCCCGCGTCCATGCCATTGGCCGTCGCGAAATCTTCACTGCCGAGGATCAAACCGCGCAACCGCGCATCCGCATGGGCAACGTCGCGCGCCTCGAACAACCCGCCCGGCGTTTCGATCAGGGCGATCGTTGCGATCGCGCCGACGGGCAGTCCACGCTCTGCTTCGACGTCCGACAGGATTTCGGACACGACCCTCGCCCGCTCCGCCGTCTCACATTTCGCGATCAGGATCGCTGCGAGACCCGGCTGCACCACAGCCTCGACGTCCTTGACGGTCGTCCGCATGTCGCCGTTGATCCGGACCGTAATGGCAGACGGCCCGGCCGATAGGCCGCCGATGCGCTCCGAGACCAGGGCGCGGGCTTGGGTTTTTTGATCCAGCGGCACACTGTCCTCCAGATCGAGGATCAGCGCGTCTGCCCCTCTGGTCTGTGCCTTGTCTAGGAAACGGGTATTGTTGCCAGGTACATAGAGCAGGCTCCGCCAGGCATGGACATCGGGTTGCTTCATTGCGCCGCGCCAGGGGCGATGACCCCGCTCGCGCAAAGCGCCTCGATCCGCGTCGGAGCAAGTCCCGCCTCGGCAAGCACCTCTGCGGAGTGCTGCCCGATGGTCGGCGCCGGACGTCGCAGCGCTCCGGGTGTCAACGACATACGAGGGAGAGGCGCATGCATCGCCACCCGACCCAGCGCGTCGTCCGGCACCTCGACGCACACGCCGCGTTGCGTGAAATGTGCGTCATCCGCGATGTCGGCAGCGGAGTAGAGAGGCGCCGCCGTCACCCCATCGGCTTCAAACGTCGAAAGAACCTCTTCGCGGCTGCGCGCGCCGATCCATGCGCCGACGATGCTGTCCACCTCGGCGCGGCGCTTCACCCGTTCCTCGTTGGTGGCATACCTGGGGTCTGCGTTCATGTCGTCCCGGCCGATGACCCGGAACAGACGCTCGGCGGTGCGTTGCACGGACGCGGAAATAGCGATGTGGTGTCCGTCCTTCGTCAGGTAGATGTTGCGCGGGCACGACGTGTTTGAGCCGTTGCCGACCCGCGGCTTGGGCGTTTGCGTGAGCGTGTAGTCCAACGCCTCCGGGCCCAGCACCGAAACCATCGCCTCAAGCAGCGACAGGTCAATGGATTGGCCCTTGCCCGTCTTTTCCCGCGCCCACAGCGCCATCATGACGGCGCTGCTCCCGTAGACGCCCGAGACCATGTCGGCCAGCGCGAGAGGGGGCAGGAGCGGGCCGCCCCCCATCTCGCCGTTGCGATGGGCAAAGCCCGACATCGCCTCGACCAACGTGCCAAAGCCAGGGCGAGGGCTGTAGGGCCCGTCCTGGCCAAACCCGGAGATGTGCAGCGTGACCAGCCGCGGGTTGAGACGGTCGAGCGCCTCCGCGCCCAGCCCCATGTCTTCCATCGTGCCCGGCCTGAACCCTTCGACGAGGACATCAGCCCCGCTGATCAGCGCCCGGAGAACCTCCAACGCGCCGTCCGAGCGAAAATCCAGACCAAGGCTCCGCTTGTTGCGCCCGTAGACCGTCCAGAACGTCGAATGACCATCTTGCGTCCAGGCGCGCAGCGGGTCGCCCGCGGGCAGCGGCTCGACCTTGACGACATCGGCCCCGAAGTCCGCCAGTTGCAGGGTCGTCATGTTGCCCGCGACGAGGCGGGACAAGTCGACGACCCTGATCCCGTTCAGCGCACCCGGCGCCTCGGGCTGAAAGTCCTGTCTCGTCCAGCGCGTCATCCCAGCGTCCCCCCGATTACGACTGCGCGCGGCGCGCGTTCATCCGCCTTTTGGCAAAGAACGTGCCCACGAGGATCAGACCCATGATGATGATCAGGCTCAGCGAAATGGGGCGCTCCAGGAAGATCCCGACATCGCCCTGGCCCATCATGACCGCCCGGCGAAAGTAATTCTCGGCCAGCGGCCCCAGCACGATGGCCAGGATGAAGGGCCCCGTGGGATAGCCGTTCTTCTTCATCAGGTAGCCGACGACGCCGAAGATCAGCGCAATCCAGATGTTGAAGGACGAATAGCTAAGGGAAAACGCGCCGACGATGCAAAGCGCGATCACCACGGATGCCAGGTTGCCCTGAATGGCGCGCAGCAGGTTCACGAAGAGCGGGATCATCAGCACGTTGGACAACAGCAGGAAGAGGTTCGCCAAAACCAGCCCCGCAATCGTCGCCCAGACGATGTCTCCGGAATTGACCATCAGCAGGGGGCCGGGCTGCAAACCGAACATGATCAGCGCGCCGAGCATGATCGCTGTCCCGCCGAACCCCGGGATGCCCAGCGTCAGAAGCGGGATCAGCGAGCCGGGAACAGAGGCGTTGTTCGTGGCCTCCGGCCCGGCCAGCCCCGCGATTCCCCCTTTCCCGAACCTCTCCGGCGATTTCGAGAGCCGTTTCTCCATCGTGTAATCAAGGAAGGTCGCGACTGTGGCGCCTGCCCCGGGAACAATCCCGATGACGGTCCCCAGGATCGAGCCGCGCAGCGTCGGAGCGGCACTTTCCCGCAGCGCCGCCCGCGACGGGATGTATTCGCTCAGGTTGAAGCTCGGCTTGCCGAGGTTCATCACCTTGCGCTGCTCAAGGTTGTAAAAGACCTCGCCCAGCCCGTAGAGGCCGATGATGATCGCCACGAAGTCGATGCCTTCGATCAGCTCGATCGTGTAGATAAAGCGCATCTGGCCGGAGACGTAATCCGCGCCAATCGTGCCGATCAGGATGCCGAAGCAGGTCGCCATCAGCGCCTTGAGGATGTTGTCGCCCGCCAGCAGGATGATCGTGGACAGCCCCACCGCCATCAGCAGGAAGTACTCCGGCGCACCGAGGTAGATCGCGTAGGATGACACCACCGGGGCAAAAAAGATCAGGACGGCCAGCCCAAAGAGCCCCCCCACAAAGGAGGACACGGCCGATATCCCCAGCGCCAGCCCCCCCTTGCCCTGCTGCATCAGCGGGTAGCCATCCATCGCGGTGATGATGGCAGGGGCATCGCCGGGGGTGTTGATCAGGATCGACGTGATCCGCCCGCCGTACATCGTCCCCATGTAGACCCCCGTCAGCAGGCACAGCCCCGAGATATGCGGCATCCCGAACGTGAGGGGCAGCATCAGCGCGATCCCGGCGGAGGGGCCGAGCCCCGGCAAGGCGCCCACGACGGTCCCGATCAGACCGGCGGCAAAAATCAGGAGGACGTTATAGACGGTGAGCACATCGGCGAAACCGCCCGCCAAGCTGTTCAAAGCATCAAGCATATCGGATCTCTCAGAGGACCGGGATGTTCAGCCAGAGGCTGAAGATCGCGTAGATGACCGCCAGCGTGGCGACGGACAGAGCCGCTGCCTTGACCCAGCTGTGGTTCAGAAAGACAGCCGAGACGATGGTGATCGTGACCCCAAGCGGGGCGAGGACCGACCCGAACTCCATGAGGTAGGTCGCGCCAAAGAGCAGCAGAATGGTCACCGCCGGCGGAACAAGCTGGCGCAACGCGGGTGACGCGCCGGCGTCTCCCGCGGGCTCCGCGGTCGCGGTCCGCCGAAGCTCCCGCCGCAGCTCCCCCCGATGTTCCCCCCGATGTTCCCGGTACGCCTGATAGATCAGCAGACCGGCGAGCAGGATCGTGGCGACGGCAAAGTTCCTGGGAATGAACCCGGGTCCAAAGCCGCCGTCGGACGCATAGGACAACGAAAAGCTGTCCTTGAGGAGCACCCCGGCAAAGATCGCAAGGCCGACAAGAAGGATGACTTCTGAATACTTCATCAGGGCGCTCCTGGGCTTGGGGCTAGTTGATCAGGCCGAGGTCTTTGAGCGTCTCGCGATAGATCTCTTCGGTGGACGCGAGATAGGCCTCGAACGCCGCACCGGTCAGCAGACCGGGCACGACGGAGTTCGGCTCCAGATACTGGCTCTGCCAGGCCGCGTTGCCGTCAAGCGCGGCCATCAGGTCCATCAGGTAGGCTTTTTCCGCATCGCTGATGTCCGCGGGGGCCGTCACCCCACGATAGAGACTGAGCGTGATGTCGATGCCCTGTTCGAGAAACGTAGGCACATCCGGCAGGTTGGGCAGGCGCTCGGTCGTGGAGATCGCCAGCGCCGCCAATTGTCCGGTCTCGACAAAGTCCGACACGGGGCCCGGGTTGGTAATGGCAAAGTCGATCTGATTGGACAGCATCGCGGCCACGACTTCGCCATCCCCGTCGAACGGGATAAAGTTCACCTGCTTGTCCGTCAGTTTGCCAAACTGAACCGCGACAATGTGCTCGATCGAGCCGACAGCGGTTCCCCCGACATTCAGCACCTTGTCGGCGGCCAGGATCGCCTCCAGCGAGCCGTAGTCACCCGCCGGGTTCACGATGAGCAATTCCGGATCGATCCCAAGGCGCGCGATCGGCGTGAAGCTCGCGTAGTTCAGCGGCAAGTCGGTCTTGAGCGGGGTCGTGATGTGGGACGACGTGATCGACATCAGGTAATGGGCATCCCCGGCCTTGCCATTGAGATAGCCCATCGCCACGGCCGAGCTGCCGCCCTCCTTGTTGACCACGTTCACCGACACGTCGATCAGCTCTTCTTCAGACAGGATCTTCGCCATCGTCCGAAGCATCGTGTCGTGCCCGCCCCCGGGGCCATACCCCGCGACGAACTCGACCCCGCGTTCGGGAAAGCTCTACGCCCCCGCGGCGGCCGGGGCTCCGAGCGCAACGAGTGTTGCGAGGGTGAGCGATCTGAATGGGATGAATTTTGCCATTGTCTCCTCCGTGTGGTGGCGCGTCAGCGCGGCCATGGCGGGCCGGGCTGACGTCTTCAGGTTTGCTTTTCTTGGGGGTTGCTCCGAGCCGGCGCGCCAAGCGCCTGCGATGCCTTTTCCGCAAGCGCGACCACATGGCGGACAAAGCCGTCCATGTCGCGCGACATGCGCAGCGCGGGGCCCGCGATGTTGAGCGCAGCGACGACCGTGCCGTTCCGGTCGAAGATCGGCGCAGAAACCCCTGCCGCACCTTCCACCACGCCCTGCCGGGTCGTTGCGTATCCACGATGCCGGGTGGTTGTCACCTCTGCGATCAGGGCCTCGCCGGAGGGCGAGGTCCCGCCCGCAATCTCGGCGCGATCCGCGTACTCGGCGAGGGCGTCTTGGGTGGTCCCGGTCAGCAAGACGAGGCCGCTCGACACCTGATTGGCCTGCCGCGGTATGGTGATATCGCGGTCGTATCTGATTTCCCGCTGCGGGCTCAGCTTGTTGAGATACCGGACGTTAAAGTTCGGCTCCAGCACCGCGATAAATGCCGATTCCCCGCTGACGTCCACCGCCTCTTCAACGACGGGCGCCAGCCGCCGCAGCAGCGTGCCGTGGGCTTCCGTTCCGGCAACGTACTCGCCAGGCAGTTTGACCAGGCAATAATGCGTCGGATCGGTGAGCTCCACATAACCCAGATCGACGAGCGCCCGCAGCAAGCCAAGGCAGCTGCTCTTCGGCATGTCCAGGGCTTGGGCCGCATCGGTCAAAGAGACCGGCTCCACCCGCGTCGCCAACCACTCGATCAGCGAGAGAATTCGTATTGCACCTCGGCCGCTCATTTGGTGTTGACCTTTCCCCCACTTGTTCAGTATACTGAATTTATACAATATGTTGAACGACTCACTTCTAGCCTCGTTTGCGCTCTGCGTCAACGAGGCGTGCGTCTCTGGCAGGACGTGCGCGCGCTCCGCCGCTCCAAGCGCCCCGTAACCATCTGAATTCTATTCAGGATAATTTCTCGTCTGCGCGCAGGGGGCTCAGCCGCTTGGCACCCCGCGCCCGCAAGCGCCTCGCGTGCCAGCGCTTACGAGGACGGTCGCGACCTGCCGTGCGGCGCTACTTGGCCCAAATGACCGCGTCGATTGCCAAGAGCCCCGCCGCACCCAGACAGCCCGCGCCAATGCGCGTGAGGACCCGCCGGATCGTTGGCCCTTGAAGACGGCGGCGCAGGCGGCTCGCACACAAGAGCCACAGCAGGCTGTTGAGCGTTGCGACACCCAGAAACGTGCCAACCAGTAGCGCAAACTGCGCCAGGACCGGCCCGTCCGCCGCCACGAATTGGGGAACAAAGGCGATGTAGAAAGCCGGCCCTTTCGGGTTCAAAGCACTGACGAGGAACGACTGCCCGAACACCCGTCCCATCGGCGCCGCAACGGGCGCCGCCTCCCCCTCGATCCGCGGCGCGGGCGCCGTCCAAAGCGCGTAGGCCAGCCAAAGCAGATACAGCGCACCAAGGAGCTTCAGCACGCTGAACCAGACCACCGACGCCGCCAGAACGGCGCCCGCCCCCGCCAAGGACACCGACATGGCCACGAACGCCCCCAGAGCCACGCCGGGAACGGTCGCCAGTCCGGACCGCAGGCCATAGCGCAGGGCATAATCCACAGTCAGAACAATGTTCGGCCCCGGGATCAGCACCACCAGGGCGCTGGCCAAAACGAACGACAGCCAGATCTCGAACGACACGGCAGCCCGCCTCCGCTTCGCGCCATCGGGATGGGAGGCGCCCGTCCGGGATGACCGTTCTGCGGCCCTCGGTCTTGAAGGATGTTGCGAAAGGCGCGGCGCCGGCAATCCTGCGCGCGGCCCCCCTCAGGCACGGCCATCGCTTGACGGGGCGTGGAACGACACGGTCCTGTCCGACCAGCACCCCGCCCCCGACACCTCGGCACGCGACGCCGCGAGCTATTCATCCCTTTGATCGCACGCGCGAAATCGGCAAAGACGGGGCTGTATCCCACGGTGGCGCGCAGGAGCTACCCAGTCTCCGACTGCTGCAAAAGCGCGCAATCCCCGGCCACACGTCTCGCGAAACGCTGGACCGCCCTGCCCGCCGCCGACAGCGCCGCGGCGTCGGCCACGGCGCCGACCTGCGCGAGACCCGCGCTGGCACTCTGGCAAGAGCGTCCGCGTCGGCACCGTCCGTTGGCGCGACGGGACGCTCCAGACAACATGCGCAAGCGCACGCAGTTACACCATGGCTGCGCCGCTGATCTGCCAGGTCGTGTTCGCCTCAGCGCTCCGCCCGAACCGGTGCTACACCAGGGCATGGACCAGCGTTTGCTCCATCAACTCAAGACGTTGGCCGATGAGCGCCGTCGCCTCCGGCCGAGCAGCGCCCAGCCGCGGGGGAACGGCCTCCGCCCGCGCATCAGTGCTGCACACGTCCCTGTCCAGCCAATACCGATCCTCCGACTGCGGCGCCTGGACCAGGTCGACCAGCTCCCGCGCAACAGGCAACATGACGACGGCCCGCGCAAGCGCATCCGCCAGCCGATCTTCCGCCATCATCGACCGGGCGTTGTCTTTCATTCGCCCACCAGCCCGCTCTTCGCTGCAAACGGATCCCAGTCTGGATCTCTGTGCCAGTCGTACTCGCATCCGTCGGCCATTTCCTGCGCCGCGGCCTCCCCGAAAAGCGACGCGGCAGCGGCCAAGCTCATGTCCATGCCCGCAGACACGCCCGATGACGTGAAGAACTTGCCATCCTGCACCCAACGCGCCTTTTTTACCCAACGCACGTTCGGACCGAGCGGGACGGTCGCGCGAAAGTCCGCCTTGTTGGTGGTGGCCCGCCGACCGTCCAGCTTCCCCGTCATCGCCAACAGGATGGAGCCGGTGCAAACGGTCATCACGAGCTCTGCATTGTCCGTCGCCGCCCGCAGCCACGCCATTGCGGCCGGGCGCTTGGGCACCTCAAGGGCACTGTCGCCGCCCGGAATGAGCAGCAGATCATAGCGATCGCCATCGTCTATCGTCTTGTCGGGCAAGATCCGTTGCCCATGCCGGGTCACGATAGGATCGGACGTTTCGCCCACAAACACCAGCGACAGCGCGTCAAAAAACCCTCCGAGCATCTCCACCGGACCGAAAAGGTCGAGTGTCTGAATTCCGGGGAAAACGAAGATGCCGACAGATCTCATGGGGGGCCTCTTTTCGTTGGATGGCTGACCATGACGCGTAGCCTAGAGGCAAACCATGCGCAGCGAAGGCCAATATGCAGCGAAATCCAGCCAGAAACGACGCCGTGAGGATGGCGTCAGCGACTGGCCGCCTCACCCCGGGCCGAGACGGCGCCAAGCGGTCAAACGTCCCTGCCGCGCCGGAACCGCCCTGCGGGATAACCCGGAAAAGCCCGTTGCCCGAGGGTGACGCCAAGCTATGCCTGTCAGGACCAGACGGACGTCACCGCGGCGTCTCCGCCAGGCCGAGCAACGCAGCGCTCATCGCATCGAGGATCGGGGCGGCGCCCGCGTCGTTGCGCAGGATGGTCCGCCGCAGCTTCGGCAACCTGGGAAACCCGTCGGCCTCCCCCAGAGCAACCATCCCGTCCGTCAGCACCCGCTCGGGCAGCATCGAGACCGCCAGACCGGCGTCCACAGACGAACAGATGCTCGCGAAGCTGCCACTCGAAAACGCAAGGCGATAGGCCTTCCCGGCATTCGCCAGCGCGTCCTTGGGCACCCGCCCGAACCAGCAGCCGTGATCCACGACAGCCAGGGGCACCGGCCCATCGGGATCCATCGCCGCGGTTTTGCCGCGCGCCCACACAAGCGCCTCCTCATAGAGCGGAACGCCCTCCAGAAACGCGGGCCCTGAGGCCACCGCGATATCCAGCGCATTGCGCGCAATAGCGGCGGCGAAGCCTTGCGAACAGCCCGACGCGACGTTGACCTCAACGTCAGGATGCGCGCCCGAGAAATCGACCAGCACCCGCTCAAGCCGACCGTCCTCGAAATCATCGGGAATGCCCACGCGCACAACACCGCGCAGCGGGTCCTGAAAGAGCGTCCTCAGCCCGTCCATCGACGCCAGCGCCGCACGCGCATGCGGCAAAAGATGCTCGCCCTGCGGGCTCAAACTCATCCCTCGCGCGCTCCGCGAGAAAAGCTGGGCACCCAGATCCTCTTCGAGCGCCTTGATCTGGGCGCTGACCGCGGATTGCGTCCGGTTCAGCCGACCGGATGCAAGCGTCAGGTTGCCCATCTCGGCAATGGTCAGAAACGATCGGAGCTGTTCGGGATGGGCCATGCGTTCACAATTTCCGAATGCTTTGTTCTGATACTTTCGTTTTCTTCGAATAAGCTAAGCCTCTACCGTCTTCCCATCAAGCGGTGGCGGATGGCGGACATGGAGCTTTTCGACATTTCCCTTCTCATCGGGATCGGCCTCGTCGCCGGGGCCTGGAACGCCGTGGCCGGAGGGGCAACGCTCTTTTCCTTTCCTGTCCTCATGGCCGTTGGTCTGCCGCCCGTTGTGGCCAACGCCACGAACTTCCTCGCGCTGTCGCCCGCAAACCTCTTTGCGCTGCCGGCCTACCTGCCGGAGCTGCGCCGGGTGGGGCGCCAGCTCGTTCCCATTCTGCTCTGCTCGGGGGCGGGCGCGCTGATCGGGTCGGCCGTGCTCATAGTGTCCGATCCAGCGCTCTTCGAAGCGCTTATCCCGGTTCTGCTGCTGGCCGCGACGCTTCTCTTTATCTTCGGGGATCGCCTGCGGGCCGCTCTGCTGACGCGCGCCGGGGACCGCAAAAGCGCGCTCATTGTCTATTCCACGCTGTTCCTCGTCTCGATCTACGGCGGCTATTTCGGGGCGGGCGTCGGGGTCATCCTCCTGGCATTGGGGCAGCTCCTGGGCTTCAGCGATTTCCACATGGCCAACGCGATCAAGAACATCACGGCGACCAGTTTCATGCTCCTCAGCATCGTCCTCTTTGGCGCGAGCGGCCTCATCGCGTGGCCCGAAGCCATTACGATGATGATCGGAAGCGCAGTCGGCGGCTATGTCGGCGGGCGCTTTGCCAAACGTATCAACCAGACCCTCCTGCGCAGTGCCGTCTCCGTCTTCGGCCTGACCCTCACCGCGATCTACGCCGTCCGGGTCTTTTTCTGATACGCCGAGCATCCGCCCGGCGCAGCGCGACCCAAGGGACCCGAGCCCGATGGACGGGCTGGCGCGCCTCCCCGTCGCCCCTCGGGCGGCGACGCGTCTGGGGGTTCAGCGGCGGCTGCAGCACGAGACACCCGTCCATCCGCCAGCGCGCGTCCAGCACGCGGTGTGAAAGAACGCTTTTCAAGTTCTCTACGTCCGCCAGGCCCGCTATGCCGGAAGAGCAGCGCTCCCGCGGTGGCAGAGAGCCATCGCCGGGCGGGCGCAGGGAGGGGGCGTATGGATTTCCTGTCAATCTCCGATCTGGATGGGGCGACGCTGGAAGCGCTTGCGCTCCGGTCCATCACGCTCGCGGCGCAGTGGCAGGACCGCAGCATGGCGCAAACGCTGCACGGGGCGCGCATCGGATGGATCGAGGAGCTTCCGGGGTGGCGCAACCCGACCGCGCTGGCCCTGGGTGCGCTGTCGATGGGGGCGACTTGCGTGCGCGTCGAGGCGCGCCTCAACGGGGCCGAGCCCGTGGCCGATCTCGCCGGCTACATGGACAATTGGTTCGACCTCCTCGGCATACGCACCCCGAGCCTTGCGCAGCTCCAGCGCTTTGCGGATCACGCCGATGCGGCGGTGCTGAACCTGCGCACGCAGGACGACCATCCCTGCGAAATCCTCGGAGATCTCGCCTATGTCCTCGCGCACCGCGGGGCGTGGGACGGGCTCCGCGTCGCGATGGTTGGGCCCGCCGGCAATATCGCGCAATCCTGGCTCGAAGCCGCGCAGGTCCTCCCGATCCACGTGGCGCATGTCTGCCTGCCCCAACACGCCTTTCCGAAAGACGCCTACCACGGCAGAGCCACCCTCTCGTTAAACCTCGCCGACGCGGAGACCGCCGATGTCATCGTGACAGATTGCTGGCCGGGCGACATGGCGCCCGACGAAAATGCACAGCTCTTGCGACTGCAGATCAGCGCCGCTTGCCTCGATCGCTGCCGGCCAGGGGTCGTGTTCCTGCCATGCCCCCCTGTCACGCGGGGGCAGGAGGTGTCCGACGATGCCATGCGGCACGGTTCCTGTGCTGCAGCGCGGGCCAAGGCCTACCTGCTGCACGTCCAGAACGCCGTGATGGAGCGGGCGCTCGGCCGCCACCCGTCCGACGGATAGCTGCAGCCGGGGTCCCTCGGCCGAGCGCGTCCCCGGAACGGCCGGCCAAGCGCCCCAAGCACGTGCCGCGCGACGATGGCCAGCGCACACCCTGCCCCAGCCCTAGCCGCACCTGCCTCCAGCGGCTGGGCAAGAACCGCTCTCCCGCCGAGCCCCCTACGCGCCCCCCGCCGCGGGCCCTGCCCCGCACCGCCCTAGTCAAAGGCGATGTCCGTGAGGACGGCATCGAAGAACGGGAACAGCTCCCCCTGGCGCGCGCGCGAGATCACGAAGGCATGGGGGATCATAACGCCCCCGATACGCCGGTAGTCGGATCGCCGCACATGCTCACCCGAACCGTGGTACGGGGTGGACAGGTCGCCGTCCTCTTCGGCCACCATCTGCGTCATCCGGCCAAGCGCGTCGAAGTGAGCGACCATGCGGGCCGTTTCCCCTCCCGCCTCGACGACCGCGCGCGCTCGTGTGGCGTCAATGGCCTCCCATCGGACCGGACCACCCGGCACAAGCGCCTGCGGAAAGAGAGCGCTTTCCAGGAGCCAACGGCGCAGGGAGATCCTGTTGAGCTCCGGCGTGTCGGCTTCATCGACCACCGTTACGAGCGACAGCACCTTGGCCTTCATCTCCATATCGCCCCGGGCGAAGTAGTCATAGGCGCGGGCCCAGATCCCGGGCAGGACCGGTGTGGTTGCCGAAAACATCAGGGCGGGCTCGCCAATCGCGATCACCTGCTCAGAGGTTGTGAAGCTGAACGTATCGGTTTGAGGACGGCGGAACTGGCCCTCCGCCGACACGCGCACAACGCGCGCGGACGAAAGGCCGTCGGGGAACGCAAAGGCGAAATAGCGTCGAACCGGGTCGGGCAAAGCCTTGAGCGCGGCGTCGTCGATCAAAGGGATCGGGCTGTCCGCCCCGATGGCGGCGACCTCTCTTTGAAACGCCGCGATGTCCCGTTCTGTCCGGATGGACCCCACGCAAACCGCCCCGGCAACACCCAAGGCCAGCACGCCACCGCCCATCGCGACGGCTCTCAGCACACGCATTTCACGCTCCTTTGCTCGCAAAAACCGTACACACAAATACGGCTCGCTACCCGTAATCACATGTACGTTTTCTGTCAAGGGACCTGAAGGATGGGAGAGTCCCGCCCGGGTCTCCGACCACGACAGGCAAGCGGCGCAGCCTGTCGTACCTGCCGTCGATCGCCCACACGGCTGATGACACGCGCGAAAATCAGCCGCCCCCGCAGGACGACCGCGTCAGAAAGAGGGGCGAACACGCGTCACGCACGCAGGCGCAGTCTGCTGGCAGAAGGGCGACATCGCTTGGCACAAGGACGGTCCGGGTCCCATCTCCGCACCGCTGCCCGCCCCCAATCCCGGCGTCGGCCTTGGCGGCCATGGGGTCCCTGTGCCGCCGGTGGGTCTCCCCGTCAGACCGCTGAGGGCGGGCTCAGGAGAACCGGCTGCGGCAGACCGAGGCTAGTGGTCCGGCCTCCCCGACACGGCGAGCCGAACGGCAAGACCGATGAAGAAGACCCCGGCAATGCCGTCCATCCACCTGCCAAACTGCGTTTGCGCCAACCAGACGGACGCCTTGCCCGCCGCAAGCCCGATACACACCAGATAGAGGAGGCCAATCACGTTGTGGATACATCCCAAAAGGAAGATCTGCAGCCCGACATGCCCCAGCTCCACGCGCACGAATTGCGGCAGGAGTGCGAGGTAGAACACCACCACCTTCGGGTTGAGCACATTGGTGATCAGGCCCCGCAAGAAGACGCTCCAGGCCGAATGATCGACCGCCGCGCCCGCCGTCGTCAGGTCGTTCGTGTAGAACCACCAGGTCTTCAGCGCCCTGACCCCAAGGTATGCGAGATAGGCCGCCCCGGCGTAGCGCAATGTGTCGAACGCGACGGGCGAGGCTGCGATCACCGCCGAAATCCCCAGCGCCGCGGCCAGGGCATGGAGCACCGAGCCCAGGCCAATGCCAAGCGCCGAGGCGACCGCCCCGCGCACCCTGTGCCGCATGCCATTCGCCACAACAAAGAGCACATCTGGTCCCGGGGCAAGCGCGAGCGCGGTGGCGACCAAGATGTAAGCCGCCGTAAGACTGGGATCGAGGATCATGGCACCCAACACCTTGGCTTGGATGGTTTAAGAGCACAGGTCCGCGGCTCTCGCGGACACGGCATTGCTGTAAAACCGTATTTTATGTTACGGCAACGGCGCAAGACAGGAGTGGGACGTGCGCGAAGAAAACCGCTCGAAACGCCAGGAAGAAATTGAAGCGGCCGCCTACGACGTCCTTCAGGCCAAAGGATACGCCGGCGCCTCCATGCTGGCGATCGCCAAGCGCGCCCGTGCGTCCAACGAAACGCTCTACAATTGGTACGGTGACAAGCGCGGTCTGTTTCAGTCGCTCGTGGTGCGCAATGCGGCTGAGGTGAAGCGCCACCTCGAGGCCGAGTTGGACACCGATCACGACGCGCTGTCGATCCTGTCGACGCTTGGGCCAAAGCTGTTCGCCCTCCTGACCGGAGACCGCGCCATCGCATTGAACCGCGCCGCAGCAGCCGACAGCACGGGCGAGCTGGGCGCAACGCTGGCCAAATCGGGGCGCGCCGCGATTTTTCCCCTGCTGGCGCGCGTGATGGAGCGCGCGCGAGACGACGGGCAGCTTGCGTTTGCGCGCACGGAGGAGGCGGTCGGGCTCTATCTCGATCTGCTCATCGGGGACCTTCAGATCCGGCGCGTGATCGGCAGCCTGGCGCAGCCGCCCGCCGCCGACGGCGCCCGGAAGTCTGACCAGGCGCTCCGACACCTCGGCATCCTCCTCGCGCCCGCATGAGTGCCCTGGCGCGGCAGCACGGCCCGCGTCCCGTCACGCACGCCTGTCGGAGAGCCTCTTGAGGACACGATCCGCCACGACGGATGTGTGCGGCGCGCAGGAGGCGGCGCGGTGGACACAAATCGCGACGTTCGGCAACGGCGGAAACCCGTCCAGACCGTCGATGATCCGCAGCGTCTTGGGGATGACGGACGCCTCCATGACAGACACGCTCGCGTTCTGCAGGATGGCTTGCTCCATCAATCCGATGCTGCGGGTGGAATAGGCCACGTGCCACGGCCGGCGAATGTCCCGCAAGCCGCCAAGCGCGATCTCGCGGCAGACGCAGCCCGACGGAAACAGGACCATCGACAGGGTGGCCTCGGGGTCGTTGAGATAGTCGGGCGCGGCCACCCAATGCAGCGCATCATAGCGGGCAATCTCGCCGGACACGGCGTTGACCGGATGGGTGGCGACCACCACGTCAAGCGCGCCGTCGGACAAGAGCGACAGCAGGTCCGAGGCATTGTCGCTGACAACCTCGATCTGCAGCCTCGGATGGTCTCGGGTCAGCTCCGCAAGAATCGGCGGCAAGAGAAAGGTCGCGTAATCGTCCGGGGCGCCCAGACGGACACGCCCGGCGGCGTCGGGCTGTTGGATATGGGCCAGCGCTTCGTCATTCGCGGCAAGGATCCGGCTCGCAAAAACGAGGAGCGCTTCTCCCGCAGGGGTGATCGTCACGCTTTGCCGGGTCCGTTCAAAGAGCGCAGCGCCGACGATCTCCTCCAGCCGCTTGATCTGAAGGCTCACGGCGGATTGCGTGCGCCCGATGGCCTTTGCGGCCTTGGTGAAATTGCGGTGCGCCGCCACGGCGACGAACGACCGCAAGAGATCAATTTCCAGGTCGCGCTTCATGTCTGGATCATATGAAAACCTCATCAGGCTTAGCAATATAATTCGTTTCACGAATTATGCTCTCGGCGCGTATGCCTTGCGCAAAGGAGATCATCATGCTGGGCATACTTGCAGACGCCATGTTTGTCGCGTCCCGCCAATCACCGCTATCGGGCCAGTCCCGGCCCCCGAACGTGCGCTCCGGCCCAGGCCGCCCCGGTCCCGCGCTCCGCGCCGCGCGCCATCCGGCCTCACCAGAGCCTCACCCCGGTGCGCGGTCCAGGGGCGCGCACTTCGCGCGCCTGCACAAGAGCGCGCGCACCTTTGTGATGCCGAACGCCTGGGATGCGGGCTCGGCGCGCATTCTAGAGGGCCTGGGCTTTCCCGCCTTGGCGACGACGAGCGCTGGTCTCGCCTACGCGCTCGGGGTGAAGGATTCCCGCAAGGCCCTGTCCCGGCAACAGGTCATGGAGAACGCGAAATCCATCGTGGAGGCGACCTCCCTTCCGGTGTCCGGCGATCTGGAGAACGGCTTTGGCGACGCCCCCGAAGCGGTCGCGGAGACCATACGCCAGGCGATCGACATCGGCCTCAGCGGCGGCGCCATCGAGGACGCGACGGGTGAGGCGGCCCATCCCATCTACCCGTTCGAGCACGCCGTAGCGCGCATCCGGGCCGCCGTCGATGCGCGCGGGTCGCGGCCCTTTCTCATCACGGCGCGCGCGGAGAATTATGTCTGCGGTCGCCCGGATCTCGACGATACGATCAAGCGCCTGCTGGCCTTCGAGGCGGCCGGCGCGGATGTCCTCTATGCGCCGGGTCTGGCCGACCTTGCCACGGTCAAGGCCATCCGTGAGGCGGTGAAGCGCCCGCTCAACGTCGTCGTCGGTCTGGTCGATGCCGATTACACAATTGCGGATCTGTCCGCGCTCGGGGTCACCCGCATCAGCACGGGCGGGTCGTTGGCGCGGGCGGCCTTGGGCGAGATGAAACGCGCCGCGACGGAGCTCAGGACACTTGGCACCTTTACTTATGCCAGCCGCGCGATGTCTGATGCAGACGCCTCCGCCGAAATGCGCGCGACGACCCCGAGGTGAGGCACGGCGCGGGCGGGCGGAACCAAGATCGCGCGGACGGACGGGCCTCGCCCCGTAGCGATTCCCGCTAACGCGCCCTGAGCTGCCCCAGCCCACCCGTTTCCACCGCAACCCGACCCAACACAGATCGAAAGCATGGTTCATGGCCAAGAGTTACAATCCACCCGGCATCTGGGCGCCCTTCGGCGCGTTCTCCCACAGTGTTCTCGCGGGAAACGGACAGCTCGTTTTTCTCAAGGGCCAGGTGGCTCTGGACGCGGACGGACAGATCGTCGGCGCAGGGGATATGGCCGCGCAGGTCACGCAGGTTCTGCACAACATCTCCGTGTGCTTGAGCGATCTCGGCGGGCGGATGAGCGACATCCTCTCGCTGCAACACATCACAACCGACATCGACGCGTTCCTGCAATGCGCAGAGATCCGATCCAAAGTCTTTGCACCGCCCTACCCGGTCACGACGACAATGGAGGTTGTGTCTCTCTATGACCGGCGGCTCTTGGTGGAGATCACGGCGATCGCCGAAATTCCATCTGAGCGGTTGATCATCCCCGACGCCGCCAAGGACATGCCTCCGGCAGAGTAGCCTGCGTCGCACGCTTCCGCTGCGGGCCCAACCGCGTCACCGTGGTTTGCCCTCGCACACCCAAACAGAGCATCGCCCAGCCGGAAACGAACCCTTGCGATCGCTATTTACCTGACTAAAGTCAGCTAAATGGAACAGGACCCGATTGCCCGCATCCGAAGCTTTGGCCGCGCCGTTGCCGTCGAGGTCGGCGCCCTTGAGGATTCCTTTCTCAACCGGGGCAGGCCCCTTGGCGCGGCCCGGGTGCTCAATGCCATCGGTCTCGGCCACCAGAACCTCTCCGACCTCCGCGCCCTCTTGAAGCTCGACACCGGCCTGCTCAGCCGATTGCTCCGAAGCCTCGAGGCCGAGGGCCTGATCGAAACGCGGCCCAACCCGGCGGACCGCCGCAGCCGGATCACCGCCCTGACCCGCAAGGGCAGGGAGGAGTTCGATATCTACGAAACCCTGTCCGACGAACGCGCCGCGCACATTCTCGCGCGGCACAAGAGCGCCAACAGGCTGCTTGAAGCGATGGACATCGTCACCGTCGCCCTGTCGCGCCAACACATCGTCTTTGAAGAGGCCGACTACACCTCGGACATCGCGAAATTCTGCCTCAACGCCTACGCCGCCGAGCTGAGCGCGCGGCTGGACCTCCCGTTCGACCCCAAGCAGGCCGGCGGCCCCGAGCTCTCGCAGATGCAGCACCCCAACGGGACCTTTGTCATCGCGCGGCTGGACGACATGCCGGTCGGATGCGTGGGCGTCAAAGGCAACGGCGCCGCCCCGGCCGAAATCAAGCGCATGTGGGTCGCGCCCGCCGCCCGCGGGCTCGGTCTGGCGCACCGCCTGATGGACGCCGCCGAGGACGCCGCACGCGGCCTCGGCATCAGAACCCTCCGTCTCGACACCAACAGCGCGCTGACCGAGGCCGTCGGCCTCTACCGCAAGCTCGGCTGGACGGAGATTGACCGGTTCAACGACAACCCCTACCCAGACCTTTTCTTCGAAAAATCACTCTGATCACCGAAGGCCCCGGGGGCGCCAGTCGACACCGCAAAACCCTCCTCGATCCGCGTACCTACCCGCCATGCTCCAACGGCGCGTCAGCCCGTCCCACCCCACGATGCCACAGCAATCAGCCGCACACCCAATGCTCCCATGACACGTCCGGCACCCCGATCGGGCGCCCCCTTGCCCCTCAGGTCGCAGTTCTAAGGTCTTGGAGACGAGAGCACCCGTGCCACGGCCGCAGACCACCCCGCCCCGCCCAGAAACACCGACGACCGGATCGCCAGGACCGGCATCCAGCTTGGCGCCTGCGGCAACACAGCGGCAAAGAACGCTCCGCCGTGACCTATGCCAATTGCAGCGGCAAGCCTCTCCGATCACGTGCGCCCAAGCGCGATGCGCGAGACGGGCACCAAACGCGCGCCCGGGCCCAGTGCCCCAATGAGAAGACCCCCAGAACCGAAAAGAGGACCGTCCATTCCGGCATAAGGTCTCCCGTTCGAGGGGCGCTAGACGGTCTGCTCGACGCGCGCAGGCAATCTTCGTTTTTGAAAGCCCGTTCTCGATTGGTCAAAACCGGCGCGTTCGTAGAAGGCCCGTATCCGGGGTGAGGTCGAGCCGGTGCTTAGCATGATCTTGTAGCACCCGCTGGCCCATGCGCGCTCCGTCGCGGACGCCAGCAGGCTCGAAGCGTAGCCGTTGCGCCGATGCTCCCGATGCGTCACGACATTCTCGATGATCGCATAAGGCTGGCCGGATCGGGTCAGGTTCGGAACGACAATCATCGTGACGGAGGCCACGATCCGATCGGCAACGTCCCCAACCAGAATGGCGCTGTTTGGGTAAAGCTCGATCTGTGCGATGATCTCTCTCGCCGCAGTTTCGGAAATTGGGTGATTGTCCTGACTGAGATGCAAATAAAGTTCGAGGAGCCCCAATGCGTCCTCTGCGCGCGCCGTTCGAGGCCGGAATGCCATGCCTGTCTCCTCGCTGGATGATCGTTCCCCGCCGCTCCCGAATGTCGCAAACGTCGAACGATTCACGAAATTCAAACGTGTTATGCACGACATGACAATTCCTGAATCTTCCTTGTCGCGCCGCCACAAAAAGCCCGCAGATGGTGCAAAGATCGCGAACACCGCGTTTGAACGCCGCCGAAAAGCAGACGACCTGCGCATCTGAGTGTGCAATCCATCCGCCCGCCTGCAAGACCGCGCGCAAGGTCACCGGCATCGCAGGGCCGACGCCCAGATCCCACGCACACCGGATCGCGCGACCGCGTCCGATCGGGGCGATCTCGGCAACGCCCCGCCGCGCGAGGTCAGGGCAAGGCGCGTTCCGAAAGAAGAGGACGTGCCCCCAGCGGCGCGTCGACGTCGCCCACCCGACGCGACCCCGCACTTCGGGTAATCCCCGGTTGACGCCCCGCCCGCGCAAAACTCCCAAGCTCGGCCGCCGCCACGAACACCTCCAGATTGCGCAGCAACGGGCGCGCCTCCCAACTGCGCCGCTGCACGGACGACCCCTGCCAGTCAACGCGGTGGCCCGCGGGCCACTGCGGGGTCGGCATCAGAAACGGACGGCGATCCGCCCGTGGAGCCCACGCTGCACAGCGGTTGCGCATCTGGGTGAGCTCGGCCTGCTGCTCACGCCCCGCGTTTGCCCACGGGCACCCGGCGTGTCGCGCCGCGCCCTTGGCGCCGTCGTGGCCACGCTCATCGCGACCGCCGCTCGCGCCTCCCCGGGTCGCCTGCCTCGTGCTGTGGGCCGTTGCGCTCGGCGCGACCGGAGTGTCCGTCGCCATCCTGCGAGGCGCCGTTCCCTTGCCGGAGCAGCCGGCGGAGTCCTGGCACGCAGACAGGCGCCGGCGCGCCCCATCACTCGGCCTCTTCCGGTCCCAGCTCTAGCTCCGGCAGATCCCGCAGACTCTGCAGATCGAACGTCGCCAGGAACGTCTCCGTCGTCACGAAGGTATGCGGCGCGCCCGGCCGTGGTGCCCTGGGCCCGCTGGCGATCAGCGCCTTGGAGCGCAACCGCGCCAGCAGATCCCGGCTGATCTCCTTGCCAAAGAGATCCTTCAGACCGGCCCTGTCGATCGGCTGATGATACGCGATCGCGCAGAGCACCCCCATCTCCAGTTCGGTGAAGGCCAGCGACGGGTCGCCAAGATCCGCCGCCGCCTTGATGGCCTCGGCAAACTGCGCCCTGGTCCGCAACATCCAGCCACCGGCGACCTGCACCACCTCATAGGGACGCCCCGCCAGCTCGGCCCGGATATCGTCGATCAACAGCTCGACCGACACCCCCGGCCCCACCACACGCGCCAGATCCTCGGGGCCAACGGGCGCCGCCCGGGCGAAAAGCACTGCCTCCACCCGCCCCATCCACTCCCGCCAGCGCAAGTCCTGCGGCAGATCCTCAAGCTCACGGTCAATACCCGCCTCGCCCCCCGGCCCCCGGTTCCGGGCAGGGGTCGTCATCGCGCGCCCCCCGCGGATCGCACACCCGCGCCGCAACACCGGGTCCCGTAGCCGCCTGCCAGACTCATAGCCCGTAGAGCCGAAAGGTCGGCCGCCCCGTCAGCTCGCGTGCCACGCCCAGCTCGACCAGCCGGTCGCAGAACCTGCGCGCGGCCCGGGAGGTCATGGACATCGATGTCCCCTGAATGCGCGGCGACAACATCAAAGACGGCGCCACCGCATCCTCCGTCAGAAACAGATCGACAGCGGCCCGCGATCCCTTCGCCCGGAGTTTCGGAGCCACGGATCGCAGCATGCCGGCGCGGCGGGTCAGGTCCCGCGCCTGCCGGATCGTCTCCTCGACGCTCTCCAGCAGCCGCGCCTGAACCCCCAGCTCCGCCCCCGGCGTCCCGGCGGCCAGATCCCGCAGGGCCGTCTTTGTCAGCCGTTGCGCCGTCAGGGGCAGCAGGGTCTTCCAGCTCAGCGCCCGCGCCAGCACAAGGTCGGAGAGCCCGCACGCCAGCTGTTCCGCCCGGCTGTCGGTCTCCAGAACGGTCCGCAAGATCGTCACAGAGCCCGCCAGTGGCCCATGGGTCCGGGCCCGGTCCTGCCCCAGGTGCAGCCAGTCCGCCACATGCTCCGCTGCGCCCGCGCCCGCCTGCGCCAGTGCCCACCCGGCCTCGCCGGGCGGCTGGCGTACCGCCGCGCGCCAGAAGGCCAGGCGATCGCCATCCGGGCCATGCGCGTCCCCCGGCGGCGTCAGGCAATATGCGTCGCGCAGGTCGCCCTCCCGGGCCAACCGGCCTTCGAGTTTCGAGGTGGCGGCCGCCGCACCAAGCGCGCGCCGGTTGGCGACCAGTTTCACCGGCACCCCGCAGGAGGGATCGGTGACCAGCCGGTCGAGCACGGCCAGGGCCGCGCCGGACCGAAACGCCACATCTTCTAGGGTTTCTGCCCGCGCCGAGGTGGCCCAGCGGGGCAGCTGCGGTAGCCTGCCGGGGTCGTCCCCAAAGATCGTCGACTGATATGCCATACCACAAGAGTATCCTATTGCGGCGCTTTTGCCTACCATGTCGTGTAGCAAC
>JBCCYI010000003.1:0-54487 GCA_039189975.1 Pseudomonadota bacterium
AGTATGAAGCCCCCGCAGAAACCCCCTACATGTACCATTGCCACATTCTCGAACACGAGGATTGCGGCATGATGGGGCAATTCACGGTCACCTAGGAGAGCCCGCGCCTGCGCCTCCTATCCAGGGATGACTTGGGACGCAGCGCCTCCGCGATCCTCTGGCGGGTCGCAGTGCGCGCCGCAGATCGCCCGTCCCGCACACCGGCGAGAGGCTTTCGCGGCGCGGCGTCCGAGGCGCGCGCCTTGCCCAACGCTCCGGCGCCACGCCCCGGCACGGGTCCGGCCGTTGGGGCGCGGGGGCGCAGTCTTCAAGGGGGAAGAAACGGCGCCCGAAAGCCCGGACGCCGCGTTCCTTTGGCGGGCATTAGCGGTTAGCCACAGGTCCACTTCATGGTGTGGAAGTTAAACTCGAAGCTCTGCATCGGCACCCAGGTGAACCCATCAAGGCAGTTGTGGAAAGCCTGTTGCGACCGCTGGGTGAGCAAGAAGACGGCCACCTGATCGTCGACGAGCTTGCGCTGCAGCGTCTTGTAGATCTCGTTCTGCGCTGCAACATCGCCTGTCATCCGCGCCTCGTCGATCATCGTGTCCACCTCGTCGTTCAGCACCCATTCCATGGACGCCCAGGTGCCGGCCGCGCGGCTGTGATACTGGGTGAAGAAATAGGTGTCGGGCGAGGGATAGGTGGCGCCGTAGAACACCTGGTTCATATGGGGCGTGGTGTCGACCGTGCCGGCGAGCTCGGTCATCCGATTCCATGGCTCGGGCTTCAGGATCAGGTTGATCCCCACCTGCTCATAGACGGACTTCTGCAAGAGCGCGATCTCTTCCTCGAAGGCAAGACCGGCGACATACATCATCTCGATGTCGAGCGGCTGCCCGGCATAGGACGACTGCGAGATGTACTCGCGCGCCTTGTCGAGGTCAAAGACGGGCATCTCGACGTCATCGGGATAGGCGTCGGCAAAGACGGGCGGCATCGGGCCGGACAGCGGCTCGCCGGGCAAGAGCACCTCGCGGATCGTCTCGTAATCGGTGGCGTAGGCCAGCGCCTTGCGGATGTTGACGTCATCGGTCGGCGGGCGCTGGTTGTTGAGCTTGAAGTAGAAGTTCGTCGCCGTCGGGTACTCGACGATGCGGTAATCCTCGAGCGCACCAATGCTCTCGTAGGTTTCCAGCGCCTGAGCGTCGGACGACATGGACAATGTGCCATTGGCCGCGAGCGCCTTCACGGTGGCCTCCTCGTTCGTCACGACAAAGCGGACCTCGTCGATCGAATCTTCGGCCCAGCCGAGGTGGTAGCCCTCGTAAGCCTTGATCGTCATCGCTGCACCCCGATCCCAGCTGTCGACCATGAAGGCCCCCGCTCCGATGGAATTGTTGGCGATGAAGTCCTGGGCCCAGGGGTCTTCGTCGGTCGCGTTTTCCGTCGCCAGATCGGAGTTGACAACAAACAGGATCGGCGTGTTCGTCAGGAACGGCGTATAGACTTCGGAGAGCTGAAACTGCACCGTCCGCGCGTCGAGCGCGGTGACGCTCTCCGGCGTCAGGACCGTCTCAAAGAGGTAAGAGGGTCCTTCGTTGATCGTCAGCAGGCGCTGAACCGACCATACGACGTCCTTGGCTTCAACGGGCGAGCCATCCTGAAATGTGGCCCCTTCCTTCAACGTGAACGTGTAGGTGAGCGTGTCCTCGGAGACGTCCCAGCTCTCAGCCAGAAGGGGCTGGATCGCGCCATCTCCATCCAGCGTGGTGAGCGCCTCATAGAGGTTCACCCCTGCCATATACTCCGTGTAGTCGTTGATCTTGGCCGGGTCGATCGTGCCGAAGATCTGCACCGCGTTCACGGTCACAACGTTCTGCGCCAGGGCCGGCCCGGCCAGCAAGGCGCCCGCCGCGGTCGCACCGACGAGGAGGTTTCTCAGCTTTGTCATAGGGATACTCCGTGTTGGGGGTTGAGGATCAGGACCGTTCGAGGTCTTCTATCGGGGTGTAGGAATGGGCGTAGCCAAAGTAGCCGGGACCAACGAGTTCGAGCCCATGATCAGACCGCCAGGCCGGATCGCAGGGCAGCCCGAAGACGATCACGCGAAAGCCGTAAGCCATGGTTTCGGTGGTGATCGGTACGCCGGTTTCGAGATCGAGCAGGCAGATGAGGTCCGGCGTCGTGGCGAGCGGCGTGCCGTCCTGCGCCTCGGCCACGAGAAACTCGTTCTGGAAATGCAGCCGCATCGTTCGGCCCTGCCACGCTTCCAGCCCCTCGATTGTGGCCGTGCCGCGGGCAAAACCGCCGGTGGTGCGGCGGTCAACATCCGTGACACGCCCCTCAAAAAGGCGAAACCCTTTGAGATCCCGGGCCAGGCGGTCGGCCGAGTTTCGGTTGGCGGCGCGTTCCTCGCGGACAATCCGGCCTATGGCGTGGATCAGCGAGAGAGACCCGCGCAGTGCACCCTTCTTCGCCTCCGCGCCGGTCATCGGGTAGAGCGCGATCAAGGCGGCGCCGCCCATGTCGGTGGTGATCGAGCGGGCGAAGCGTTCGGTCGAGAGATTGTCCACCGTCGCAAGCGTCAGCGCATTGCCTTTCTCATCGGCCATCGTCATCGGGCAGGCGGAAATCCCCGCCATCGTCATCGACACCATCTGCAGCTCCGGAAAGGCGCGGCCCATCCCGTCGGCATCGACGATCGGCAGGCCGGCCGTGGCGGCGACAGCGATCGGGATGGTCGAGTTGAGACCCCCCGCTTCGATGCAGAAGATCGCGTCGGCCGCTCGGCCCAGCACCGTCTCCAGCGCGCGTAACGCCGAAACCGCCTCGTCCCCGCGCGTCAGCTTTTCGAGCATCACCGTGGGCGCCCCCATCATGCAGACCGGGATCACGAGTGCATCGTCGGCCAGATCCGCGACCTGAACGACAGGCACGGGGCCATGCGCCGCGATGGCCTGCTCTGCCATCAGCCTACCGATGTAAGGATCGCCCCCGCCGCCGGTACCGAGAAAGGCGCCGCCAAGCGCGATATCGCCCATGTCGTCGTGGGTGATCGTCGTGATTGCGGTCATCTTGGGGCCTCCTGCCCGCGGGCGTCCATCGGGTGGAAGGTGAGTTCGGGATAGCCAAAGGCGGCGGGGCCAACGACCGCAAGCGCCTCAGGCGTGCGCAACAGCGCGTGGCACGGCAGTCCCAGGACAGCGATGCGCTGGCCGTAGCGCAGCATCTCGGTCGTGATCGGGTGGCCGGTGTCGGCATCGAGCACCACGATCAGGTCGGGCACACAGACCTCGACGCGGTCATTCCGGCGAAACACCAGAAACTCGTTCTGCAGGTCAATCCGGCCCGTGTCGCCCTCGTCGGCGCCGAACCCCTCCAGTGTCAGATGCCCGACGGCGAAGCCACCCTTCAGGTGTCGCTCCAGGTCGACGATCTTGGCCGTCATCAAGAGGCGCCCGTTCTCCTGATCAATAACGGCCCGCACAGGATCTCGGTGTTGGGCGTTTGCATCGATCACGGCGCGACCGAGATGCAGCGCCTGGGTGACAGTTCCGGGGATCGCCGCGCGCTTCACGAACGCGCCGCGCATCGGCGCCTGGGCCAGACCGGCCGCAGCCCCCATCGCAACCACACTGGCGCGCGCAAGATCCTCCAGCCATTTGTCGGTGGGTGTCGTACGAAAGACGACCACGTTGCCCTTCTCGTCCGCCATCGCAGCCGGAGCCGAGCGCTGACCGTAGATCGACCATGTGATCATTTGCATTTCGGGGAACGCACGCCCCATCCCATCGCCATCCACGACCGGCAGCCCGGCCTGCGCCGCCGTCAGCATCGGCTCCATGGAATTGGCCCCGCCGATCTCGGCGGAGATTAGCGCGTCGGCCTTGGCGCCCACCTCCTCCTCGACCGCCCGCAGCGCCCGGAGACACTCCTCCCCCTGCTCGATCTTCTCGACGCCGACAACCGGCGCCCCAATCCCGCCCAACGAGACCACCAGCGCGTCATCGGGCAACTCATGCAGCGGGATCACAGGGATGCGCCGACCTTTGCGCAACTCCTCGCGGCAGCGAAGCTTGCCGATATAGGGGTTGCCGCCGCCGCCCGTGCCGAGGATCGCAGCGCCGATCTCGATGGCGTCGAGATCTTCCAATGTCACCTCGCGGAGCGGAGGATGCGTCGTGTCAGGCATGCATCGACCCCACGACCTTCAGGCGAATGCGCGTGGCGTCCCCCGGCAGATAGGCAAGCGGCACGTCTTCCTGATCGAGAACCTCAATGCTCTCCGGTGCGGCTCCGGCGGCGATCGCCTTCTCGGTAGCCTCCCTTCGGGCCTCGGCCAATGCCTCCTCCCGCGTGGTGGCGGCGAGGGAAAAGATCCTGTCGACCTCGCCCGAAATCTGACCGATGGCCGCGCCCACCGCGTTGGCGACCGAGAAGTGATTGGGCCGGACGACTGGAAGGTCGCCCACCTTTTGCGGCATCAGGATAGAGCCGCCACCCACAGCGAGAATCGGGATCGGGGCGGGCGACACCCGCATCCGCTCCACCGCGTTGAGGATCATCTCGTCGATGCGGGCCTTGGCGGTTGCAAGGAGGCTGGCCTCCAGCTCCGCCACCGCGCGACCATCGCCGACCTGGGCCAGCCCCAGCGCGGTGACCACGTCGGTCGTTGTCAGGGTGGTGCCGCCAAAGACCAGAGCCTCCTCGAGGATGCGGAAGCCGACCGACGTGGGCCCGACAGTTGCGCCGCCGTCAAGGACCAGGGTGCCGCCGCCGAGCGCAATGGAATAGACGTCCGGCATGCGAAAGTTCGTCCGCACGCCGCCGACATCGACGGTGGTGCTGGCCTGGCGCGGAAAGCCCTTCACCAAGGCGCCCACATCCGTCGTCGTTCCGCCGATGTCGACCACGATCGCATCCGCCTCGCCCGAGAGGAATGACGCCCCGCGCATCGAATTGGTCGGCCCCGAGGCGAAGGTCAGCACCGGGTAGGCCCGCACGAAGTCGCGGTTCATCAAGGTGCCGTCGTTTTGCGTGATGTAGTAGGGGCAGCTCAGCCCCACCTGTTCGAGCGCCGTGCCGAAGGCTGCGACCGTGCGGCGTGACAGGGCGCGGAGCGATGCGTTCATGATCGCAGCATTCTCGCGCTCGAGGATGCCGAGGCGGCCAATCTCGGACGACAGGGTAAAGTCGGCATCGGGGAGCCGCTTGGCCAGTTGCTCCATCGCCTGCCGTTCCATCGCATCATTGACCGGCGAAAAAACTGACGAGATCGCAACGCTCTCAATCCCTGCGGCCCCGATTTCGGCAGCGATCGCATCGAGCTCGGCCATGTCGAGGGCATTGATCTCGCGCCCGTCGAATTCGTGCCCGCCCTTGGCCATCCAGAACCGGCCCCCCACGGCCTCGCGGATGTCATCGGGCCAGTCGACCATCGGCGGCAGGCATTGCGCCGCCGGAAGGCACAGGCGCAGCGCCGCGACACGTGCCAGATGCCGCCGCTCCACCACCGCATTGACGAAGTGTGTCGTGCCGATCATCACTGCAGAGACCTTGTCCGCCGGGACGCCCGATTGCCCCAGCGCATCCACGATGCTCGCCGCGACCCCGCTCATGACGTCCTCGGTGGTGGGAGACTTCACGCCCGACAGGATCGTGTCGCCCTCCATCACCACCGCGTCGGTATTCGTGCCGCCCACATCTACGCCAATGCGAAACATTAAGCTCCTCCCAGCGCGGTCGTGGGGTTGAGCACCGCCGCGCGTTCTTCCTTGCTGACTTTCGGTTTGAGCGCCTCCGCCGCGTCCGTCGTGACCGGGATCGCGGAGAGAAGCGCGCGGGTGTAGGCGTGCCGAGGCGCACCGAAGACCTCGGCCACCGGCCCTTCCTCGACGATCTCGCCGCGCAGCATCACGCCGACGCGATTGCAGAAATTGCGCATGAGCGAGAGATCGTGGCTGATGAAGAGATAGGTCAGATCGAACGCGTCCCGCAGCCGGTGCAGGAGGTCGATCACCGTCGATTGCACCAGCACGTCGAGCGCCGAAGTGGGCTCATCGAGCACCAGGATCTTCGGACCCACGGACAGCGCCCGGGCAATGGCAACGCGCTGCTTCTGTCCGCCGGAGAGCTCATGGGGATACATGTTGGCCATGTCGCGCGGCAGGTCGACCATCTCCAGAAGCTCGGCGATGCGGGGGGGGATTCCGCTCGGCTCATAGCCGGTAAACTTGAGCGGCACGGCGATCTGATCTGCCACCGTGCGGCGAGGATTCAGCGACGAACCGGGGTTCTGATAGACAATCTGGATGCGCTTGCGGAACGCGGTCGTGCCCGCAGTGTCGCTGGTGGGCTGACCGTCAACGACCACACGTCCCAGGCTCGGCTCGACGAGGCCCAGCACCATCTTGGCCAGAGTGGTTTTGCCCGATCCGCTTTCGCCCGCGAGCCCGTAAATGTCGCCGGGCATCACGTCGAGCGACACGTCACTGACGGCGCGGACATCGCTGCGCTTCTGGTTGAAGAGGCCACCGCGGATCGTGAAATCCTTGGAGACCGCCTGCACCGAGATCGCGGGATCACGTTCCGTATGCGCGTTGACGGTGGTCTGGACATCCGGCCCATAGAGCGGCGGAACCGCCGCCATCAGGCGCGTCGTGTACGGGTGTTCGGGAGCGCGGAAGATCGCATCGCGCGGTCCGCTTTCGACAATCCGCCCCTTCTCCATCACGTACACCCGGTCGGCCATCTCGCGGACGACCCCGAGGTTGTGCGTGATCAGCAGCAACGAAAGCCCCTCTTCGGCGACAAGCCGGTTCAGCAGGGCCAGGATCTCGTCCTGCGTGGTGACGTCGAGGGCGGTGCCCGGCTCGTCCGCGATGAGGAGCCGCGGCTTGTTCAGCAGCGCCATGCCGATCAGAACGCGCTGCCGCATCCCGCCCGACAGCATGACCGGGTAGCTCTCCAGGATCCGCGCGCCCTGCGGCAGCTGCACCTTGGCCAACGTATCGACGATATGGGCGCGACGGTCGGCCCGACCGCGCGCGATACCGAGACGGACATCGGCATAGCGCACGATGTCGTCCATCTGCCGCCCAATCGTGAGCACGGGATTGAACTACAGCATCGGGTCCTGCAACACGATCGAGATACCGGCCCCCTTGAGCCTGTTGCGCTCCATCTTGCTCAGATCGAGGAGCGAACGCCCATCGTAGTGGATCGTCCCTCGCTCCACCTCGCCCGGTGGCATCGGCAAAGTGCCGATGATGGTGCGCATCGTCACCGTCTTGCCGGAGCCCGACTGGCCGATCAGCGAGACGCGCTCGCCCGGATCGACATGCATAGAGACGTCGTGCAGCACCTGGCGATACTGACCGTAGGCGCGGAAGCCGATGGTCAGGCCGCGGATATCCAGCAACGGGGTCAAAGCTCGACGTCCAGCATATCGCGCAATCCGTCGCCGAGCAGGTTGAAACCCAGGATCGCATAGAGGATCGCCAGGCCCGGCATCACCGCCTGCCACCACATCTCCGGCATGTATTCCGCGCCCGTTGCGACCATCGTGCCGAGGTCCGGCGTCGGGGGTTGGATGCCAAGGCCGAGAAACGACAGCGACGCGCCGAAGAGGATGACGAAGCCTGCGTCGAGCGAGATCTTGACCGCGATGGCCGAGATGCAATTGGGCAGAAGTTCGCGAAACAGGATGTGGCTGTGCGAGGCACCGGCGAGCTTGGCGGCCTCTACGTAATCCTCGTTCATCTGCGCTTTGACGATCCGGTAGATGAGCCGCGTGTGCCACGTCCACCACAGCAGCGTGATGGCAATCATCGCATTGACAAGGTTGGGCGACAGAACCGCTGTGATGGCCAGCGCCATCGCAAGCGGCGGCAGGGCCAGCATGATATCGGTGAACCGCATGATGATGGTTTCGGTCCATCCCCCGAAATACCCGGCCAGCAGCCCCAAGAGCACGCCGAAGGGCACAGCGACACCCAGCACGCCAAGCACGAGCCCAAGCGAGACGCGATAGCCGAAGATCACGCGGGAGAAGACGTCGCGCCCCACATTGTCGGTCCCCATCGGGTGGTCCCATGAAGGCGGGGCGTGACGGTTGCGGAAGTCGACGAAACTCCCGGCGCTTTCGGGGGATGGCGCAAGCCATGGCGCGAGGATTGCGGCCAGGATCACGCTGAGTACGATCACCGCGCCGACCATCGCCGCGGGGTTGCGCGTGAAACGGTAGAGCGCCATCTGCCGCGAGGTGAGCACGCGTTCCCCGCCGGGAGAGGCCACGCTCATTTCCGGTCCTCCAGGCGCAGGCGGTGGCGCGGGTCGAGCACCCCGAGCACGATGTCGATCACGAGGTTCGCGACCACGAAGAAGAGCCCCGAGACAAGAACTACACCGATCACCGCGTTGAGATCTTTCTGCAGGATCGTGCGCACCCCGTAGCTGGCGATGCCCGGCCAGGAGAACACAAATTCGACAATGAAGGCATTGCCGATCAGCGAGGCGAACTCCAGACCGAGGATCGTGAGCGGCGCAACGGCGGCCACACGCAGCATGTAGCGAAAGCGCACAACACGTTCGGGGATGCCGTAGGCACGGGCGGCTTCGATGAAATCGCGGCTGGCGACCTCGATCATGGCTGCGCGTGTAATGCGCATCACCTGGCCGATCCCCGCCATGGCGAGCGCGATCGAGGGCAGGAAGAGATGGCGGATCGCGTCGCCAACAACGTCCCACCGGCCCGCCAGCACACCATCGACGAGCAGCAGACCGGTGATATCGGCGCTGAAGTCGATCGAAGGGTCAAGGCGCCCTGTGATCGGGAAAAAACCCCAATAATGCGCGGCAACAAGCTGTAGCAGGATCGCCAGCACAAAGCCGGGCGTCACAACGCCGACCAGCGAGACCACGCGCGTGACATTGTCGATCCACGTATTGCGGTAGACTGCGGCCAGAATACCCAGCGGGATCGACAGAGCGATCTGCAGCACGATGGTAAAGAGGACGAGCTCAAGGGTGGCCGGCAGAGCGGCCGTTATGTCGTCCAGCACCGGTCGGGACGTCAGAAGGGACATGCCCAGATCACCCTGGCTGAGTTTCGACAGATACGTCGTGAGCTGAACGAAGAACGGCTCATCGAGACCCATCTCCTGGCGCAACTCAGCGACCTGATCCGCTGTTGCCAGGGGGCCGAGGGCGATACGCGCAGGGTCTCCCGGCACGATGCGGGCGATCACAAAGATCAGAATGGCCAGGCCGAGCAGCACCAGAAAGAGGGAAGCCGCGCGGCGCAGGAGGTAGAGCAGCACGGCGGTTCGCCCCCTAGCGGATGTCGCGGTCGAAAGGCTATCGGCTTCGAAGCACGCGGATAGGGGAGAATCCGGTTAACTTCGAGATAAGGAGTATAGGTTTTGGCACATATTCATGATTGATACGAAATTTCAAGAAGTTGGCCTCGGCGCTCCGTTCCCGTGATCGCATAGAGTCGCGAAAGGTGATACTTCACTGTCGCCTCGCTGATGCCCAGCGAGCGAGCAATCTGCTTGTTCGTTGCGCCCGATTGCAACGCACTCATCACTCGGAACTGACGATGGGTGATCCCTGCGTCGCGCAGCCGCGGCGGGATCCAGTAGCTCTCTTCAACCGCGCGCAGGACAGAACGGGCCATACGCGCCAATTGCACATGGCCCTTGGCGAACGCGCCCGAGGACAGGCGCGGACCGATCCCGGCCAGCGCATCGCGATGCTCGATGAAGGGCGCCGCATGGCTTTCCTTAACGCTCATCCAGAAGGCCCTTTCGACACTCCGGCGCCGGCCCTGCGTGCCCTGACGCGCCGCGCTGCGCAGGGTCGCGTTGAGCAGCGCGCGGGGGCCGGGGATGTCGGGGCAACCCGGATCCTCGACACCCAGCGCCGCATTGATCCCGCTCAGAAGCACCATGCCGATCGGCCCTTTGACATTGGCCGGATCGAGTTGCGCGAGCACCAGTTCCGCCTCTGGCAGCCGATGGTCGAGCCGGTCGATCTCGGCCTCCAGCAGCACCAGTACGTCCGAGTGTCGCCCGTGCCGCTGCGCATAATCGACCTGGTAGCGGCCGAGCTCCTCCAAGGCGGCGGTGCGCCCTTGCGTGAAGTAGAGGCTTAGCGTCACGATCCGGCCCAGCTGGTTGAACATCTCGGCCCAGCTGTCGCCTGTCAGGAGCGCCGTGCGCAGCTCGGTGGAGCGGGCGGGGATGTGGTCAAAGCGCCCCGTCTCGTATTCCAGTGTGAGGCGGATGATCTCCAGAATCGCGGCCTCATTGCCATAGGTTGTGCCCCAGCGGGCGAGCAGATGCTCGGACATGCCCAGGTGCCGCCGTCCTTCGCGCAGATGCCCCTCCATGATGGAGAGGTCCGCCAAGTGCTGGTGGATGAAGTGCTCAAGATAAGGGTGCTCAGCCGCACGAAATGCGGTGATCGCGCGCTGCCCCATCGCGCGGGCCTGTTTGAGTCGTCCAGCCCGCACCAGCACCACGAGCATACCGTTGTAGTAAAGGCCCTCAAGAAGCGGCTCGTTGAGCGGAAGACGCCGTTCGGCCAGTGCCCAACGCTCGAGATCCGCCTCGTGCAGGGGATCCCCCAGATGCACGGCGACGAGTAACTCATAAATGACGAACCGCACACTCGGCTCGAAGGCCAGCGCCGGATCCGTCAGGTGCGCATAGGCACGGCCCGCCTGCCCCCGTTTGGAGAGATGAAAGATCAGCGCCCCAAGGACGCTCTCGTGCTCTCGCCAATGCAACACCGGCATACTGGCCAGGATCTCGGCGATGGCCTCATATCCATGCCGAAAGACGAAGAGCCCACCCCCGGCCGCCTCGAAGAGCGCGGTCGCAAGGTCCAGATCGCCGGTTTTGAAGGCGTCGATGATCGCAGCGGCAGGCGGTGTACTGATCGGGGTCGGCATGCTTCTACGCTCGCGGCCCTTTTGGGCGGGGTCAACCGTTTCGGCGGCTCCGGGCGATCGTGCGAGTTATTCCCGAGGCCCTGGCCAGCATCCGCATTGGGCTGCACGGGACCATGGCAAGAAACGGGTCGAGCGTGCTCGCCCGGCCCTTCGCCAATCTGCCGGGCCTGCGACACGTCGCGGGCTGGAACGCCTCCTGAGGCGTTTGGGCACTCCGTCATCTTGGAGGGCCGCCTGCAGCGCGACGCCTCGAGCCACCGTGAGGGCGCACTGATCGTCGCGCACGAACGGTGGGGCCCTTTTGCGCTCCCTTGTCCCGCGGACCCTTGGCCATCCTACACCGAACCCGGTACACCCACTCCATGACCAGCACGCCCCGCATTTATCTCAACGCCTGCAGCCTCGGCTTGCCGGACGCGTCCTGCGGTGAGGCCATCGCGCGGCAAGCGCTCCGCCCGCCCGACCGACCGGAGGACGAGTCCACGCTGCGCGAGGCGGCGCGCCGGAATTGTGCAAGGCTTCTCAGGACAGATCCCGAAGGCGTCGGCCTGGGAACAGGCACGTTCCAGCTCTGGAGCACCGTCATGGGCCGGTTGCCGCTGCGCGGAGGTCGCATTCTGGTGGCGGCTCACGAGTGGGGCGATCACGTGCGGTGGCTGCACCGCGTGGCAGCCCAGACCGACACCACGGTCGAAGCCGTGCCCGCAACGCCTGACGGCGTGCTCGACCCGGCTGCATGGACGGCGCGGATGGACGACGATGTCATCGCGCTCTGCCTGCCTCTCGTCACGAGCCTGTCGGGCCTGCGCTATCCGGCCGAGGAGATCGCGCGCTTGCCACGACCGGACGGCGCGCTCGTCGTTCTGGATGTGGCACAGGCGCTTGGGCGCGCCGTCGTCACCCCAGAGGCGCTGGGGTGCGATGTGCTGGTCGGCACCGCCCGCAAGTGGCTGCGCGGCCCACGCCAAACAGCTCTGTTCTGGCTTTCCGAACGCGCGCGGTCGGTGCTGCAATGCACCCCCGGGGACATCGAGCCCTTCGACCTGAACGCCGCTTTACTGGCCGGACTGTCTCAGGCCGTCGAGACCGCTTTGAAACGCGGCCTCTCTGACATCGCAGACGAACTCGAAGCACTGGAGGCCCGGCTTCGGTCCGGCTTGGACGGGGCCGAGGTTGTCCGCCTCGGCCCCGCATCGACGGTTGGGACCATTCCTCTGGCTGTGCCCCTCGACCGTCGGCCCGTCATCGACGCGCGGCTCCGCACCCGCGGCATCGTCGCAAAGTGGTGCGATCCACGGCGCGACGAGCCGCTTTCGGGGGCACCGGCGCCCTCCGCGCATCTCCGCCTCTCCCCCCATGTTTACAACACTGACGCGGACATCGAGGCGGCACTTGGCGCGCTCGGGTCAGACGTTGCGCCCGCTCGAAAGGGCGCGTAGCCCGAACCGACATCCGGCCGCCAAAGCCCACAGGCTCAGCGCGGGCCACGTGACAACTGCGCCTCCCGGCGCCTTGGCACTGCCGCTGTGACGCGGCCCACCTTTCGGACCGAGACCGTCGCCCGGACCGGACATTCGGTGTGCGACCTCCCCGCGCGCGGGAAACGCGTGTCGTCAGATCCCGCGAGCCCTGACCGCGCGTTCTCCGTGGCGCAGAGCGGCCCCGTTGAGAGACGCGGCGCGCGCTACGCTGCCAAGGGCATGTAGATCTCCGTCAGAAGATCCGCTGGTGCCGTATGGGTGGGGTCATTGAGATAAAGCTCGAACGACGGCGCATCGCGCAGGGCCTCCTGGCTTGAGGAAAGCCACGGGCCGTAGAGATAGCGATAGGCTTCGCCCAGGCCGGCATAGGGCCCCTTGAAGTGCAGGACCGCGTACCGCCCGCCCGCCAGCTGAACCTCTTCGAGACCATCGGGGATCACCTCTCCCTCCCACAAGACACCGGCGTGGCACCGCAAGTCTGCGGTGGGCGTGACATCCGGGTCATCATAATAGACCCCGGCCATGCCGCGTGTCTGGGGCCAGTGTCCGCCGGTGGAGATGATCGTCGCGACCTTTTGGTAGACCACGCTGCCTTCGGCATAATCCCCCTGGTGCGCCAGGGCGGCCAGGCGCTTGTCGGGCGTGGTTTGGATATCGACTTGGAACATGGTGGAAACTCCTTGTGGGTTGGGATGAGGCCCCGTGCCGGGCAGGCCGCTCGCACGGAAGGCCTTGGGCGTCTGCCCATAAGCCTCCTTGAACGTGCGCACGAAGCTGCGATCGTTTGGATAGCCGACATGAACGGCGATCTGGGCAATCGGCATATCCGTGCGCAAAAGTAGCATGGTAGCCTTGTGCATGCGCACCGACCGGATGATCTGCGCAGGCGACGCCCCCATGATCGCCGTGAAGACCCGGTGCCAGTGGAACCGGGACATGGCGGCCACATCGGCCAGCTGATCCAGCGAAAGATCATCCGCCGCATGGGTGTGGATGTAATCAATGACCCGCAGAATGCGGTCCATATGGGGGTGCGGTTTGGGCGTATCGTCGGTCATGGCGTGACCCTAGCAGCCTCCAAATGCACAAATCTTGCTGAGTTGCACACGATGCGGGATCTTGCTCGCGCTGATCTTCTGCGCCGCAGAACGCCCGCGGAAAAAGCCCCCCACGCATCTTTGGCCAAGCGGCGCTGCCGCAATGCGCGGCACGGCCTCAGAGCCTTCGGACGACCTTCAGACCGGCACCACCAGGTTCAGATCACCGGCGCTCCGACCCCGAAAACGATCGGCGCCGGGAGCGCCCGTACCTGTTTGGCCGCGGCCAGACGCCTAGGCAGAGGGGGTGGCGGGAGGGTCGTGGTCGTGCTCTGTCAGGCTATGGATCAGGGAGGCCATGTAGCGACCCGCCGCCACCGGATCCTCCGAATAGGAAGACACGTGCGGCAAAAAAACATCTCTCCCGCTCGGCGTCGTTACCCGAATGAAAGCCGCCACCTCGGCTGTCGCATAAGGCGGTTCCTCGTCCTTCTTGAGCAGCGTCTCCCAATACTCAAGATCGTCGCCCAGAAGCTCTGTAAATGCGCGGAGGTGGTTGGTCGTAATGCTGACACTTCCACTCAGCAGCTGGCTGACAGCGCTTGGACTAATCCCAAGAGCCTCGGCGAGCTCCAGCTGCTTCTTGCCTTGATCCTTCAGGCGTCTCTTCACCTCGGACGTGAGCGCCGGATACCGTTGATCTCCCGCCATGGTTCAAGCCAGCGCATCGTCGGCATGCGCGCGGACGCCACGCTCCGCATCCAGCGGCCCCAACGAGGAACGATCTTCCGTGTAGAGATGCATTCGCACAACGCGCCCTGCCCCATCCAGAGCTCAATGGCCTGCCTGTACGTGCCTCGATTCGCCCTCTCGCAGGACGTTCACGCTAGAGTTTAGCATATTTCACTTAATTGAAGTGAACTGAAGCCACGCGTGTGATAAGGGCTCCCAGGTGCGAGCAGGCTCGCCCCACATATCGCGATCGCCAGCGTCCGGATGTACCGAATGAGCCAACACGCGCTCATCACGAATAGTTGAAGATTGCTACGTAAGTGAAGCTCGTCTGATTTCAGCAAAGTTGAGCGCGTAGACCAAACTCAGCTTCATTGACCTCGAGCAGGCGCCGCAGAGCTGAAATTTTTACTGAATTTCAGAGCCTTGCTCGAAGCACACGAAAGTGGTGCCCTTTCTACAACGTCACGAGAAAGGAACGCACCATGGGCAATCAGAGGAACGATCGTAATCGGCAGAGCCCCCCTGCTCCTGGCATTGGCGACCCCACCGCAAATGCAGCTGCCATCACAGAGCGCGCGCGCAGAGCCGGCTGCCCCAGAGAGTCGCTCGTTGTCACGAAGCGAAACAGGCGCGCGACAGGCCGCTTCTCTGTCGCATCGCTGGTTCTGGTGGAGCTCATTCACTCGCGCCTGCTTCAACTTGTGGTTCTTTTGCTGCTGGCCATGGCGGGATTGCTCGAATCCGACGACATCACGAAGATCTGGGGCCTGCTTCTGAATGCCACTATATGGTGATGCAGCGCGCCATCCCTTCACCGTGTCGGCACCCTGCACCAAGGCATCAAGGAAATGCCGGGGCGGCACGCCCCCGGGGAGCCACAGGGAGGATACAGGGAGGCACGCTACTCGCGGAGAAACCGGGCGGGCAGGTCCTGACCGATCCATGCCTCCATGGCCGTTGCGCTCGCGCTCTCCTCACTGGCGCGCCAGGCGTCAAGCGCGTCTGCTCCAAGCCGCACAAGACGTTGGTCGACCTCGTCGAGCAGAGCCGCCCCCTCAAGATCTCCGGCAGCTTTTGCAATCATCGCAAAGGTGGCCGCGGCCTCATAATGCCGTGGTTTGCCACGCCCGGTCAGCCGCGCCCGCGCCTCAGCCTTCACCTGTGCGAGGCTCTGCAGCACAGCCGGATCGACAGGACCGTCCCCCTCGACCAAGGCCTGCACCTCAAGGACTTCCGCGAACGGTAGGACGCCTTCGAGGCGGTCCAGCCGCGCATGGCCCCCCGCCTCCCCGGCGGCCGCGGCCATCAGAGCCCAACGGTAGGCGGTGCGGGGTTCGCGCTCTTCGAACGCTTCGGACAACAGCGCGGCGGCCTCGGCCTCTCCGCTGCGGGCCAGCCCCACGAGAATGCCCGTGCCGGCGCCAAGATCGCGCGGAGCGCCGACCCCCGTCAAAAGCGCCTCGCCCAACCTGAGCTTCTCTTCGTTGGACAGACTGCTGTGATCGCCGGTGAGGGCCTGTCGGATCATGTCCAGCGGCAGGACGGACGCACTCCCGGCACGGGCCGTGGTCAGACGCGGCACGAGAGCATCGAACACTTCGCCCGGCGCATCGGCCCAGCGTTGTATGTCGAGATAGACCGGCGCCTCGGGCGCGAACGTCGTCTCCAGGACCAGGCGTTGAGGATCCGCCAGGAACGCCTCCCACGCGACGACGGCTTCATCGACAAAGTAGCGCTGCGCCATCGTCAGCCGCGTCGGGGCCTCCGGAGCGGAGGCGGATGCATCCGTGCTCATGTTCCGCAGGAGCGCCGTCAGGCCAGTGCGGACGGTGCCGGAGGCAAGTTCGGGATCTCGCAGCGATGCTGGCACGTAGCTTCTCACCTTGGCCCAGGCGCCAAGGTTCTCGACGGACAGCGCGGCCCGTGTCAGGTAGGCGACCGGGATGGGCTCCTCTTCCCCCTCCAGCGACAGATAATCGAACTCCGCTGTCAGATCGAGCGTCGCCACCCTGTCGATCGCCACATGGGCAGCCACCTCTGCCCGCGCGGAGGGCACATGATAGTCGATCGAAAGGGTCATGTGGGGCACATGCGGCTTGATCAGCGCGAGGCGCATGAACGAGCGCCACGTCGTTGGCGGAAAGCAATCCCTGTGGGTATCGACGCCATACAGCGTGATCTTGACCTGCGGGTTGGCGATATCCCCAATCGGCGCCGTGGCGAGGACCATACGGTCGATCAGGACAGCACAATTGCCGTCGCTTTCCCAGGCGGTTGGCGGATAAACCTCCAGACCGGACAGAACGGCACGTCCGCCAAGCAGGTCGATCGACAGATCCTCGTAGATCACATCCGCCTGCGTCCGCGCCGCGACGATCGCGTACTGAACGATGTTCTCGGCGATCCTGTCGGGATTGAAGAGATCGAACCAGCTTTGGCTCTCAGCCCTCGTCTGGAGGGGCAGGAACGTGAGTGCAAAACTCGTTAGAGCAAAGGCGATGGCGCGCATTCTCTTCCCCCCTGTCAGCTCACATGCGTGACCCTCACGTCAGCTTAAGTCCGCGACACGTGTTCAGGCAACGGATTTGAGCGCGCCGAGCTCCGCCCACAGGGCTTGTCCATCCCGGACCTCCAGCGCCCAATCGAGCGGAACGCCATGGACGGCCGCAGCCATAGCGCCCACGAAAATGGCGCGTCCGCAATTGTCTCCGGCCACTCGAATGTTGGTCTCGACAGCGTCCTTGAAACCCGTTGCACCGGCGAGGATCTGAAAGGACACAGGCAGGGATTGCGGAAGGGGACACGCCCGGCCAAGCTCACCGCCATAGGCCACCGCATCCTCTTGCGCGCGCTGCAAACTGCTGGCGAGGACCTTGGAGCGTTCCGGGCCCGCCGCGGCGATGCCGGCCTCCAGCGCCTCGACGATCGTTGCTCCGGCGAAAGCCGCGCGCAGGGATGCTGCCGCCGCACGCGCAGAGTCGGCCGCTGTGCCATTCGCATTGGTGACCGACACCGCGTCGTCGATCTCGGCGTCGCTGCCTCCGATCGCCACCAGCGGTGGCAGCTTCGAAAGCGCAGGGATCTGATCATCGTCCGCGCCGGACGGTACGCGCCCCGACGCTATCCCTTCAAGGGTCCCGCGCGTGGCTTTGTCGATGTAGCCGTGCCACCAGCCGCCTGGCCCAAAGGCGGCCGTTGTCGCACTTTGATAGGTGGCCTGTTCGTAGCTCCCCCCCGCCAGCGCGCGCACCATGACCCGCATCTGCGCGCCGTAGTGGGAAAGATCGCCAGCCTGCTTGCCCGGATGCACGAACACGCCTTTCGCCCCCTCGAAATCCGCTGGATCGGGAGGACGAAAGGCAACAGGTCCCTCCAGCGCGTCGATCCTGTCCGGATCGTACAACCAGTGCAGGCCGAGGCTGGCGGCATCGGCAACGTAGGCGCCGAAGAGCGCTGTTTTCAGTTTTTCGGTAACGGCCATGGCGATCTCCCGTGGATGATCTTGTGTCGACGGCGTGCATAGCGAAAGATGACTGCGCACCAAAGGATGGTCAGCAGCTTTTTTCGCCCTGAGCGATCATCCCTGTCACTCAGGGCACAGGCGCCATCCGGGCCTGCCTCTGCGGTACCGGAGTACCGACGAGGCGCGTCGACCTCGCCGTCTGAAGGCGCGCGCGGCGGGACGGGCCTTGTGCGCGCGACGCGCCAGTCCGAAAGATAACCGCGTTGCCCCAGGATCGGTCGGATCAGCGCTCAGGTAGCCCCTGGGATCGAGCGTAGCAGCCCTCCCGAGGACGACCTCCGGGGCGCGAAGGCTCTAGTGCGGCAGCAACACCGGGCCCTTTGCGGCGAAGGACATCTTGACCTCGGTCCCTGGAGCCAATGGCTGGTCCACATCGTCCTGGACCGCGAAGACCCTCCCGAACGCCCCCGTGAGCGTATACTCCATGCGCACGCCAACGTAGGTGGCCTTGGCCACTGTCGCGGAAACGCCGGTGTCCGACCCGATCAAGACGCGCGCCGGGCGCACCGCCAGCGTGGCCGCGCCGGGCGACAGGCCGCGCGACGGCAGGATGTGCCGGTATCCGTCAAGCTCGATCGTCGCACGCGCGCCCTCGACACTGACGATCTGGCAATCGAGCAGATTCGCCTCCCCGATAAAGTCGGCGACGAAGCGGTCGTTCGGCTCATCAAAGAGCTGACGCGGGGTGCCGATCTGGGCTATGGCCGCGTTACGCATTACGACGATCTCGTCGGAAACGGCGAGCGCCTCCTCCTGATCGTGGGTCACATAGACGACCGTCAGCCCGAGGTCCTGCTGGATCGCGCGAATATCCTCGCGCACCTGGCGGCGGAGCTTTGCATCGAGGTTGGACAGCGGCTCGTCAAAGAGCAGAACCTGCGGCTCGAGTACAAGGGCGCGGGCAACGGCGACACGCTGCTGCTGCCCGCCCGAAAGCTCGGACGGCAGGCGCGCCTCAAACCCTTTGAGCCCCACCAGATCGAGGCCTTTCAGCGCCCGGTCGCGCGCCTCCTCCTTGCCGAAGCCGGAGAAGGTAAGGCCGTATTTCACGTTCTCGAGCACGCTCATATGCGGGAAGAGCGCATAGGACTGAAACACCATCGACACATCGCGATCCGTGGCAGGCAGCTTTGTAACATCGCGGTCGCCGATCAGGATCCGGCCCGAAGACGCCATCTCGAGCCCCGCGATCATGCGCAGCGTCGTCGTTTGTCCGCAGCCCGAGGGGCCGAGGAGCGTCACGAGTTTGCCCGCCTCCACATGAAGGTTGATCGCATCGACGGCGACCACGTCCTTGCCGAACACCTTCGAGACGTTGTCGAAGACGACCGGCGCGGCCTTGGAACTGATCACGGTTTCGCTCATGTCGTGTCCTTTGTGGCGAACGTGGTGCGCCGTCCGATCTGGACCCGGCCGACCAGGAACTGCAGAAGACCCACCGCCGCCAGCATCACGAAGATCAGCGTGGTCGAATAGGCGATGGCAAGGCCGTAATCGTTGTTCTCGACCCGGCCGATGATGTAACTCGTGGCCATGTCGTACTTGGCGGAGACGAGGAAGATCACCGCCGAGATCGCCGTCATCGCCCGCACGAAGCTGTAGACAAGGGCCGCGAGGATCGCCGGCCTGAGGAGCGGCAGGATCACGCGCCGGAACGTCTGCCACGAGTTGGCGCCCAGCGTGAGAGAGGACTCGTCGAGCGATTTGTCGAGCTGGCTCATCGAGGCGATGCCCGCGCGCACGCCGACCGGCATGTTGCGGAAGATGAAGCTGACAACGAGGATCACGCCCGTCCCGGTAATCTCGATGGGCGGGACGTTGAACGCGAGAATGTAGCTGACACCGATGACGGTGCCGGGGATGGCGAAACTCAGCATTGTGCCGAACTCGAATGCGTTCTTTCCCGCAAAGTTCTGCCGGGTGAGCAGATAGGCGGTGACGAGCCCGACCGCGGCGGTCAGCGGCGCGGCGATGGCGGCGATGGAGATCGTCGTCCAGAAACTGTCCCAGGCGGCCCCTGTCCAACGGATGCCCTCGTCTTCGATGCGCAGGCTGAAGGCGGTCACGTAGTGCTTGAACGTGAGCGTGTTGTTCACCCCCCAAAGCTCGACGACGCTGCCATAGATGATCATGGCGTAGACAACAGCGGTAAAGAGCGCCCATCCGAGCGCCACGGCCAGCACGGGGATCGCGAGGCCGCTCGGCATGTGCGGATGCACGCCAGCGTCGCCTTTGCCGGTGACGGTGGTGTAGCTCTTCTTCCCGAGCCACGCGCGCTGCGCGTAAAAGGCCGAGAGGGTGAAGAAGAGCAGCACCATCGCGAGCACGGCAGCGCGTCCCTGGTCGTATTGGGCACCGACAATGGCAAAAAAGATCTCGGTTGAGAGCACGTCGAAGTTGCCGCCGAGCACCAGCGGATTGCCAAAATCGGCCATACTCTCGATGAAGCCCAGAAGGAACGCATTGGCCAGACCCGGCCGCATCAGGGGAAGCGAGACCGTCTTGAACGTTTGCCAACGGCTGGCACGGAGGGTCTGTGACGCTTCCTCAAGCGAGGGGGATACGCCCTCCACCACGCCGATCAGCACGAGAAACGCGATCGGGGTAAAGGCCAGCGTCTGCGCGATGAGCACGCCGGTCCAGCCGTAGAGCCAGCGTGTGGGCTGGGTGCCGAAGAGCTCGGCAAAAAAGACGGTGACCGAGCCGGAGAGACCAAAGAGCAGGATCAGCGCCAGCCCAATGACGAAGGGTGGCGTGATGATGGGCAGGACGGTCAGCGCGCGGATCGCACGTTTGTAGCGAAAGCCCGAACGCGTGACGACGAGGGCAAAGCACAGGCCAAGCGCCGTGGTGATGAGACCAACCGCAATGGCGAGAAAGAGCGAGTTCCACGCCGCACCGCATCGCGCCCCCCAAAAGCAGCCGAGGCCCCAGAGACGGTCGTCAAAGAACTTGGCGGCAAAGACCGAGAGCGAGTAGGCGCCGTCTTCGGTGACGAAGGCGGAGAAGAGCATGTTGGCGATCGGGTAGAACACGAAAGCAGTGACGATCGTGATGACGCCGCCGATGGCGCTGACGACGAACACGTCCCCATTGATCGCACCCCGTGCGGCGACGCCCTGGGTGAGCAGAAAGAGAAAGGCCGAGGCGCAGATCATCGCGCCGTACCCCATGCCGAACTGACGGATCTTGGGCTCCCCAAAGAGCGCCTTGAGCCAATCGTAGCTGAACCCGCGGATGCCGATACTGAAGCCCTGAGCGATCAGCCACGCAAAGCCGAGCGCGCCGGCGAGGATCAGAAGCCGCGCGTAGAGCGGGTCCGACTTCGGGCGCCGCAGCACGAGGAGCGGCAGGGCCAGCGGGAGGAGCAGGGGCGCGAGCCAGAGCTTCTCGCCTTGCAGGATCAGAAAGAGTGCCGGTGCGTAATCTTCCTCGAAGGGGTAGCCATCGACCAGCCAGGTCAACGACCATATCCCATCCTCCACCATGTACCATGGCAGAAGGCAGAACCCCACCCATCCGGCGATGACCCAGAAGGTCAGAACCGGATGGGTGGTCCGCTCAGTCTGAACGGAGCGCATGGATTACTGCGGCAGGACCGACACCTCTTCGTCCCACTTCTGCAACAGGCGCTTGCGTTCGTCGGACGACCCGTAGGTTTTGAAGTCGTAGTCGATCAGCTTGATCGCCGACATATCGGGCGCAGACTCCGATGTCTCGGCCCCCTTGTTGGAGGGCACCTGGAAGGCGTTCACCTCCAGCGCGAGATTCTGGGCGTCGGCCGAGAGCGCCCAGTCGTAGAACGCCTTGGCTTCGTCCTCGTTGCGCGCGCCGTCGATGATGGACATCGAGCCGATCTCGTAGCCAGTGCCCTCGCAGGGCGCGACGACCTTGATGGGGAAGCCAGAGACGGCTTGCTTGACGGCGTCGTGCATGAAGACGATGCCAACCGTGTTTTCGCCGCGTCCCGCCGCCTTGATCGGGGCAGAGCCGGACTTGGTGTACTGGTTGATGTTGGCATGCAGGCCCTTCATGAACTCAAAGCCTTTGTCCTCGCCAAAGATCTGCACCATGGAGGCCAGCGTCGTGTAGGCCGTGCCGGACGAGTTCGGGTTCGCCATCTGGACGTGGCCCTTGAACTCGGGCTTCAGAAGGTCTTCCCAGCAGGCGGGCTCCGGCAGGTTGTTGGCGGCCAGGAGATCCGCGTTGAAGCCGTATCCGAGGGCCCCGGAGTAGATGCCGATGGTCTTGTTGCCCGCGCTTTCGGCTTGCGAGATTGCCCAATCGTGGAGCTGGTCCCGCATCGGCGAGACATACTCCATGGTCAGCCCTTCTTCGGCGGCTTGCAGGTGCGGGTCCCCCGTGCCGCCCCACCAGACATCGCCTTTCGGGTTGGAGCTTTCCGCGCGGATCTGAGCGAAGGTCTCGCCGCTCGACTTGCGCGTCATGTCAACGTCGATTCCGGTGGCATCTTCGAAGCTGCGGGCCATCAGCTGGCACCAGTCTTCCTGCGCCGAGCAATAGAGCGTCAGGCTATCGGCCCGAGCAACGCCAAGCGACGCGGTGAGCGCGATCAGCGAGCCTGCGGCTGTCCGTGTAAGTGTCTTCATGTCTGTCCTCCCATGGGTTCAATTGCGCCGATGACGTTCGGCGTTCGGTCCCCGCGTTATCCTGCGGCGTACACGTTCTTGTGGCGGTCCGGCCCTGCTGTGCTTGTTGACCCAAGGGCACCTTCCGGCGTCCAGCGCGGCCCCGTGCGCGCGTCGGCACGCCAAACGTTGCGCCGCCTGACGCTTCGGCACGTGCCAGCACCAACTTGTCTTCGCGCTGCACGCTCATCCCAGACCTCCGGCGCGCGTGCGCCGGGACAACCGGCTGTCAAGCAAGTCGCCCGTTTCTTCGGCGATCGGATAGGCGACATAGCTCAACGATGCATTCACCTGTTTGAGCAGCCGCAAGACCTCCTGATGGATGTTCGTCGTCTCAACACTTGCGGTCTTGCCCTGCTGTAGACGCTTGAGATGCCGCTCCTGAAAGCGCTGCTCCTCCACACGGACGCGGTCCTTTTCGGCAACCAGCTGCCGCGCCGCATCCGCATCGCCCGTTGTCAGGACTTGCAGCGCGAGCTGTCCGTTGGTGACGACGTGGTCGTGAAACTGCTCCAGATCCCGCATCCCCTCTTCCGAAAAGGTGAGCGCGGCGTCATTCATCTTCGTGGCCAGAGCAACCAGATTGACGGCGATCCGATCGGCCGCTTCTTCGAGGCCGTTGGCCATCGCGACCAGTTCGAGGGTTTTCTTCTCTTCGGTCTCGGTCAGATCCCGCTCTCGCAGTTGGGAGATGTAGATCTTCGTCTCGAAGTGCATCCGGTCAATCTTCTCTTCGCGCAGGTCGATGGTCCGCGCCGTCTCGGGATTCCACGTGCGAAAGAGATCCATCACCGGCAAAAGCACCGACTGAACGGTCTCTGCCATGCGCAAGAGCTCACGCTGGGCACAGGCCAGTGCCAGAGGCGCATGCTCCAGAGCCGTCTTGTCCAGTGCTGTCAGGGAGGCGCGCGCGCTCTCGGAGCGCTGCGGCAGGATTGCCTCGCTCAGCCGCACGAGCGCACCCACGCACGGCAATGCCAAAAGGAGAACCGTGGCATTGAGCGCGATATGGAGAAGAAACGCCAATTGACCCGCAGTCGTGACACCGAAGAGGGGCTGAAAGACGCCCAGGAGCAACAGCGCCATGAAGGCAAGCGTGGCGCTCCCGCGGGCGATCAGGTTGCTCATGACGACCACGCGCGCGGGCCTGTCCGCGCCCGACAGCAGCACGACCGGGATGACGGCTCCGCCCAGGTTGGCGCCAAAGACGAGCGCGGCGGCCACCGGGGCCGAGACAAGCCCCGCGGCGGCGAAGGTCGCAAAGGTGAGGACGGCGGCCAGACTGGAATGCATAACCCATGCCAAAAGCGCCGCAAGCACGAAGGCGCTGATCAGATCGGTCCGAAAGTAGGCGGCGATGGACTGAACGATGTCCGTCTCGGCAATGGGCGCTGTCGTGGTCTGGAGCATTTCGAGGGACGTCAGCACGAGCGCAAATCCAATCAGGATCCGTCCGACTTGCGTGGCCTTGAGGCTGCGCGCTTTGAAGAAGATCGCGACCCCCGCGAGCAAAACGAAGGGCACCGCGGCCTGAACGGGCAGAACAAGCACCTGCGCCATCAGCGCCGAGCCCAGATCGGCCCCCAGGATCAAGGCCAGCGCGGCAGGTGTCGAGAGCATGCCGGACACCGCGAAGCCTGTCCCGATGAGAGCGACGCTCGTCGCGCTTTGCAGGACCATGGCGGCCAATACACCGCCGGACGCCGCGGAGGCATGGCTGCCCGAAAGCGCTTTCAGGCGCCGCTTCAATTCCGGCAAAAAGGCCCGCTCCACCCCCGTCCGGATCAGCCGGACGGACCAGATCAAGAGCGCCACCGCGGCGGCCAGATGCACAGCGAGCACAATCATCCGCGCACCTGCGCCGCCGGGCGTTGACGTGACTGCGCCACCTGGATTGGTCGAAAGAGGGTGAGGCCTCGCATTGCGTCTCCAAATTCGCTCAAAACTTCACATTGAAGCGTGGTATATGCAACAAGAATGATCGGTTTCTTGCCGCAATCGCCACAAGACACTTCCACAACGGGCCTCTCGCCTGCATCTGGCAGGCGCCCCGCAATGCGTCGGCCCGGTGATCCCGCACATCTGGCGACTGTTGGCTTGCGCGCCAGTCGCACCCTGCCGCTCGCGCCTTCGCAGATCCGGATCACGTTGGGTCATTCGAAGATACGCGTAGAGCCCCCAGCCATGACGCGCCCCAGCCATCGCGGGAACCAGACATCACGGGACCCAGACCTGTCGAGCCCCGGCCATGACGGGTGTCTGCGAACATGGTATGAGCCGAGCCTAAGGCTCCCAATCAGGGCCCACCATCGCAACCGGCACAGCGGTCCCTGCAAAAGCGCGCCGCGGAGACGTGCAAGACCTATGACGGCTGGATACACCAGTGCAGCGGGGGACCCAGAGGTGATCAGGATTGCCGACATCCACGAGGAGCACGAGTATGCGGCGTGGCTGGCAGAGGTAGACCTGCCGGTCGCTCCCACCCTCTGCCTTGCTTTTCGTGCCGCGGTGCGCCGTTCGCACGCCTTTTGGAACGACGCACCGCCTCTCAACATGAACAACCGCTACAGTCCAAACGGGACTGTCGCTCTCAGGGCCCTGCTGACATGTGGGATCGTCTCGGATGTGATGTCCTCCGGCCCTCCCTCGCGCGCGCTGCGCCGGGCCGCTGCCAATGCGAGATACGGGACAGGACAGCGCGACGTTGATTGCGCCGTTGCCATCCATGTCGCCCACCAAGCCTGCATTGCCAGTACCAGCCGAAGCGCTTCGAAAGTCGCGGAGGCTATGCGCGATGTCCGCGCCGACACCGCCGCGATCGTTGCCTCGGATGTCATGTACAGCGGATGCACATGGCGGGTGCAACATGCAGATTGCGCGCTGAGCCTTGCGTCGCAGGACCTCTATCGCACAGCGCTTTACGCGGGCGACGACCGGTCCGGCGGCGCGGACGCGCGACCCACCGCGCTCGACAAGGTCCTCACGGGCTGGCAGGAACCCTGGCCCGGCGAGCGCTTCTGGCACCCCGGCTGGCAGGATGCAGGCCCTGACTGGCAATTCTGGCACGATTGGCTCCGCGCCGTCATAGACGGAACGCCGATGGACCCCGATTTGCTGATGGATATCGCTCTGATCGAGGATGAGATCTGGCGGGCCGGTGACGCGCCCGTCAACCAAGCGATCCGGACAAGGTACGCGCGCGATCTGAGCGCCAATCCCGTGGCGTAGAGCCCGATATTCGCCAGCCTGTTTTCCAGAAAGAGGCAGCTCATCCGGGGGACTGCGACTTTGGCGGTCTAGCCCGTCTGACGCGCCCAGGTGGACGTGCGCCTTTCCCAGGTCGAGAAAACACCGATCTCTATGATCAGCATGATCGCCACAAAACTGAATGCGTAGGCGAGGACGTACCCGGTCTCAAAGAGTTGAAAGTAGAGGTGTATCTGAAAGCCAACGCCATTGGGACGGCCCAGAAACTCCGCAACCAGGACGATCTTCCATATGATTGCGATCCCGTTGCGCATCGCGGCAAAGAGGTAGGGCCGCAGCTGCGGCAGGATCACATGGCGGGCCGTTTCCCAGACACCGAAGCGGTAGACGTGCGCGAGTTCGGACAGGCGGCGGTCCAGGGCGCCAGCGCCCTCGCGGATCGTTACGGCGACCATCGCCGTCTTGTTGACGGCGACGGCACACACCATGGCAACCTCGTTCAGCCCGATCCAAAGATAGCAGAGCACGATAACAACAAGCGCGGGAATGTTGAGAAAGATCGTCACCCAGGGCCCGAGCCATAGGTTGGCACGCTCCGAACGGCCAAGCAGGAGGCCGAGGGCCACGCCGATCCCCATCGCGATAGCAAACGCCGCTGCAACGCGCCCAAGCGTCGCCACGACGTGGCCCACGAGGGGGCCGTCGGTCGTCTCGGCCCAGAGGATCTGTAGCACATTCACCGGTGTCGGCAGGACTGTTGCGTCATCGGTCAAGAGCGCCGCAACGATCCACAGCGCGACAAACGCCGAAAGCGACAACAGAAAGGGGATCGCGCGGGCCGTCATTGATGTCTTCTAGCGGTGATCCGGGGCGAGCGATTGTCCGACCTTGGTCGAATGTCTTGGGCAGGCCGTCAGCTCTAGACTGCTCGTCATGTCGCGGGTTACCCTTGGACTTCTGATTGGATTATTGTCCTGCGTTCAGTCGGTTATGGCTGAGCCGCTCCCGCGCGAAGAGATCGCGCCGTTGATCTTCGCGCCCATGGAACTTGGCGAACCGATCAACGACAAAGGGGTTTATGAGCTGCTGAATTCCGGCGGCGGGCATGTCGGCTACGTGTTTGAAACGGAGCCGATGGCGCCATTGCCTGGCTTCAGTGGCGCACCGATCAATCTGCTGGTGGTGCTGGACCTTGAGGGGCAATTCCTCGACGTGCAGCTTTTGTCCCACAACGAGCCGATCTTCGTCAGCGGCTTGGGGGAGGCGCCGTTTCATGCGTTCTTCGAGCAATATGAGGGCCATTCCATTGGCGACAGCCTCGTTGTGGGCACGCCCTACGGCGGCGGAGATGACAGCTCCTCCCTCGTCTACCTGGATGGTGTGACCAAGGCGACGGCCTCTGTGCGGATTGCCCATGAATCCATCCTGGCCGCCGCACTCCAGGTTGCGCGTGAAAAGATGGGGGGCATTGCGACGGGCCCGCCTGCCTACCCAGACCCGAGTGTCAACGAGGATCTGACCTGGCAGGATCTCCTGGATCAGGGGCTGGTCCACCACCGCACCTGGAGCAATGCCGAGGTGGACGCGGCCTTTGCCGGCACATTGTGGGAAGACGATGACCCCGAGGCCAAGGACGACCCGGATGCGCCGTATCTTGACCTGTGGGTGATCGACCTGGGGCCGCCCGCGATCGCGCGCGCCGTGCTGTCGGAAGACGGCTATGCCGATCTGCAGTCGTTCCTTGAGATCTCGACGCATGATGAGCCAATCCTCGTCATCGACACCGCCCGCCACGGGCTTGTGTCCGAGGACTTTGTGCGCAACACAGCACCCGATTGGCTCAGCGCCAAACAGGGGGGGTTTCCCGTCTCCCTGCGCGATGCGGATCTGTTCATCGAGCTGCACGACGACCTGCCGCTCGAATTGCATGACGCGGTCGACTTCGGACAGGCCCTGATCTTGCGCACGGACAGGCGGCTGGGCTTCGACCCGACCCAGCCCTGGCCCTTGTTGGTCAGCGCGGTGCGCGAACACGGCATGTTCCAGCCCGAGGTCGGCGCGCGCGAACTGCCCTTTGAGACGCAGGCGGACGAACGGTTCTACGCCCGCGCCGCGCTGGTGGAGCCCATCCCGCCCTGGCTTGAAGCGCTGCGCGGGCGCGCGCCAGACCTGGTGGTGCTGGGCGGCGCGCTGCTGGCGCTCTTGATTATGTTGACCACCCGGCTCGATACGCTGGCCGCAGCGCGCCACCTGGAACGCTACCGCCTCGCCATTCTCGGCGCGGTCGTGGTCTTTGTCGGCTGGTGGGGACAGGGACAATTGTCGGTCGTAACGCCGCTGGCCATGCTGCAAACGGCTGTCTCGGGCGGCTCACTTGCCTTTCTGCTCTACGATCCGTTTTCCCTCGTGGTGTGGGGCGCCGCGCTTGTGGGGTTTGTCCTTTGGGGACGCGGGCTCTTTTGCGGCTGGTTGTGTCCCTTTGGAGCCTTGCAGGAGTTTGCCGCGAAGATCGCGGAGCAGCTCAGGATCCGGCAGATTCCTGTTTCACCGGCCTGGGACGCCCGGCTGAAGTGGCTAAAATACGCAGTGCTGGCGGGGCTCATCGGCGTAACGCTCTGCGCGCCCGCGCAGATCGACAAGGCAGCGGAGGTCGAGCCCTTCAAGACCGCCATCACCACATTCTTTGTCCGCGAATGGTACTACGTCGCCTACGCCGCGTTCTGGCTTGTGCTGTCGATGGTCCTCTTCAAAGGGTTTTGCCGCTACGTGTGCCCCTTGGGCGCACTCATGGCGATTGGCGGGCTCGTGCGGCGCCGTGATTGGATCGCGCGGCGGACGGAATGTGGCTCGCCCTGCCAACTTTGCAAAGTGAGGTGCCGCTACGGAGCGATCGAGGCCTCGGGTCAGGTGCGTTACAGCGAGTGCTTTCAATGCCTCGATTGCGTGACAATTCATGAGAGTCCATCGCTGTGCGTACCGCTGATCGTGGCAGCAAAGCGCCAGGAGAAGGCACGGGCCAAGAGCAATATGGTGGCGGCAGAATGATGAACCGACGGCGCTTTATTGCGGTGTCCGCCGCCGCGTTGGCCGCCACAGGGGCGGAGGCCGCGCCGCTCCGGTGGCAGGGATACGCTATGGGCGCGGATGTGTCCCTAACGCTTTACGGTGGAACCCGCGCGGACTTGGACGCGGCACGGTCGGAGATCGGCCGGATGGAGACGGTGTTCTCTGTCTACGATCCCGCGTCGGAGCTGTCGCGGATCAACGCGCAGGGCGGAGGCCCGCTCTCGCCGGACAGCGCACGCCTTCTTGCGGTGTGCCAACGGGTGCATCGCGCCACAGGCGGCCTCTTTGACCCGACGGTCCAACCCGTCATCCGAGCTGCATTGGAAGACCGCGCGCTGCCCTGGCATCTGGTGGGCTGGGACCGCGTGCGCCTGACAGCTTCGCATGTGCACATGGGGCCCGGTCAAGAAATGACACTGAACGGCATCGCCCAAGGCTATGCGACCGATCGGGTCGGCGATCTGTTGGTCGCGCGCGGCTTTCAGAAGGCGCTCGTTGCCGTGGGCGAACACACCGCCATCGGGGGGCCGTTTCGTTTGGGTATCGAGGATCCTGACCACGGGATGGTGGGCGTCCGTGTTCTGGAGAACCATGCGATCGCCACATCATCCCCCGGCGCCATGCGGATTGGGCCGGTGACGCATATCGTTGACCCGAAAGGGCCAGCGGCACCGCAATGGTCCACGATCACGGTCGAAGCGCGCAGCGCCGCACTTGCAGATGGGCTGTCGACGGCGCTGTGCCATGCACCCCGCGACCGGATCGCGGAAATCGCCCGCGCCACGGGCACCCGCGTGACCCTGATCGCCCCAGACGGCAAGCGCGCGACCCTCGGAGAGCCCCCGCTCTGACGGTCCAGCGGCGCTGCAGAGAATGCCAGACCCCCTGACTCCGGTTCGGGACGCGGCCTATCGAAGCCCACCGCACGCACGTGGTGGGGATAGCGCCGCATGACCCCCCGCGACAGCGATTAGGAGCGGCAATCCTGGCTCAGCTTACGAGGCGTCGCCCCAGAGACGCACGCCCAACCAGGCGCGAGGGCGGCATACGTTCGGCAGAGCCGGCAGCGGCTCAGCACGCGCCAGCGGATTACACAAAGGAAAGTCATGACAGGACGGCCAAACGGCTCGATCCCATCCACGGCCAAGGCGGCGCAGCTCAACGAGTGGTGATGCCTCCGCGATCAATTCCAGCCTCTTGTCCCCGAAAGTGAAACAGGAGTGTCTGGCATCTGGCTGGACCAGCGCTGCCAGACACGGGCCAATCGGCGCCCTTCGTTCCACACCTGCCGGGAGGACCCCCGCCGTCGACGGCGTGCGACAGCACGTGCACGGCTCCAGACAGTTGCGCTCTCCGGGCAGGGACAGCTCGGCTCAGTCCAGCTCTCCGTTTTCGCGCGCGGCCCCTCTCATAGCGGGCAGGACCTTGCTCGTGATCTCGCCCGTCCAGAACTCCAGCCCCGCAGCGTCGGGCGCGCGCCCGAGCGCTTCGGTGTAGAAAGCCATCAGCGGGTTGCGGCACAGCGCAGGCAACGCTTTGCGGCGTGTGAATGTCTTGTCGGCCCACGGGATCGCGTCGGGCGCCTGCGTCCAGGCGCCGGCGCTGGCCCAAGTCCACGCACGCAGATCAACATGAGCGGCGTAATCGTCCGGATCCGGCAGAAGGCCCATGCACTGGACGTACTTCAGATGCAGCGTTTCGAGCTGCGCCCGAAGTGACCTCTTCGTCTGGGCATCGTGAATGCCGGTGAACTTCGAGGCGAGCATTCCGTTTTGCCGCGGATAGACTTTTGTCCGACCGGTCAAGGACAAGAACGTTTCAACCGTATTCATCGCGTGCTCCTTTTGGCGTTTGTGCCGGCCCCGTCCCCGCCTGCTGTCCCCTGCAGACCACGCCATGTGCGCCTCCGCTGGGCTGCAAACCCTCTCGGCGCGCACCACTGTCCGCGCGGTAGCGGTCACGGCGCGCATGCACCGCGACCAAGCCTTTCCGGTGCACCGCGCGCATGGCGCTGTGGATCAGTCGCATACGCCTGCCCCAAGGCTTCGCGGCGGCGCGCCGCAGAGGTTTTGCGATGCCAAGGTCAAAGCCGTTCTGTTGTAATGGACCGTTCCTTGCACCGACCCGAGTTCAGGAATGGCAAACGGACCGCACGGTCGACAGATCGTGGTGATGGTCCCATTGGGGCGACGCCTCCAGTGCCGGGAGGCATCCTTGGGCGTAGGACCCTACGAGATCAGTCGACCTGGAAAGGCACGACAGAGCGCGCGTGATGGTCGACCTTGATATCGCGTGCGAGCGGCGGCACCGATCGGTGCCCACAGCTCGCACGCTCACAGATCCGGCATCCGGTGCCGATTGGCTCGAACCGGTTGAAATCCGTGACATCAAGGTCATCGGCATACACGAGCTGGCCCGCATGCTTCGCCTCACACCCCAAGCCAATCGCGTACTTGCGGGACGCTGTGCGAAAGTTCGAGCTTTGGATGGTCTTACTAAATGCAAGGCACAGATAGCGCAGCCCGTCCGGCGTGCTGGCCAGCTGGCGCAGAATCTCGCCATGGCTTTCGAACGCGCTGTGGATATTCCAAAGCGGGCAGGATCCCCCGAAACGGGTGAACTGCAGGCTCGTCGCACTGTGCCGTTTGGTGATGTTGCCCGCGCGATCAATGCGCAAAAAATAGAAGGGCACGCCTTTTTGACCCGGCCTTTGCAACATGCTGAGCCGGTGGCACACCTGTTCGCGGCTCGCATCGAAGCGAAACGCCAGCCGGTCGAGGTCGTGCCGCGTCTCGGCGGCCGCTTCGAGGAACTCGGCATAGGGCAGGACAACGGCCCCGGCGAAGTAGTTGGCAAAGGTCATCCGGCAGACTTCGCGCGCGCTCTCGGAGTGAAACCCCGCCTCGTCGAGCAGCTTTTCGATCAGCGCGCCCTGCTCCAGCAGCCCGACCTGATAGGCCATCTGAAAGAGGTTGGTGGCCGCGCTCGAGGTCGCGCTCAGATGCAGCGTGTGGGACACCGGGTCGTACCGCCGGATGGACCCGGCTTCGGCAGCGCTCTTGGTTTCGACCACGCGGATGCCGTGCGCATCCATGAGGTAGTCCGCGAGCAGCACATAGCGTTGCTTGTCGCTTTGCGTGATGGAGCGCGCAAAGGTCTCTGCCTCTCGGTCCAACTCGTCGATGTAATTGTCCTTGTAGTGGAAATAGTCGCGCACCTCCTCGTAGGGCACCGGTGCGACAGCGGCTTCGGTCTCGGACAATGTGGTGTCGAGCTGGCCAAGCTGCTCGCGTGTCTTCTGGAACACCTGGTATAATCCGAGAAACGCGCGGACCATGTTCGGCGTGTTCGATGCGGCGATCTTCAGCTCCTGCGGCAAAATGCGGCTGTCCGCAAAAACCGGGTCTGTCAGGATTTCCCCTAGGTCAACTGCGATCTTCCCGGTCTCATCGAGCGCCAGCTCCGACAGGTCGAATCCAAAACCATTGAACAGAGCCAGGATCACCGAGGCTGACAGCGAACGATGGTTGTTCTCGATTTGATTAAGGTAGCTTGTTGAAATACCAAGTTTTCCGGCAAACTCGGCCTGCGTCATCTTGTGAGTCTGGCGCAAGTGGCGCACGCGCGCGCCGGCAAAGACTTTGCGAAGATCACCACTCATTCACATTTTCGCAATTTGCATTTTTCTTTTTGCGACATTCCCCATCGTAACATGTTCAGCCCTCGACGCCCAGCACAGAACCCGACTAGGTTTTTACCCAGCGCAAACCACGACGGGACGCGCTGAAAAGGCTGCGCCTGGTTCGAGGAAAAACAAAAAATGGCGAAAGTTGCATTGGTGACGGGCGGGACCCGCGGGATCGGAGCCGCCATATGCAAGGGCCTTGTGTCCGCAGGCTATGCCGTGGCAGCCAACTATGCCGGAAACGACGAGGCCGCCGCGCAATTCACCAAAGACACCGGGATCCGCACCTACAAATGGTCCGTGGGCGACTATGAGGGCTGCGTCGAAGGGGTCGCCCAGGTCGAGGCGGATCTCGGCCCCATCGACGTTCTCGTCAACAACGCGGGCATCACCCGCGACGCCATGTTCCACAAGATGAACAAGGACATGTGGGACGACGTCATCAACACCAATCTCAATGGCCTCTTTCACATGACCCACCCGGTGTGGGCGGGGATGCGCGCGCGCAAGTTTGGCCGTGTGATCAACATCTCCTCGGTCAACGGTCAGAAAGGCCAGGCCGGTCAGTCGAACTACTCGTCGTCCAAAGCCGGAGACCTTGGGTTTACCAGGGCATTGGCGCAGGAGGGCGCGCGCACGGGCATCACCGTCAACGCCATCTGCCCCGGCTACATCGGGACAGAGATGGTGCGCGCGATCGACGAGGATGTGCTCAACAAGCACATCCTGCCGCAGATCCCGGTCGGGCGCTTGGGAGAGCCCGAGGAGATCGCCCGCTGCGTGGTGTTTCTCGCGTCCGACGACGCGGGCTTCATCAACGGCTCCACAATTTCAGCCAACGGCGGACAGTTCTTCAGCTGACGCGACCAAGAGGGAGGAAACCCATGGGAAACTACGCAAAGGTCTATGCCGGATGGCAAGCCGACCCTGAGGCCTTTTGGGCGGAGGCGGCACAGGCCGTAGACTGGGACGTGGCCCCGACGAAGATCCTCGACGACAGTGCGGCGCCACTCTACACGTGGTTCGCCGACGCCGAAGCCAACACCTGCTACAACGCCATCGACAGGCACGTCGAAGCGGGCCGCGGCGATCAGCCCGCAATCATCCACGACAGTCCCGTCACCGACAGCAAGACGACGATCACCTACGCGCAACTGCAAGACCGGGTGGCCCGGCTCGCGGGCGTTCTGGCCGCGCGCGGGGTCGGCAAGGGCGACCGCGTCGTCATCTACATGCCGATGATCCCCGAGGCGCTCGACGCCATGCTGGCCTGCGCACGGATCGGGGCGATCCACTCGGTCGTCTTCGGCGGGTTCGCGGCCCACGAGCTGGCCGTGCGCATCAACGACGCCACGCCAAAGGCCATCCTCAGCGCTTCCTGCGGAATCGAGGGCAAGCGCGTGATCGAATACAAGCCGCTCCTGGACGAGGCGATCTCGCAGTCCGAGCACAAGCCCGACTTCTGTGTCGTCTTCCAGCGCCCGCAGGCCGAGGCGAGCATGGTCGAGGGGCGGGACGTGGATTGGGCGGAGGCGACCGCCGCCGCAGAGCCCGTTGGCTGCACGCCGGTGGGCGGCGCCGATCCGCTCTACATCCTCTATACCTCGGGGACCACGGGCCAGCCCAAGGGCGTTGTCCGCCACACCGGGGGGCACATGGTGGCGCTCCTGTGGACCATGAAGAACCTCTACAACGTCGAACCCGGTGAGGTCTTCTGGGCCGCCTCGGACGTCGGCTGGGTCGTGGGCCACAGCTACATCTGTTACGGTCCCCTCCTGGCCGGGTGCACGACGATGGTCTTCGAGGGCAAGCCCGTCGGCACCCCCGATCCCGGCACGTTCTGGCGCATCATCGAGGAGCACAACGTTCGCGCCCTCTTCACCGCGCCCACCGCGCTGCGCGCCATCAAGCGCGAGGATCCCGAGGCCGAATACGTCCGCAAGTACGACCTGAGCGGCCTCAAGGCCCTCTTTCTGGCAGGCGAGCGCGCCGACCCCGACACGATCTACTGGGCCCAGACCCATCTGAAGAAGCCCGTCATCGACCATTGGTGGCAGACCGAAACCGGCTGGGCCATCGCCGCGAACCCTCTGGGGATCGAGGAACTGACAGTGAAGCCCGGCTCTCCGGCGGTGCCGATGCCGGGCTACGAGGTCGACATCCTCGACGAGGCCGGTCACCCCGTCGCCCCCGGCACGCTGGGCGCGATCGCGATCAAGCTGCCCTTGCCGCCGGGCTCCCTGCCGACGCTCTGGAATGCCGAGGCGCGCTACCGCAAGAGCTACTTGCAGACCTTCCCGGGCTACTACGAGACCGGTGACGCGGGCATGAAGGACGAAGACGGCTACGTCTACATCATGGCCCGCACCGACGACGTCATCAACGTCGCCGGTCATCGCCTCTCTACCGGCGCGATGGAGGAGGTGCTCGCCTCCCATCCCGATGTCGCTGAATGCGCGGTGATCGGGATCGGCGACACGCTCAAGGGGCAGTCGCCCCTCGGCCTGGTCTGCCTCAACGCGGGCGCCGAGCGCACCGAGGAGGACATCCAGACCGAATGCGTCAAGCTCGTCCGCCAGGAGATCGGCCCTGTCGCCGCCTTCAAGCACTGCATCGTCATCGACGCCCTGCCCAAGACCCGGTCCGGCAAGATCCTGCGCGGCACCATGGTCGCCATCGCCGACGGCACGCCCTGGAAGATGCCCGCCACAATCGACGACCCGACCGTGCTCGACGCCATCGCCGACCGCATCGCCGGTATGGGTCACCCCACATCCTGAGACGCAAGAGAGGAACAACCATGCAAGACGTCGTCATCCTTGACGGAGCCCGCACCGCCATCGGCACCTTCGGAGGCTCGCTCGCCGGTACGGCGCCCAGCGACCTCGCGACCGCCGTGTCCAAGGAAGCCATGCGCCGCGCCGGGGTCGAACCCGGCCAGATCGGCGCATCGGTCTTCGGCCATGTGATCAACACCGAGGCCAAGGACATGTACATGGGCCGCGTCGCCGCCGTGAACGCGGGCGTCTCCGAGGAGGCCACGGGGCTCACGGTCAACCGGCTCTGCGGCTCGGGCGCGCAGGCCATCGTCAACGCCGCCCAGCACATCATGCTCGGCGATGTGGACTACGCGCTGGCGGGCGGCGCCGAGAGCATGTCGCGCGCGCCGCATGCCACGCAGTCGATCCGCACCGGCCAGAAGATGGGCGACGTTTCCTTCACCGACATGATGATCGGCGCGCTGAACGACCCGTTCGGTGTCGGGCACATGGGGGTGACGGCGGAGAACGTGGCAGCGGAGAACCAGATCACCCGCGAACAGCAAGACGCTTTTGCCGTCGAAAGCCAGAAGCGCGCGGCGGCGGCCGTCGAGGCCGGGCGCTTTGAGAGCCAGATCCTGCCCATCGAGGTCAAGGTGAAGCGCGAGATGGTGCCCTTCGCCACCGACGAGCACATCAAGGCCGGCACCACGATGGAGAGCCTCGGCAAGCTGCGTCCGGCCTTTAAGAAGGACGGGTCGGTCACGGCGGGCAACGCCTCGGGCATCAACGACGGCGCCGCGGCTCTGGTCCTGGCCTCGGCCGAAGCGGCCGAAGCGGCGGGGCTGAAGCCTCGGGCGCGCCTTCTGGGCTACGCCATCGCCGGAGTGCGCCACGAGGTGATGGGCATCGGCCCGATCCCCGCGGTGACGCAGCTTCTCAAGAAGATCGACATGACCGCCGACCAGTTCGACGTGATCGAGTCGAACGAAGCCTTCGCCGCACAAGCCTGCGCCGTCAACGCCGGGCTCGGGCTCAACACCGACAAGGTCAACCCCAACGGCGGCGCCATCGCCCTGGGCCACCCAATCGGCGCGACCGGCGCCATCATCTCGATCAAGACGCTCTACGAGCTGGAGCGCATCGGCGGGAAATACGGCCTCGTCACGATGTGCATCGGCGGCGGCCAGGGCATCGCGCTCGCCTTCGAGCGCCTGACCTAAGCGTTTCGAGGGTTCGGTGGCGCCGCAGACATCGCTCTTCGCGGTCGGCTAAAGGGAGAGGCCGCATGCGAGCGCGTCAACGACACCGCGACGCGCGACAAAAGCAAAGGCCGGGGCGCTCTTAGAGCGCGCCGGCCCGACAGGACTTGGGAGGACCTCGAAGTGACTGGCAAAACGTCTGACCCCCAGCTGCCCGACGTGGCTGAAACCACGCAACGCATGATGGCGCTGGCGCAGCGCTCGATGACTGCTGTGACCAAGATGCAATCCCGGATGGCGGCCAAGGCGTCGGGCTCGGAATACTCGCTGATGGACTCCGCCACGCTCGCTCGCGCCTATGGCAACGTCTGGGCCCGTCTGATGACCAACCCACAGGAGTTCTGGTCCGCACAGATTCAGTCGACCACGAGCATCGCCAGGATGTGGAGCGCCATGCTGTCGCCCCAGGCCGATCCCGCGCCTGACCGCAGGTTTCGCGACGACAGTTGGTCCGAGGATCCGATTTCGCGCAGCTACCGCGATGCCTTCCTCGCGTTCGAGGCCGCCACGGAAGAGCTGCTCGACATGCTCACGGAGGAGGGGCGCGACGATCTGCGGGTCAAGTTCTTTACCCGTCAGGCGATCAGCGCCCTCTCCCCTGCCAACTACCTCGCCACCAACGCCGCCGCGCGCACCAAGATGATCGAGACCGGCGGGCAGAGCATCCTCGACGGCATCGAGAACCTGCTGAGCGACCTCGAGCGCGGCGACGGCCGGCTCGACATCGCGACGAACGATCCCTCCGCCTATGAAGTCGGCGTCGACCTAGCGACGACGGAGGGCGACGTCGTCTTTCAGAACGAGCTGATGCAGCTGATCCAGTATCACCCGCGCACGGACACCCAGCACGAGGTGCCCATGCTCTTCGTGCCCGCCTGGATCAACAAGTTCTACATCATGGACATGCGTCCCCAGAACAGTCTGATCCGGCACACGCTGGAGGCGGGCCACTCGGTCTTTGTGATCTCCTGGGTCAACCCCACCGCCGCCCACGCCGATCTCGACTTTTCGGACTACATGAAGCTGGGCCCCTTGGCCGCCCTCGATGCCATCCGCGACATCACCGGTGCGGACCGGGCCAACATCCTGGGGTTCTGCATCGGCGGCATTCTCGTGACGGCCATGCTCGGCTATCTCGCCGCCAAGGGCGAGGACCGGATCAACAGCGCCACCACGCTCGCCACCATGGCGGACTTCAAGGACGTGGGCGAGATCGGCGTCTTCATCGACGACGACCGCCTGGAGATCCTGCGCGCCCATATGGAAGAGAAGGGCTACCTGGAGGCGCATCACCTGCAGGACATGTTCTCGATGCTGCGCGAGAACGACCTGATCTGGTCGTTCTACGAGGCGAACTATCTGCGCGGCGACAAGCCCCGTCCCTTTGACCTGCTCTACTGGAACGCCGATGCCACCCGCCTGCCCAAGGCGATGCTGCTGTGGTATCTGGAGGAGGTCTACCTCCGGAACAAGCTCCGCGAGCCAGGCGGGCTGGAGATGGACGGCGTCAAGATCGACATCTCGAAGATCGAAACGCCGATGTTCGTGCTGGCCACGCAGGACGATCACATCGCGCCCTGGACCTCCATCTACCCGATCACGCAGATCGTTGGCGGAGAGATGGAGTTTGTGTTGGGGGGCTCGGGCCACATCGCCGGGGTGATCAACCCGCCGGGCAAGCGCATGAAGTACGGATACAGGACGTCCCGCACCTACCCGGATACGCATGAGGCCTTTCTTGGGCAAGCCGACGCGCATGAAGGATCCTGGTGGCCCCATTGGTTTGACTGGCTGGCAAAGAAAAGCGGCTCCAAGGTGGCGCCACGCAAGGTCGCCAAGCGGGGAGCCTACAAGGCGTTGGAGCCTGCGCCCGGCAGCTTCGTCACAGCAAAGGCTGGCTGATCCAGGGTCTCGTGCGCCGGTCGCGTGGGAATTCAGCCGCCGGAGCCCGCTCTTCTGCGCCGAACCAATGGACGCGGCCAAGGAGCACCGCAGAGACCGAGCAGCCACTGCGTCGCAAGGCCTTGGGTCTTGTGTATGGGCCGGGGCACCTCGAACCGCGCTCTGGCGGACATGGGACGCCCCTATGCGGTGGTCCGCCTGACAACGGCTGATCCGTGACGCTTCCGATCTGTCGGGAGAGCCTCAGCACTCCGCCGCATCGCCTGTCGCCACGCGCGCCTCCAAGAGCCGGAGCCTCTCCGCGCGCGGCAGATCAAGCGTCGCAAGCGCGCGGAACTCCGCCGGGGTGCCGGGCACCACACAAAAGAGCGTGCGCGCCTGTGGCACACGCATGTCCGGTGCCTCAGTCACGAATGTCACGCCGGAGCCGTAGATGAAGTAGGTGCCCGCTGGGTCGGGTTGCGAAAGATACCCTTCAATTCGGAGCGTCGGCAGGTCCCGGGAAAAGAGGCCGCTGTCGATCCGATCGGGCACGAGATGCTGGGCCACACTGTCCCATTGGCCGCGAACCCGCAGATGCGCCCCCGTCGCGGCATGGGTCACAGGCCCATCGGCGAGGGCAAAGGGACCCACCCGCTGTCCCGCATCCGGTGTATGCGTGAACGAGCCATTGACGATCACGTGGCGTTGTGACGCCACTCGGCGGATGTGCGACACGGCGACGGTGTTGCCGCGCCAGAGGCCGCTCAGAGCCACCCAATCTCCCACCGCGAGCTCCGGCACGTCGACCTCGGACACATCGAGGGACACGCCCAGCACCTCCAAGGTTCCTTGCGAAACCGCTTCGACGGGCGCAACCAGCGGATGATAGCTGCGCAACGCATAGGCCACTAGTGTTCCGTCCTGCGCCGCTGCTTCGACAACCACCGTCTCGCCGATCGTCAGATCCTCTGCCGGGCGCGCGCCCAGGAGCGACTGCACCTGCGCCCCGTCGGGCACGCGGACCCGCGCGCCTCCCACATGGATGCTGCCAAGGCCCGTGATCTCTCCCATGATTCCCGTGCCAATCGTTCCCCCCTCGACGTCGTCGTCGGGCTCCTGCTCCCCGGCCGCAAGCGCCAGCGAGGCGGCCAGTGTCAGGGCACATGCGATCGCTGTGAGCCTCCTGCGCTGTCTCATTGCGTGTTGCCCCGTGGTGATTGGTCCTGCGCGATGACATAGCCGCCAAAGGAGACGCGTTGCGTTGTATCGGCCCCGCCCTTGTCCCGCTGCTGAAGACGATGCGCTTCGGCGTTGAACGCCGCCAGCTGCTCCTCGGCCAACCGGCGCGCCAACGTCTCAAGCGCCTCGGCGGAGGCCTTGGACAGCTTGTTGAAATGCGATGCCCGCTCAAAATGCGGCGGTGCATCCTCGGTGAGATTGTCCACCGCCGCCTGAAGATGCGCCAGAATGTTCTTCTCGAAGGCTGCCAGCATCTCTGCACTGCCCGCCAGGGGGAGATACGCATCGGCGCGCAGGACCAGGGAGCCGTCCTCGCGCGTGGCCATATGGCCCGTCGTCAGAAGGTGTTGCAGGATCGTGCCCGGTGCGATGTCGAGCCGCAGGTCCCGGACAAGACCGTCGAAGCTCGGCCCCGCTTCAGCGGCACGCGGAAGGGGTCTCGGCCTGCCACCCGCTTCGAGATATCGCGCGTCGCTCGCCCATCGCGCAATCAGACGCGCCGAAGCCGGGGCGAAGGACGCACGCTCCGGCTCCGCGCCCGCTTCACGAAAACGGCGGACATCTTTGCGATGGAGACCTGTCAGCAGACTGATCTGGCTGTCACTCACAGGGCCGTCAAAGCGCCGCTGCGCTTCGTCAAACAAGACCTGCTTCATGAGCTCGGTTGCACTGGTCAGCGTGATCCCACTGCTGATCATCAGATCGGCGAGTGGTCGGAAGACCGCCCGCAGTGCCGCCCGAACGCGATCATTGTCATACCTCGCCAATCAGACCACCCCGATGCGCATGTCCCTGGACACTCCTCCCCCGCATCACCTTACGCAATTCTTGTCTGGGAAAAAATCCCAATCAGTACGAAGCCTCCGTCCTGTTGCGGGGGCGGGTCAGGTGACCCGCCCACCCCTGTCCTCACCCGAAGACGAAGTCGGTCTCGGTCAGGGTGTCGAGATCAACGCCGCGCAGCAGGACGCTGTCACCGTCGCCAAAGTCGAACTCGACGCCAAAGCCAACGTCTTCCGCCGTCGCAAGGAGATCGGCGAACGTGTCGATCCCATCGACATCAACAGCGAGCTGGTCGTCGCCATTGCGATCGAAGTCGCGGATCAGATCGTCGCCATCGCCGGCAACGTACACAAAAAGGTCGTCGCCCGACCCGCCCGTGAGCGTGTCTTCGCCAAGCCCGCCAGCGACGACGTCATCGCCCCGGTTGCCATTGATCCAGTCAGCGCCACGACCGCCATCAATGATGTCGTTGTCGCGCCCGCCGGAGATCCAGTCACGGCCGCCACCGCCGTTGATCAGGTCGTCTCCGCTGCCGCCGAGAATGATGTCGCCGCCGCCCTCGCCGTTGAGTTCGTCCCAGCCGCGCCGACCAAGAAGAATGTCCTGCCCGTCACCTGCGTTGATGATGTTGTCGCTGCGGTTGCCCCCCAGCACTTCGCCGCTGTCGGTCCCCTGACGTTCTTCAACCGTGTTGACGTGCACCACGGCGATCTGCGCGCCGGGCAGCGTGAAGTCTCCGGCCACGGGGTCGATCGCGACGCCGAATGCGTTTGTGCCGCCCAGGATGATCTGATCACCCTCGCCGTCCGGGTTCCCTTCGGAACCGTTGAAGCCGGGATGCAGTCGGATGACGCCGTTTTCGTCAACGCCCGTGTCCGGCGCAGTCTGATTGATAAACGCAGCGTCAAGCTCTGTGTTCACCTCGGTGCCCGCGTCATAGACGTTGGATCCTTCCAGAACGACCGTTTGCGCACCCGTGAACATGCCCGCGTCATCAAACAGTGTCAGGGCTGTGCTCGTGCCCACAAACGCATCGTTGGATGGCAGGATCATGGCGCCGAAGCTGGCCAGGTTGTTGACCGTGCCGTCCACCGTGATCCGGTTGGAGGTAAACTCCTGCGTGGCGATCGGCCCAGCTTCTCCCGCCACCACAAGGCCCTGGCTATCGGGCGACGCGGCGGAGCGCTCCCCGGCCAGCGCGCCAAAGTCGCCATCTTCGGCGAGCGCTTCCAGCCCGGGCGAGGCCTCTTCGCCAACGTTGAAGAGGTCGAACCCCTCGTCGTGGAACCCGAAGTAAAAGGGTGTCAGGAAGGTACCGCCGGTGTCTGACGTGTTTCTGACGGAGATGCGAAGATCGGTCATGGAAGCTCCCTTGGAGGAATAAGATATGAATGGGAAATTTTCCCAGTGACTCCAGACCTACCGGCTTCGCGGACAAGAGCAACGCTCTGCAACACCTGATCTCAGCTTTGTGAAACTTGTTAAGGCACTGTGATCACGCCGAAATCACGAAGTCTTGGGAGTTCTTGAAGACGCCGTGAAGACGGCACGCCATAGCTCACCCGCAGCGCCCGGCGTTTGCAGCATGCCGGGCGGGATCACATATCACGTTGGGGCAGGAAACCGGATCGGTACGACGGACGGCCCATCTCAGCCCCGAAGCGCCCTGATGGGAAGGCGCCTAGCTTTCGCGGCGATGGGATTGGTATCGGTCTGACACGTCGTAATAGGTGTTGAATCCGATCCGGTCGCGCAGCTCGACAAAATCCATCTGATTCGGGCGGGAGTCGGTGCGCATGGAACGCAGGGTGGACACCATCGCTTCCATCGCCGAGGCCATCAAAGAAAGCGGATACGCCGCAATGGAGAACCCAATGTCATGCAACACGTCGTTGGGCAGATCCGGTGTGGCCCCGCCTTCGACGATGTTGGCCATCTTGGGCCCGGGAAGGGTCCGGCACACCTCGCGCATTTCCGCCTCACTCTGAGGGGCTTCGACAAAGAGAATGTCCGCACCGAGTTCGGCAAAGCGCGCCGCCCGGTCGAGGGCCTCTGTTAGTCCGTGCTCGTGACGCGCGTCGGTGCGCGCGAGGATCAGGATGTCGGCGCCGGCCGCGCGCAGCGCCTCCCGCTCGTCGACGGCCGCGCGAATACGGTCGTAGGCTTCCGCGCGCGAGACCACGGCCTTGCCTGGCGTATGACCGCAGCGCTTCGGGGCGAGCTGGTCCTCGATCATCACTGCCGCACATCCCGCTTTGGCAAAGCCCGCGACGGTACGCCGGACGTTCATCGCGTTGCCATAGCCGGTGTCTCCATCACCGATAAGCGGGATCCCAATCGCGTCAGTGATGTTGCGCGCCTGATCCACAACCTCGCCATAGCTCATCAGCCCGAGATCCGGCGCGCCGATCCGGCTGGCGGAGGCCGCGAAGCCGGACATAAAAGTGAGAGCGTATCCCTCCTGTTGGATCAGCTTGGCCGACAGGGCGTCAAAGCAGCAGGGCATGATATGGCAGCGATCCTGCTGGAGTAGATCGCCGAGGGCTGTGGCTGGGCTCATGGGCTTACCATTTAAACGGGATGTAGAGAGCGAGGTCGGGCACCGCATAGAGGATCACAACCGTCACCAGCATCAGCGCCAAGAACGGCCAGACCCCGCGCGCCACGTTGGACAGGGTTGTCCGCGCCACCGACTGGATGACGTAGAGATTGAGCCCCACCGGCGGCGTGATCAAGGCGCATTCGACCATGATCACCATGTAGATGCCGAACCAGATCGGGTCGAACCCCAGGCCCATCGCCGCAGGCAGCAGCACTGGCGTCATAATGAGGATCATCGAGAGGGCCTCGAACACCAACCCCATCAGGAGAAGAACAAGCGACACCACGACGATGAACATGATCGGGCCGTCGATAGTGTTGGCGAGGAAGGTCGAGATATCCTGAGGAATGCGATAGAGCGCAATGGCCTTACCGAAGATCTTCGCCCCGGCCACGATCAGAAGGATCGCAGCGGTCGTGAAGGCGGAGTCGCGCACCGCTTCCCAGAAGGTGGCCCACGTGAGCGTGCGCAGCCAGAAGGTCACGATCAAGAGGGCCGCCGCAAAGCCGACGGCAGCGGCCTCCGTCGGGGTGAAGGCCCCGGAATAGAGCCCGACAATCACGAGTGCGGCCAAGGCAACCGATGGCAGCGCGCGCTTCGAGGCCGCCATGCGCTCCTGCCAGCTCGCCTTTGGCACGTCCTCGAAATTGCCCGAAAGCTTCGCATGGAGCATCGCAAAGAGGACGAACAGGGTGACGAGGATCAGGCCCGGTCCGATGCCCGCGAGGAAGAGTGCTATGACGGATTGTTCTGTCACAAACCCATAGACGATCATCGGGATCGACGGCGGAATGAGGATGCCGAGCGTGCCACCGGCAGCGAGAAGCCCATAGACGAACTTCTTCTCATAGCCGCGGTTGATCATTTCGGGGATCGCGACGGTGCCAATAGTGGCGGCGGTCGCCACCGACGAGCCGGAGATGGCGGCAAAGAGCGCGCAGGAAATGATGGTGGCAACGGCGAGGCCCCCCGGCCAGTGGCCGACCCAGGCCTGCACTGCCGCAAAGAGATCCCGGCCCACACCGCCTTTGAGCAGCAGGTTCGACATCAGCAGAAAGAGCGGCACCGCAAGCAGAATGAAACCATTGAGCGTCGACAGGATGGATTGTGGCGCCATGAGCGGAGAGAACCCGCCCAAGAGCAGCATCCCGAGTCCCATGCCGCCCAGCGCAAATGCCACCGGCACACCCAGGAGCAGCAGCACAAAGAGCGCGACAAGGATCAAAATGATGGTCATTCGTGCGTCGCGCCCAGGCCTGCGCTCTGCGCATGGCGCAACCGAAGCGTTTCGACGATGCCCTGGAGTGCCAACAGGCCGAACCCGAAAGGCACCGACGCCTCCGAGATCCAGATCGGCAGATTGAGGATCGACCCCGTCGTCCGACCACGCTCGAAGCTCGTGTAGAAAATGTCAAATCCCCAGTAGGCTACGATGGCGGAAAACACGATCACAACGCCCAGCGCGATGTAGGCACAAAGGCGTTGCCCCGCGTCCGGCAACAGAGAAGTGACCGCATTCACGGTGATATGTCGCCGCAAGGTGAGCAGATGCGGCATAACCAGCAAGCATCCCCAGACCAGACAGAGCTGACTGAGCTCCGCCGCCCAGATCGTCGGTTTCACGAAGAAGTAGCGCGCGACGACCTCATAGGTCAGCATCGCGCCGGTCGCCGCCATCAACACCGCGCCGAGGACACAGGCGAGCCGGGACACATTGCTGATGAAGTGCATAAACGACCCAGCACGGACGACCCGGCGGCCGCCCGTGTCCATAGGGTGGAAGGAGGCTCAGGAACCGGAGTTCACACCGAGCGCATCGAGGATCTTCTGGCCGGCATCGCCCGTCGCCTCAATGTAGCTGTCATACACGGGCTGAGCGACACCCTGCCAGGCCTCGAGCTCTTCGTCCGTCAGATCGACGACGCTCATGCCGTTTTCCTCCGCCGCGGCGTAGGCTTCGGCCTCAATCTGGCTCATCCGGTCGCGCACGTCATCTTGTGCGACATTGGCGGCGGCACGAATGTGGCCCTGCGTCTCCGCGTCGAGGCCATCCCACCAGTCGCTATTGACCACTACGACAAACTCAATGTTTGCGTGATTGGTGCGGGTGATCGTGTCCATGACTTCCCACAGCTTGCGGGACTTCACGCCCGACACGCCGGTCATGCCAACGTCGACGGTGCCGCGCTGATAGGCCAGATACTGCTCCGATCCCGAAATGAGCGTCGGCGCCCCGCCAGCAGCACTCACGAAGTCTCCCAGTGTCTTGCCAAACACACGGACCTTCTGGCCTTCCATGTCCGCAGGCGTGCGGATCGGCTCATCCTGCGACAGCAAGATCGCTCCGCCATACGCCTGCCAGTAAAGGACTTCGCCCCCCGTCTTCGCGATCTCTTCTTCCAGGACGGAGCGCACCGGAGACCCTTCGGCCACCGCGTCCCGCACCTTATCTTCGGTGTTAAAGAGGAACGGCATGTAAAAGACGTCGACCACCGGCGCATCGCCCACATACCGCGTCAGCGAGGCGACCCCGGCCTCGATAGAGCCTGAGCCGACAGCCGCTGGCACCTCGTTGTCCTTGTAGAGCGTCGCGCTGTCGTAAATCTCGACATCGATTGCGCCACCCGTACGCGCCTCGACCTCTTTCTCGAAGAGCTGCAGATTCTCTCCGAGGTGACTGGTCAACGGCAGCTGAAGCGAGATCCGCATCTTGTCGGCTGCGATGGCCGATGTCCCCAAAAGTGACAGGCATGCGGCGACAATACATGTGTGTTTGATCATGGTTGGCTCCTCCCAAAGCCTGAGCAGATTACTCTGTGATGCCGGATTGACAAGTCAATGCGCGCCGCCGTGCGTCCCTATTGGAGTGGTCTGCGCCCCTTGAGCGGGCGGGCTCTGGGGGTGCCAAGAGCGCAGCGGCCTTCAACCGCCGGGGGGTGCGGCAGAGCCGGCCAGAATACCACCGTCGATGCTCAGCTCGGCGCCCGTCATGTAAGCCGCCTCATCGGAGGCAAGCAGGACCGCCAAGGCGGCCACCTCCGCCACCTGCCCGAAGCGGCGCAGGGGCGTGTCGGCGACCATGGCCGCCGCTCTTTGCGCTCGGTCCGGACCCGTGCCGAGCATCGGCTCCCACATCGGGGTCATGATGGCAGCCGGGTGGATCGAGTTGCAGCGGATCGCGAGCCCTTGGCCTGCGCAGTAGAGCGCGACGGACTTCGTGTGGTTTCGAATCGCAGCTTTCGACGCGGCATAGGCCGCTGCCATCGGGATCCCGACCATGCCCGATCGGGACGAGACGTTGATGATGGAGCCCGTTCCTTTCGGCCGCATCGCCCGAATCGCGTAACGGCATCCCAGAAAGGTGCCGTCATTGTTGACGGCATGGACAGCACGCCAATCTGCCAGCGTGGCGTTTTCGGGATCATGCGGCGGCGGGGCGCCTTCGAATGGGCCCTCAAAACCGGTAACACCGGCGTTGTTTACCATCACGTCAAGGGTCGGAAACCGCGCGGCGATTGTCTCCCAATCGGCTTCCGAAGCCACGTCGAGCCGTGCGAAGGTAGCTCCGATCTTATCTGCGCGGGCCTGCCCGGCGTCCGCGTTGATGTCAGTCAGGATGACCTTGGCCCCCTCCTCGACGAAGGCTTCGGCGATCGCGGCCCCAATGCCACGCGCTGCTCCCGTCACCAGAGCGGTTTTGTTCGGCAGTCTCTGCATCAGCCCCCCTGTGGATCATCGGCCTTTTCGACGTGGCGGGCCGCATCGGAATGGCCGATGGGCCTGCGGCGACAACCGGCCCTCCGACCGTCCCACACTTCCGATCCGCCCGAAACGCGGATTCGTACAAACAGGGTATTCTACGGACGGGCAACTCCCCACGGCATCACCACACGGGCGGCCCCGACGGAGGCGACAGCATGGCAACTCCGGCCGCGCCGGCCCGAAGCTGGCTGCGCTCTGTCTTGAGGCGGCCCCCGGCTGGCACGTACCGCTCTTTGCGGACGGCCCCGCGTCACGCGGCCGGGGCACCGCGCGATGATGCACGATGCCCCGCCACCCCACGGAGGGGCTTCTTTGGCACCGCGACCCACGAGGGGTGGCCGCGTTACCGGTCGTCACAGCTCAGATGAACTGCAGCAGATCTCCCGTCGAGCGCCGCACAAGGTACTCCGAAGAAGACGCCACAGGCGCCGCCATCATCATGGTGCGATAGGCATCGAAGCTTTCGTAAATCCGACGGGCCAGGTCATCGTCTTCGGCCACGCCGGACACAACTTTGTGCGAAGTCTCGGCCAGAGCATTCCAGACATCGTCGGGCAACCGCGTCGGCTCCACGGCGAACTCATCGACGAGCTGCGTGAGCGAGAGCGTGTTGTTGCCGTTGTAATCGGCGAACATCAGCGCCACCTCAGCATCGCACACCATCTCGATAAGGGCCTGATCCGCCTCCGAGAGGCTGTTCCAGAAATCGAGGTTGATCCCCAGCGACGTGATTGTGCCCGGTTCATGGAACCCCGGATACATGTACTTTGCCAGGATCTTCTGGAAGCCGAACTGCATGTCGTTGTAGGGGCCGACCCACTCCGTTGCGTCGATGCTCTTGTCAAAGAGCGCCTCGACGATGCCGCCCCCCGGCAGCACGACCGGATTGGCGCCGACAGCGGCGAGCACTTGCCCGCCGAGGCCCGGCATCCGCATGGTCAGACCCTCAAAGTCCGCCATGCTGGAGATTTCCTTGTCGAACCAGCCGCCCATCTGAACGCCCGTGCTCCCGGCCATGAAGGCCTTGATGTTGTGGGCGCTGTTCAGCTCGTCCCAAAGCGCGCGTCCGCCGCCCGCCGTGATCCACCCCACGTGCTCGATCGTCGTGAGACCAAAGGGCACGGTGGTGAAGAAGTTGAAGCCGCGGTGCTTGCCCTGCCAGTAATACTCGCAGGCGTGGTACATCTCGCACTCCCCGGCCCCGGCGGCGTCGTGAACGCCAAAGGGCGTGGTCAACTCGCCGGCGCTGTAGACGTCGACTTTCAGCCGTCCGCCGGAGGCCCGCGTAATGGTGTCGGCGACGCGCAGGGCGCCCGTGCCAATGCCGCGGAGCGCACGGGGCCAGGATGTGGCCAAGCGGATCGTGCGGGTGGTGTCGCTTGCGATCGCGGGCGCGGCGAGGGCGCTGGCCGCGGCCGCAGCCCCTCCGGCCGTGAAGAGAGCGCGGCGCGAGATCTTGTGGGTATCGGTCATCATCTGTCTCCCAATGTCCAGGCTCTGCTCACAGCGCATTCAGGCGCGTACGGCCCGCATAGAACGACGCTTCGCCGATGTAGCTCCAGCGAGCGACGTCGGTCAGAAAGAAGACGAAGCCGTCGCAGATCGCAGCATTGTCCGGGCCGCCCTCGAAGATCTCGGCCAGAACCTGCTGCGCGCCCGACTGAAGGCCCATCCAGATCGCGTCCGGCAGGTCATAGACCGTCAGCGCGTCCCCGAGCTCCCGCCGGGCCGTTGCATTCGTTTGGAGCGCGCTGGCTTGGCTCATTGTGAAGGCCGCGGTGCAGCCACGCTGGAGCAACAGCTGCGCTGCATCGTCCATCTGGCCGAACACAGCCTCAGCCACCACGAGCGCGGTCAGAGAAGAGGGGGTGTTGGGGTTAACCCGCGTGACATGGGGGAACGCGTCCGTCAGGCCCTTGGCTTGCATCTCGGCGATGCCGACACCGTCCAGCACATCGAGATTACCCCAGCCCTCCTCGGCGTCGAGATCCGTGACCTGCGCCGCTCCGATCGCTTGCAGCGCACGTTTGCCCAGGCCCCGCGACCCGATGGAGAGGCTCAGAAGCCCGTCCATATCCGTCAGGGGCACGCGGCTCCACAGGGGCATGGCGCCCCGATCCGCAGCGAGAAAGATCTTAACGCCATGGGCAGCGCCGAGATCGTCGAGAATGGCGCGCCCGTCTGCGGCAAAGATCCAAGCGTCGATCTCAGACGCACTCAGGCCGAACGGCATGCCGTCGAAGAGCCCGAAGGCGGTGTTGCGATCGATCAGGCGGTGCAAGTCGATCAACGCCATGTCGACCTCTCCTGCAGACACCGTGTCGAGCTGCGCGGCGGCCTCGGCCGGGGCAACGGCGGTGACATCAAAGCTCAGCCGTCCTGCGGACGCGGCGCTGATGCGTTGGGCCAGGCGCTCGGTCGAAGGTCCGTCGGGGCCAGACAGGCGCAGGGTCATCGGGCTGAGTGTTTGCGGAGCGGGTGACACGGCCGTCTGAGCGGACGCCGATGCCGCAAGGCCAACCAGCGCGCTTGCGCCCAGGCCTGTCTTGAACACGTCTCTACGTTTCATGGTCATCATCCAATTCAACAGCTTTGAAGGCGGCAGCGTCTTAGCGCAGCCAGACTTCCACGCGGCGGTTCGAGTTCCGGCCAGCGAGCGTTTCGTTGCACCCCACCGGGGCGATCGAGCCGAACGAGCGCACGTCGATGCGCGACGGGTCGATCTGGCCGAGAGAGGCCTCGACGATGGCGTCGCGGATGCTGGTCGCCTGGCGCAGGGTCAGAAGCTCGTTGAGATCGTTCCGGCCAACGTCGTCGGTGAAACCGAGGAGCAGGATCTCCCGATTGAGGTTCTCCGGCTGCATCAGGTACTCGGCCACCCGCACCGCGTCGCGGCGCGACTTGTTGTCGATCTCAGTCGCACCGGCCTCGAAGCGGAAGGTGGTCGACAAACGGTCGCCCTCCATCAGCAGCTCGGTCAATGCGCGCGTGCTTTCGGACACCTCCGGCGCGTTGGCCGACATCAGCGCCAATGCCAGGCGCGTGCCCTGTAGCGAGAGCGGCACTGCCTCGATGGTCTGGCCGATGAAGCCCGCGTCGGTGAAGGTCTCCTGCGCAGCGCCGGAGCCCGCGAAGGCGATGAAATCATTCAGCCGCTGGGATTGCTGCTGCGTGGCCGTGTAGACCAGCACGCGGCGAGACAGCGGATACTCTTCTGCCCGAACCGTGAAGGTCGAGGGCAGCGAGAGCGGCCCGCAGACCTGGCGCAGCGGCACCGGTTTGGTGTTGGACACCAGCGCGTTGCTCACCAGCGTCACAGCGCCCGGATCGTCGCTGACAATGCTCTCCGCGATCGCTTCGCTTTCCACCAGCTCCATGTTGCGGTCCAGACGCAGACGGTTGGGCCGCAGGATCTGGTCCTCGACGATCTGATACGCCGAGGAACCCGGCTGCGGCAACACCATGCGGATGGGTTCATCCGGGCCGCCAAGCTCGCTCCAGTTCGTGATCCGCCCCGCGGCGATCTGGGCGAGGACGGGCAAGGAGACATCTCGCACCGGATTGTCGGGGTGAACCACCGGGACGGCGGCATCAAGCGCCACAACGACTTCGCGGCCCGGCGCCCGCAGGTCCGGGTGGCCCTGCGCGATCAGCTCTTCGGCCAGCGCATCGCCGATCGGGGCCGAGGACACGACAATCTGCGTGTCTCCCGCCACCAAGGCTTCGAACGCCTCACGGCCCGAGGGGGAGGAAAGGTTCAGCTCGAGCACCGGCTCGTCGTCACCCTCCTCCCGGAACGTCGCGAGCACTGGCGCACCCGCGTCGCTCTCCTGAGCAAGCCCGAATGTGCGGCCATCCGCATAGGCCTTGAAGAGCCGGTCGAGGAGCGCGTTGGACGGCGCATCGACGATGCCGATGGCCGCCGTTCGGGCGCCTTCGTCAATAATCTCGGGGCAAGCCTCGCCGAGACAGACAACACCGCCCGCAGGCAGCGTGAGCGTCCCCACCGACGAGCTCAGCTCGTAGGTCTCGCCGTCGAATGCCACGATCTGGCCCTGGATGGATATGTTTCCATCGACCGTTTGAAGCGTGACAGTTTCTGCGATCGTCTGCCCGGCAAACAGCGCCAAGACGGAAACGATTGCACCAAATCTCGTGTAATGTCGCATGCTCATGGGATCACTATTCCGGTTGCGTGAACAATCCGATGGCTAGTGAGAGACTAAGGCACGATCACGGCACAATACCGACCGTTTAAGGTTCTTTAACCTTTCTGAGGCTTGCAATGGCGTCGAACGACGATCCGTGGGCAACGATCTCGGGCGAGGTGCAGCGCGCAAGGCTTTGTCCGACGCGCTCAGACGCGCTCAGACGCGAACGAGAGCACGACGCCACAGGCGCCGCGGGCGGGAAGCGGTCCGACCGTCCAAAGGGCGTTTCAGGACCGTAGCAGGATCTTGTTGGACCCAACGGCTTCGGCAAGGTTCTCGAACTGCGCAGCGCGTTCTTCCGAGGCATCCGCCGAACGCAGGAGAATCGTTTCAAGCCCCTCGACGAGCTGCAACGCCTCGGCCTGGACCTCCTCGATTTCGTCCGAAAGCACAGGCGTCAGCGGGCGGCTCGTCGCCACCTGGCCACTTGAGGCTGGCGCTGAAGCACTGACACGCGGCTCGCTCCTATCACGGTTCTGGCGAACGACCTGCTCGATGCTGCGCGACGTTTCTGCGAGCGCCGCAGCGGCATCCTCAAACCCTTCGGTGTCCGCCAGCGCCTCTGACGCGTTGTCCAAGGCATCGGCGATACAATCGACCTGATAGACAGGGTCCAGCGCCTGACAAAGCTGTGTCTGCGAGACCAACCCATCGACCGTCGCCGCCACCTGCGTGCGTGTTTCCGCTGCGGCGGCCGCTTCCTGCGCAACGGAACCTTCGTCCGTTACGGCTTCTGTCTCTGCCGTCGTCGCTGCACCGGCAGCCCCGCTGGCGGCGCCACTCGATCCGCCACCGGCGCCAAAGGCCGGCGGCACGAACACCGGCCCGACCGGGTCCACCGTGATCTTGCCCGCCTGCGCCAAGTTGGCGGGCAGGGCGACCAGAACGGCTGCGGCACATGCAGTAGCGAAGGCTGTGCGCTTCAACAGGCCCATCTCAGAAGACATTTTCGGAAATCCACGTCAGGGAAAGGATCACGCGCTGCTGGTCGTCCTCATCGAAGGCGTCGTTGAGCACGGCTGTCACGCCGACCTGGTCGAAGCCAGGGATCCGAAACGACGCGCCAAGGTCGACATTGTCACCGTTGTACGCCGCGCTGACCCCGAATGCTTCGGTCAGACCGATGCCGACCCCCGCGAAGAGCCCGGGCTCGCGTCGGAAGTCGCGCACATCCGTGCCGCCTCCGAGGGTGACCATCAGCGGGTACAGCGTCCCGCCCGCGCTCAGCGTCGGAAAGGCGGTATACGACACAGACACCGACGGATCGAGCGTATCGGAATCTCCCCAGGCCGCCAACGTATCGAACGTGACCCCCACGAACGAAGGCACCGCGGCCCCGGCGATCGGCCGGGACGCCTTAACGCTGAAATAGCCCGAATCCGCGAAGTCATCTTCCAGCGAGGTGATATTGGCGGTGAACTGCAAATCGGCGATGTCTCCCGCCGCGACGCCAAACCCGAAGGCGGCCGACCCGTCCTCAAGCCCGAGCGCGATGGCGTCGTCGTCATCATCGCGCGCATCGACACGCTCGTCCGTGAAAGACACGGCCGCAAAAACCAGCCCCTGCGGCGCCACCGTTGCGGGCGGCACCCCAAGCAACGTCACGTTCTTGCGAAAGGCCTCGGCGGCACTGCCGGCCGGAGCCGCTCCGTCTTGCGCCCATGCCCCGACAGCGCTGATTGCCCCGAGGGTCATGCCAAGGCAGACCCGGCCAAAGCGCAGTTTATCCAGGTGAAACCCCATAGGCCGCGCGCAAACCGCGGCGCGTGCTCGGGCCGAAGTCCCCATCGAGTGGTCCAATATAAAACTCCCGCTGACGGAGCTGTTCCTGCACCGCCCTTCGCGTTTCGGTTGTGAACATCGTAGGCCGCTCTTCTAGGATCGCAAGGACCCGCTCACTTCCCGATCGGAGTGCGGCGTATAGGTAACGCGCGGCGTCTTCAGGCCCGAGATCGGGGACGACGCCATCGTCGATCAGCGCCGCGAAATTGTACTGCGCCTCCGGATGCCGCGCGTCCGCCGCGCGCCGGAAATAGGACAGCGCGACCTGCCGGTCGATCGGGAAACCAAGCCCCCCCTGGAAGTGCATGAACCCCATATCGTTCAGCGCGTCGGGGAAGCCGCTCTCCGCCGATCTGCGAAAGTAGCTTCGTGCCTGCTCATTGTTTTGGGGAACGCCGATCCCCTGCTCGTAAAGCTTAGCCAGCTCGAACTGTGCCACTGCCGAGCCCGCGTCTGCCGCGCGCTTGAAGAGCGCGTAGGCTTCCTCGGGGCGAAAGTCGCTCGCAGGATTCATGCGCTTATAGGCAAGGCCCACCATCGAGCGGGTGTCTCCCGCATCGGCAAGCGCCAGCAACGCTTCCTCGTCCGAAGTGCGCAGCGAGGACCAGGCATTGATTACATCGTCAGCGGGAAGCGCGTCCTGGCCCGCCGCAGGACCGGCAAGAAAGTACGGAATGCCCGGCAACGACCCGTAGACATAGGGCTCTTGTTGATTGCCCGTCTCGTACATGACCTGGTCTCGGACCTGCCGAAACATCAGGCTGATCTCCAGCCCAGCACGCGGGAGTTTGTCCATCAGCGCCGTGGCGAAGGGGCTGTTGTCGCCGGCGCCATCGAGCGCGACATGGCCGTCCTTTGCGGCGAAGGCCACGAGCGTGCCCCGGTCCGGCGATGGCGCGGCGAGACCGCCGCCGCCAGCACTCCGGGTACCATTGGTCTCGCCGGCGGTCGAAGGGGCTTGCGCGGCCTCCAAAGCCACCGACCCGATCGTCTGCCCGAAGGGAGCATCGCGGCAGGCGTCGAGGATAACGATGCGCATGCGTCGGGCCCGGTCCACAGAGGCAAGAAACTGCGAGAGAGACAAGGACTGCGCCTGGGCCTCCGCATTCGAAGTGATCTGCGCATCGACAGGCAAGAGGTAGTTTTCACCCTGAACCTGGATGCCATGTCCGGCAAAGTAGATTAACGCGAGATCCGCCGTTTCGGCGCGAAACGAAAATGCCTCGAGCCCCTCTTCAACGGCCTCAAGCGGCGCGTCCACAAAGAGCTCGACCTCGAAACCTATCTCACGCAGGGCAGTCGCCACGCCCTCCGCATCGCGGGACGGGTTCACAAGATCCGGCAGCACCTCGTAGTCGCCCATTCCGATGACCATCGCCACGCGGTCCGAAGCCATCACGGGCGCTGCGGCCATGCAAGTCAAGAAGGCCAAAAGCAAAAATGGTCGCGTCATCCCCAGATCCCCAGGCCGAAATTGGCCAACGATCGGCACGATACGCATGCGGCTTTTGCGCATCAAGGGCGCATGCGCAATGCGCCGCCACAGCCTGCGCCAGAGGCTCTACACTCGCGGCACGAGATCAGAGGTCCGTGGAACACGACCCCGCATGGGCTGCCCTCTCGCCGCTTTTGTGGCTCCTTGCAGCCTTATCCGTGGCGGGCACATCGCTTCACAGCATCGGCAATCCGCTGACACGCTGTGGCGCAGGGCCCAACCCGAGCCCTTTTGAGACAAACCCTCTGTAACATCTCCCGCTCCGGGCACCCCAACCCCCGCCCCGCTGTCACACTCGGCGCGCGGACACCTGCGCCCGCCCTTGTGTCCCAGGCCATCCGCACGCCAACCCACCTCGCGCCGATGTGATGTGCGCACGCGCGCAG
>JBCCYI010000004.1:0-51599 GCA_039189975.1 Pseudomonadota bacterium
TAAAGATCCCGCCCAAGACGCCCGCGCTCAGCCCCATTTCGCGACCCGAGCCCGATGCTCGGCCTCCGTCAGGTGGTAGCGCTCAGAGATGAACTCCTCCGCTCGGGTGATCCAACCGCCTTTGCCCCCGTCCCGGCGCCGTGCGAACTTGCGGGAGGACGGACGGCGGTCAGCCAGCTCGTAGTAGTAGTTGCGCCGCGCAATCCCATAGGCGTCCGCCAGATGATAGGGCGCGCGGTCCAGCGCCGCCTTCGCCGCGGCAATCGTCTTGGGCCCGATCGCACCATCGATCGTGAGGCTCTCGCCCATCTCGTTCAACAGCCGTTGCAGGATCCGAACCGCATTGGCCCCCGCGTTGACATACATGTCAAAGACCGACGCCTGCATGACCCCCGGCAGCGCCGAGATGCGCGGACGGTCGTAGTAATGCTCCAGAAAGATGTCGACGGCCTGATCCTCGTCGATCCGGCGCACGTCCTTGGCCGTGATCGCACCATCACCGTCGAGGTCCATGCCAAGGCGCCGCATCGTGTGGATCGTCACGCCGTGGTTGGTCGCCCCGCCCGGGTCGTCGGGGTCGTTCACATAGCCGCCTTCGCGAGCCACGATTTCGCGGGCAAGCGTTTCTACGTTTGTCATGGGACGTGTCTCCGGACCGTTGACGTTGGCCAGAGACTCCGTGCAAGCCATGAAAAAACCCGGATGCCACCGTACGGTACCCGGGTTTGACATAAGATTTCAGTAAGTTAGCGTCAGTCTAGCTTTCCGGCTCGCGGTAGACGCCCTGCTCCTTGAGCGCGTCGGTGACCTCCTTGGGCATGTAGGTCTCGTCGTGTCGGGCGAGGATTTCAGTGGCGATGAACGTCCCGTCGACCATGGAGCCCGTACCGACCATGCCCTCCCCTTCACCGAAGAGATCAGGCAGCACGCCGGTATAGGCCACCGGCACGGAGGCACCGCCGTCCGTAACGGAGAAGGTCACCGTCTCGCCCTGCCCGCGCACCAACGTGCCCTCCTCCACGAGCCCACCGATCCGGAAGACCTCATAGGGCGGCGGCATGTCCGCCACGACTTCGGAGGGGGGGCGGAAGAAGTTGATCCCGTCGCGCATCGCGTAGCCGATCAGCGCCGTTGACCCGGCAAGCGCAATCGCGGCCACCGCAATGATCTGAATACGTCGCTGCTTCTTCAGGCTCTTCACGCTGGCGTCCTCCCGCTGACATGAGCTCTGCTTTATATCGTATCACGGAAAGAGCGGTGCAAGCATGAGGCCCTCTGTCTCTGGCAGACCGAGCATCAAGTTTGCGTTTTGCAACGCCTGACCGGAGGATCCCTTAGTCAGATTGTCGAGCACCGCATAGAGCGTGGCCCGCCCGGAGCGCCGCTCGGCAACGACACCGATGTGAACATGGTTGGAGCCGCGCACATGGCGCGTCGACGGAACCTCGCCCAGCGGCAGCACGGTCAGGAAGGTTTCGTCGGCATAGGCGTCACTGAGAGCGCGGTGGAGCGCCTCCGCCTCCCCGCGCACATAGGCCGCGGCGAGGATGCCGCGGTTGGCGGGCACGAGGGTCGGCGTGAACTGGATCTCGACCGTCCGCCCCGCCACGCGGGAGAGCTCCTGATCGAATTCCCCGAGATGCCGGTGCGTGCCGCCCACGCCGTAGGGCTGCCAGCCCTCGGACAGCTCCGCATGCAGCAGCGGCTCCTTCAGCGCCCGGCCCGCCCCGCTGACCCCGCACTTTAGATCGAGGATGATCTCGTCGGGGTCAATCAGCCCGGACTGCATCGGCGGCAGCAGTGCAAAGAGCCCGGTGGCCACGTTGCAGCCGGTGCACGCAACGAGGCGCGCGGCGCGGATCTCGTCGCGGTAAAACTCCGTCAGGCCATAGACAAAGTCCCCCTGCAGTTCGGGCGCGCCATGGGGCTTGCCGTACCAGCAGGCATAGGCCTCGGGGTCGCGCAGCCGGAAGTCGGCCGAAAGGTCGACCACCTTGAGCCCCTCGGGCAGTTGGCGGACAACGGCCTGCGAGGTGGCGTGGGGGAGCGCGCAAAAGACGATGTCGACGCCGGTGAAGTCCGCCGCGTCGATCTTCACGAGGCGCGGCAAGTCGAGGTGGCGCAGGTGCGGGAACACCTCACCGATGGTCAGCCCCGCCTTGCGGTCCGCCGTCAGGACAGCGACCTCGAGCGAGGGGTGGGTGGCGATCAGCCGGAGGAGTTCTGCGCCCGTGTAGCCGGACGCGCCAAGGATGGCGACGCGATAAGTCATGGGTGTGTCTCAGAATTGGGTGCGGCGGGCATAGCCCGGTTCAGACGGGATCGAAAGAGATCTGTCGTCGCAAAAACTGGGTCGCGCGGTCGGAGACACGGCGGGGATCGCCGGTCGTCAGATACGCGCCGGTGCCCTGCCCGAGCATGTTGGGGTGCCGCGCAAGGTAGTCGGCCAGGCTCTCGGCCACGAGATCCGCTTGCGAAAAGACGGTCACGTCCGCGCCGAGCGCGTCCTGAAAGACGTCCTGCATCAGCGGGTAATGCGTGCACCCCAGGATGGCGGCCTCCGGAGTGGGCATCTTGCGCTTGAGCGCGTCGACATGGGACCGCACGAGCGCCTCGGCGAGGATCATGTCGCCCTCCTCGATCGCGTCGACCACCCCGCCGCAGGCCTGCGCCTCGACATCGACGCCGATCGCGCGGAACGCCAGCTCCCGCTGGAACGCACGGCTGGCCACCGTCGCGGGCGTGGCAAAAAGTGCGACATGCTGGACGGCGACCTCGCGGGGGGGAGAGTTGTCCCCCCATTGCCGCTCGGTAAGTGCCTCGATCAGGGGCACGAAGACGCCCAGCACGCGCTTGTCCGTCGGCAGCCAGGATTCCTGCATCCGGCGGAGCGCCGCGGCGGAGGCCGTGTTGCACGCCAGGATGACGAGATCGCAGCCCGCCGCCCAGAGCCGCTCCACCCCCGTGCAGGTGAGCTGATAGACGCTGTCGGCCTCGCGCACGCCATAGGGCGCATGGGCGTTGTCGCCCAGATAGACAAATGGCACCTCGGGCAGGCGCCGCCGCGCCGCCTCCAGGACGGTGAGGCCCCCGAGCCCCGAATCGAAAATGCCGACAGCCATCAGTACACGCGGCCCTTCTCCGTGCGATAGCGCTCCTCGAACTCGAAACCGAACTCGGCCGCGTTCACGGGCTTTGGCGAGAGCGCATAGGTCTGCGCGCGCAGGAAGTCCATCATCGCCTTTGGGTCGCGCGCGTGGGGTTCGAGCCGCTCGCGCGGGATGGGCTTGCCGATTACCAGCCGCACCGGCTCATCGACGCGGGCCTTGAACTCCTTGATGAGGAGCGCCATGCGCAGCGTCACGTGCAGATGACTGGCCAGCTGAAAGAGGCGGCTGTTGTGCCCTTCAAAGAAGATGGGCAGCACCGCGGCTTCGCTCTTGGCCACCATCTTGCCGGTGAAACCGCGCCAGCCAGGGTCCATCGGCTTGCCGAAGGGCCGCGCCGCCGTCGCCACCGTCCCGCCCGGAAAGACGCCGATCGCGCCACCCTGCTCAAGATACGTCAGGCAAGTCTTGCGCGTCTCGATGTTGAGGCGCATCGCTTCTTTGGTCCCGTCGAACGAAACGGGCAGCACAACGCGGTTCAGCTCCTCCGCCCGACGAAACACCGAGTTCGCCAGGATCCGGAAATCGCCGCGCGTCTCGGCCAACAGATGGCCCATAATGAGCCCGTCTAGAATACCGTAAGGATGATTTGCAATCATCACCAGGGGCCCGTCGCGCGGGATGTTCGCCAGCGAGCCGCCGACGATATCGAGGCTCAGCCCGTAGCGGCTCACCATCACGTCCCAGAAATCACGGCCAGCGGCGACCTCCTCCGCGTAGCCATCGGCGCGCTTGATCAGGCCGAGGCGCCCTGTCGCATTTTCCACAACGCGCACGAGCGCGCGTCCGGAGCGGGACTGCACAGACGTGGCATAGCTGATGTCTCGGGCAACGTGGCGGCTGGTCATAGGCTTCGTCCGTCGTCCTGGGTGCTGACAGGGGCATAGCGGGCGCAACAGGTTCTGACCAGAGAAGATAACGTTTGTATGACGATCCCCCGGTTACTCCGCCGCGACTTGTTCCGGCTCGGCTTTGCGCGGCGGGTCGGCGCGACCCAAAGCGATGGCGAGAAGCCGTTTGCGCTCCGATGCAGCCTCTTTGGCCGCACGTGCCTTCACCGATCCGAACCCCTTTATGGCAAGCGGAAGCTCTGCGAGTTGTCGAACAACGTCCCGCGTGTCGGGCGTCAAATGTGCGAGGGCGCGCGCGATGTCGATCTCGTAGTCTCGGATCAACTGCCGTTCCATCCGTCGCTCTTCGGCATAGCCGAAGGGATCCAAAGGCGTTGCGCGCAAGATCTTGAGCCGGGCAAGACCGGCGAAGACGGGCCGCATCCAACGGCCGAACCGCCGCTTGCGCGGGCGACCGTCGTGTCCTGGGCGGGTCAGGCCGGGCGGCGCCAGGTTGAACGACAGCTTGAGGTCACCCGTAAAGCGTTCGGCCGCCTTGCGGGGCGCCTCGGCGAGATGGCGTGCCACCTCGTATTCATCTTTGTAAGTCAATAGCTTGTGGTAGCCCCGTGCCACGGCGCGCTGCAATTCTGGATCAGGTGCCTTGTCCACGAGGCTGCGAAATCGCTTAACGAGCCGCCGAGACTGATAGGCCATGAGGTGGCTTTCGAGATGTGCCAGAACCTCGTCCAACGTCTGCGGATGCGTTACGTGCGGGGCGCTGTCGACGAAGGCGCCCGGGGTCTCCGCCACCACCCGCCCCAGCTCGAACGCAGCGATGTTGGTGCCGACATCCGCGCCATTGAGCTCGATCGCACGGTGCATCGCATCTCGGCCGACGGGCAAGAGACCCTGCTGCCACGCGACACCGGTTAGCAGCATGTTGGCGTAGATCGCATCGCCGAGCCGCCGAGCGGCGATGTGAGACGCATCAATCAGCGTGAGGCCGCCCGCGGCTGCGGCCTTGAGCTGCGCGGCCAAGTCTTCTCCCGGCAAGGTGAGCTGTGGCCTACGCGCGAAGTCCCCCGGCAGCACCTCCTGGCGCGACACGACCGCCCGGGTCTCGCCGTTCATCAGAGCGCGGCACTCCGCCGTCGAGGTGGTGACCAGATCCCCGCCGATCACCGCATCGGCCTGTCCCCGGGAAACACGGATCGCCGTAATGTCGGCGGGATGCTCCGCGAACCGGCAATGGATCGAGACCGACCCGCCTTTCTGCGCCAGGCCCGCCATCTCGATCAGGCCAGCCCCCTTTCCCTCCAGCCGCGCGGCCATGGCAAGGATCGCCCCGATGGTCACCGCGCCTGTCCCGCCGATGCCCGTCACGACGACGTTCCAGGTGCCTTCAATCTGCGGCACGTCCGGCAGACGGTCGCAGGTGGGCACCGGGCCAGCCGGCGCAGTCTTGCGGGGCGTGCCGCCCTCGACGGTGACGAACGACGGGCAGAACCCTCGCAGGCAACTGTGATCTGCGTTGCACGACGATTGGTCGATCTCGCGCTTGCGCCCCAGTGGCGTTTCCAGCGGCAGGATCGCAACGCAATTGGACTGCACCCCGCAATCGCCACATCCCTCGCAGATGTCTGGGTCGATGAAGACGCGCTTCTCAATTGCGGGAAAGGCGCCCTTGCGGCGCCGGCGCCGCTTCTCAGCCGCGCACGTCTGCACATGAACAAGCGCCGTCACCCCCTTGATCCGGCTCAGTTCCTGCTGAACCTGCACGATCTCTTCGCGCAGGTGGGCCGATGCGCCCCTGGGAAAGGAGAGCCGCTCTACCCCTTCAGCGCCGTCATGGGTCACGCAGACGCGCTTGACCCCCATCGCCAGCAGCTCGGCCACGAGGCCTTCGGGGCGCATGTCGCCATCGTTTGTTTGCCCGCCGGTGAGCGCCACGGCATCGTTGTAGAGGATCTTGTAGGTCATGTTCACGCCGGACGCGACCGCGCCGCGCACGGCCATCATCCCGGAGTGGTTATACGTCCCATCGCCCATGTTCTGGAACACGTGGGACTTGGTGGAGAACGGCGCCTCACCAATCCAACTGGCGCCCTCGGCGCCCATTTGGGTGTAGCCCTCGGTGCCGCGGTCCATCCAGAGCGCCATCGTGTGGCACCCGATACCGCCACCTGCGCGCGCGCCCTCGGGCAGTTGCACCGACGTGTTATGCGGGCAGCCCGCACAGAACCACGGGCGCCGCGCGACCAGCGTCTCGCCGCCGCGCGTGGGTGCGCGCAGGGTCTCTAACCGCTGCGACAGCGCCTCCCCTCCAACACCCTCGCCGCGCAGGATGTCTCCCAACCGCTCCGCGATCATCGACGGATCGAGGGGACCGTGGGCGGGAAAGAGCGGCTGCCCCTGCGCCCCGCGCTCGCCCCAGAGCCGCAGAGAGCGGCCCCAGAGCGCCTGCGCAAGCTGCGGTTCGATCACCTTGCGCTTTTCTTCGACGACGACCACAAGATCGAGCCCCTCGGCCCACTCCCGGACAGCCGTTTCCTCCATCGGCCAGATCTGGCCAAGTTTCCAGGTCGTCAGACCGATCTCCTGGGCGACCGGCCCGGTGATCCCCAGCAGGTCCAGGGCGGCGCAGGTATCGTTCCAGGCTTTACCGGCGGCAACGATCCCGATCTTGGCGCCCGGGCGGCCGAGACCACGCCGGTCGATGCCGTTGGCCCGCGCGAAGGCGCGCGCGGCGGGCCATTTCCACGCCACCAGCCGCTCTTCCTGCGGCACCCAATTGTCCCCCAGCCGGATCGACAGGCCGTCGGGCGGCAGCGGCACGTCGGGCTGCACCCAAGACGTGCGAAACGGGTCGCCATCGACGACGGCCGTGCTCTCCACCGTGTCCTTGACCGCCTTCATCCCCGCCCAGAGCCCGGAAAAGCGAGACAGCGCAAAGCCGTAGAGACCGAAGTCGAGAATATCCTGAACGCCCGCCGGATAAAGCACCGGAATTCCCGCGTCGATCATCGCAAGGTCGGATTGATGGCAGGTGGTGGAGCTTTCGCCCGTGTGATCGTCGCCCGCGACCATTAGAACACCGCCCTTGGCCGCCGTGCCCGCGAGATTGGCATGGCGCAGCGCGTCGCCGGACCGATCCACCCCCGGCCCCTTGCCGTACCACAAGCCAAAAACGCCCTCGACACGCCCTTCCCCGCGCAAGGCGGCCGATTGCGATCCCATCAGCGCGGTCGCGGCCAGATCTTCGTTTAGCGCGGGCTGAAAGCGCACGTCCGCATCCCCAAGCCGACCGGCGGCGCGCTGCATGGCCATGTCGAGCCCGCCCAGCGGTGAGCCGCGGTAGCCCGTCACGTAGCCCGCCGTGCGCCAACCGCGCGCCCGGTCCCGTTCGGCCTGCATCAGCATCAATCGCACAAGACCCTGCACGCCGCTGAGCAAGACTGGCGACTTTCTCAGATCGAAACGATCTTCAAGCGATACATCGTGTAGGGCCATGGCGTCCTCCCGTCCCCGACTATAGGGCGGCAACCAGGCCGCAGAAGTCAAACCACGCAGCGCGCGAGCTGTGCTCTTTCGTTGCCACAGCGCTCCCGGCATGTCACACGACGCGGGACATTGGGCGCTAACACGCGCGCCTGGCAATCGCGGATCGCTGATGGACTGGGACAAACTCCGTATTTTTCACGCCGTCGCGGACGCCGGCTCGCTCACCCATGCCGGGGAGCTGCTGCACCTGTCGCAATCAGCCGTGTCGCGCCAGATCCGTTCGCTTGAGGAGATGCTGAACACGACCCTGTTCCACCGCCACGCACGCGGTCTCATCCTGACCGAACAGGGCGAGCTCCTGTTCGACGCAACACGCGCCATGCGCAAGAGGCTCGACGCCGCCGCCGCCCGGATCCGCGACAGCGAGGAGGAGGTCTTTGGCGAGCTGCGCGTCACGACCACGATCGGCTTCGGCACCATGTGGCTCGCCCCGCGACTGACCACGCTTTATGAGCGGTATCCTCAGCTCAACATCGACCTGATGCTCGAAGAGCGCGTGCTCGACTTGCCAATGCGGGAGGCCGACGTCGCCATCCGGATGAAGGAACCCAGCCAGGCCGACCTTATCCGCAAGAAGCTGATGGCCGTGCGCATGCGCCTTTACGCATCGCCCGAGTACCTTGCGCGCGCCGGTGAGCCTGCGCAGATTGGAGACATGGTGGATCACCGTCTGATCTGCCAAGCGCCGGGGATCACCCAGGTTGCCGCTGGAGAGCAGCTTGTGCAGTGGATTCTCTCGAGCCAGATTCCCTCCCGTTTGACGGTCAACAACTATTTCGGGGTGCTTCAGGGCGTCATCAACGGTCTGGGGGTCGGAGTGCTGCCCGATTACATCGTCGACAACGCCCCACAGCTTGTCCGGGTCCTGCCCGAAGTCGAGAGTAACGAGGTGCCGGTGTTCCTTGCCTATCCCGAAGAATTGCGCCAATCCAAGAGGATCGCTGCGTTTCGGGATTTCGTCGTCGAGGAGATCCAGAAGCACCGCCGCCGGCTCGCGCCTGCCGCTGCGCCAAGCTGAAGCGTTGCAGGGCTGCCCCAAGGAGTCACCATTGCGCCACAGGCAAACCGGCCATGCACACATGTCGGGGCGTTACAGCTTGCGTGTCAGGGAGCGCTAACGCATATGTAAACCAACAGCGAAGATGTTTCGTTGTTAACCTCCCTGTTGGACTTGGGCCGAGATCCGTCTCGGCCTTTTTTTTAATCCAGCCGGGCCGCCGGCCCGCACTGCTCTTTCCCTTGGCCGCGCGCTGGCCTATAGCCGCGAGCGCAGTGGGGAGCACATATGCCGAGTTCTGATACCGCCTTTGCGTCGGATGTGACGGCCGAGATCGTCGCCGACCATGGGATCTCCGAGAGCGAATATGCCAAGATCCTGAAGATCCTCAATCGACCGCCCAATCTCACCGAGCTTGGGATCTTCTCGGCAATGTGGAACGAGCATTGTTCGTACAAATCCTCCAAGCGCTGGCTGCGGACCCTGCCGACGACCGGCCCCCAGGTTATCTGCGGCCCCGGCGAGAACGCGGGCGTCGTGGCCATTGGACCGGATGGCGAGGGTAACGCGCTGGCCTGCGTCTTCAAGATGGAGAGCCACAACCACCCGTCCTACATCGAGCCCTACCAGGGGGCGGCCACCGGTGTGGGCGGCATCCTGCGCGATGTCTTCACCATGGGCGCGCGCCCCGTTGCGGCGATGAACGCGCTGAGCTTCGGCGCGCCGGATCATCCGCGCACCCGCGCGCTGGTCTCCGGCGTTGTGGCGGGCATCGGCGGCTATGGCAACGCCTTTGGCGTGCCCACGGTGGGGGGCGAAACCCGGTTTCACCCGGCCTACAACGGCAATTGCCTCGTCAACGCCTTTGCCGCCGGGATCGCCCGTGCGGACCGGATCTTCTACTCGGCGGCCAGCGGCGTCGGCATGCCCGTCGTCTACCTCGGTGCCAAAACCGGGCGTGATGGTGTCGGCGGCGCCACCATGGCTTCGGCCGAGTTCGACGAGACGATCGAAGAAAAGCGCCCCACCGTACAGGTCGGCGACCCCTTCACCGAAAAGCGCCTTATGGAGGCGTGCCTGGAGCTTATGGAGACGGGAGCCGTCATCTCGATCCAGGACATGGGGGCCGCCGGCCTCACCTGCTCCGCCGTCGAGATGGGCGACAAGGGCGGCCTCGGCATCCGCCTCGACCTCGACAAGGTGCCCACCCGCGAGACCGGCATGACGGCCTACGAGATGATGCTCTCCGAGAGCCAAGAGCGCATGCTCATGGTGCTGCGGCCAGAGAAGGAGGCCGTCGCCCGCGGCATCTTCGAGAAATGGGATCTCGACTTCGCCATCGTCGGCGAAACCCTCCCCGAAGATCGCTTCGTCATCTCCCACGGCGGCGCTGTCCAGGCCGATCTGCCCCTCGCCGCACTCTCCGGCAACGCGCCCGAGTACGACCGCCCGTGGGAGGAGACGCCGCCCGCGCCCGCGCTCGACCCCGTCCCCGAGATCGACCCGATCGACGCGCTCAAGGCCCTTCTCTCGTCCCCGTCCTACGCCCAAAAGTCATGGATCTGGGAGCAATACGACAGCCAGGTGATGGCCGACACCGTCCGCTCCCCCGGCCTTGGCGCTGGCGTGGTGCGCATCCACGGCACCCACCGGGCGCTCGCGTTCACCGCCGATGTCACCCCGCGCTATGTAGAGGCCAACCCCTTCGAGGGCGGCAAGCAGGCCGTCGCCGAAGCCTATCGCAACCTCTCCGCGCTGGGCGCCCGTCCCCTCGCCGTCACCGACAATCTCAACTTCGGCAATCCCGAAAAGCCCGAGATCATGGGCCAATTCGTCGGCGCGATCAAAGGCATTGGGGCCGCTTGCGAGGCGCTCGGCACGCCCGTCGTCTCCGGCAACGTCTCGCTCTACAACGAGACCGACGGTGCTCCGATCCTGCCCACGCCCACTATCGGCGCCGTCGGCCTGATCGACGATCTCGACACCATGATCCAGCGCCTGCCGCGCGACGGCCATGTCGCCCTCGTCCTCGGTACGACCGACGGCCATCTCGGCCGCTCCGCCCTCCTCTGGGAGGTGTTCAACCGCACCGATGGCGATGCGCCTCCGGTCGACCTCGCCGCCGAGAAAGCCCACGGCGACTTCATCCGCGCCAATGCCGAGTGGATCGACGCCTGCACCGACATCTCCGAAGGCGGCCTCGCCCTCGCCGCCTTCGAGATGGCCGACGCCGCCGGCATCGGCCTCACCCTCGACGCCGCCGACACCGCGACACTCTTCGGCGAGGACCAGGGCCGCTACCTCATCGCCTGCTCCTTCGACAAGGCCGAAGCGCTCATGGTCGCCGCCGCCCGCGCCGGCGTGCCGCTGACAAGCATCGGCCGCTTCGGCGGGCAAACCGTTCGCATAAGCGCGTCGGAGGCATCGCTCGATGCGCTCTCTCAGCTCTGGCGCCAAATCCTCCCACGCTTGATGGACGGGTAATGCCCGACACGCCGTCGCCTGCTCCAGACTCCCCTTTTGAGATTTTCCTCACTGCCCTGCCAGGCCTTGAGCCGTTTCTCTGCGACGAAGTGCATGGCCTCGGCTTTCCTCAGGCCGTCCCCACGCCCGGCGGCGTCACGCTCTCAGGCGGCTGGGCTGATGTCTGGCATCTTAACCTTTGGACGCGTGGCGCCACGCGCGTCCTGGCCCGCATTGCCAGCTTCCGCGCCCCACATCTCGCGCAGCTCGACAAACGCGCGCGCCGCGTGGACTGGCCGGCGTTCTTGCATCCCAACGTGCCCGTCCGCGTCGAAGCCAGCTGTACCCGCTCCCGGATCTACCATGCCCGTGCCGCGGCCCAGCGGATCGAGCGTGCGCTGGCAGACACGCTCGGCATTGCGCACGCACCCGACGCCCATCTCCGGCTGCTGGCCCGGATCGAAGATGACCTCTGCACCCTTTCAATCGACACATCCGGCGCCCCGCTTCATCAACGCGGCACAAAACAGGCTGTCGGCAAGGCGCCCTTGCGCGAGACCATGGCCGCACTTCTGCTGCGCGCCGCACAATATGACAGCGCCACCCCCTTGATCGATCCCATGTGCGGCTCCGGCACGTTCCCACTCGAAGCCGCGGGCATCGCAGCCGGTTTCGCCCCGGGCCTTCATCGGTCTTTCGCCTTTGAGGCCCTCCCTTCCTTTGACGCGTCCATATGGGCAGACCAGCGCAAGAACGCCGCCGCGCAGGCCCTCGCACAATCCCATCCGCAGGCCTGGGGGTTCGACCGTGACCAGGGTGCCATCGCCAACGCCACCGCAAACGCCGAGCGCGCATCTCTAGCGGACAGAACGTGCTTCGCCTGCCAGCCTGTCTCGGCTCTGCGCGCGCCTCCCGGCCCGCCAGGCCTGATCCTGACAAACCCACCCTATGGCGCGCGCATCGGCAGCAAGCACGCGCTCCGCGCTCTCTACGCCAGCTTTGGCGACACGCTCAAAACCCACTTCAAGGGCTGGCGCGTCGGCTTCATCACCAGCGACCCGGCCCTCGCACGCGCAACCGCGTTGCCGCTCGGCCCTCCCGGGCCGCCGCTCCCCCATGGCGGCCTGAAAGTGCGACTCTACCAAACAGCCCCCCTCCGCTGACAACACGGGCCAAACGCGCACGATCTCTTTTCTCTTTGCAGAAAATACCGTGGGGGTCCGGGGGCAAAGCCCCCGCCAACCTGACCGCGCCATCAGAAACGCCGGCAACAAGCGGCGCTAACCGATCAGCCCGCCCCCCGGCCCGTAGGTCTCCTCGTAATGCCGCGCCAGCCGCTGCAGCGCGATGCGCAGCACGATCTTGCCCGACCGGGCCGACCACCCCATCCGCTTCTCGGTGGCCTCGAGTCCCTCGAGGTAGCAGCACACCCGCAGCACCGTGTCGCCCAGACCCGGACCAAGGTCCCGCAGGGCCGCCGCGACACGATCGCGCGCGCCCTCCGGTCCGCGGAGCGGATCGGAGCCGCTCTTGGCCGCATCCCCGCCGGCTGTCAGAAACCGCTCCCAATTCTGGGTGACCCGCGGTCCCATCTGGGCCAGCTCAAAATCCTCGCGGAACCGTTCCGCCGCCGTGACCAACCCGGACGGTAAGAACGGCTTGCCATCCTTGTCGCGGCGGCGCGCCAACAGGGTCACTGGGCTCTCCGCCATGTTGTAGCGCATCCGGCGCGGCGCCTCTTCGCCGTCCTCATGGACGTCTCGCGTCCCCCAGGCCCGATGTTGGTCGGCAAAGGGTGCGGCTTCTTCCGACAACCCGCTGCGCCGATCCCCCTCTTCGGACAGCAGACGTTTCAGCGCCGCCCGTCCGGCCGGTGCCACATGGTACCGCGCAACCTTTCCCGAAGAGGTGCACGCAATCCATTCCTTCAACGCAAAGGCCTGCGCCACCTCACGATCCACTACCGCGATGCGCGAAACCGCTCCCGCCGTGGTCTCCCGCAAGACAGCCGCCTTCTCCATGCTCGGCGCCACGGCCAGGAACGCGCCTGGCTCGCAAAGCCGGCGCAAGATACGCCGGCCTTCGCGCATGACAGTTGCTTCGTCACAGATCAGGCTCTTGGGGGAAAATGGGGCGGTCATCGTGGCAGTCTCCTCGTAATCATCCGAGGCGAAGCGCGTCGTGTTAAGCCGGTCATTGCCGAGATGTTGAGCGCCCAGGCGCGCCAACGCCTCATCCACAAGGGGGTCGTCCCGGCGGTTCTCATACCGCCTGATCTGACGTAGAATCGTAGAGGCATGCGCCCCCTCTCCCCGCGCCACCGCCCGGATCGACAGACCCTGTTCGGTGTGACGCAGGTAGTGACGTGCAGCGTCCGGTACCCAGCCCGGCAACACGCCAAGCTTCCGAGTTCCCCCGTCCCCCGTCATCCGACATCCCCTTTCACAGCCTGCCTCGGTATTGATCCCCAACCGAAAACAACCCTGAGTTGCAATGGTTACCAGTATACTAACGCAATCGCCTGTGGATAGAATTGTTGAAAAGTGCCAATCAATTCTGAGACGTGCGAACGGTAATGTCCACCTCACGCAACACCCGCTGTGGTTGTGTAGCTTGACAGCATCTCATCTGGAGGCTGCCATGACTGCAACGCTCGAAACTCTTCAAACCGTCACCCGCCCGCGCCTGTTGATCCGCGCCGCCCGGCTTGGCTTGCAAGACTATAATAGAAACAGAGACTTAAAGCGGATTTTGCGCGGTGAGACTCTACCCGGCCCAACCCATGCCTTACCCCGCCTCATGGATATGGAGGCCAACCAGGAAGATACGCGTAAGCGCGGTGACGCCACGTATTCGATCGCCAAGCACCTGGAGATTCTCATCGCGATTATGGCTGAAGCACGCCTCCTAGGCGGCAAACCGTCACACTCTACAGTTGTGGACACTCTGTAGGTAACTTTTTGACAGGTTGACCGGAAATCAACCTAAGGGTGATTCGCTTTGAGCCGAGGGCCCTGCTCCCTCGGCAGTCGTCAAAACAAGACGACACGACCTCCTAAGCACCTTCGCGCAGCTCGGGTCCATACGGCCGCGCAGCAGTGCTTTCCACCCCTTCTCCAGCCATTTCGAAAGGGGCCCGTACCTCCTAGATGAAGGCGTCCGGTTGCTCCGATTTCCGTTGCGCGATGTAGGCATCGAGCGCTTCGCGGATCGCAGGGTCGAGCGCAGGCGCCTGATACTCCGCCAGAAGCTTGGCCACGCGCTCCGAGGCGAGGGCGTCGGTTGTGCGTTGCCCTTCATCCTCCCAGGTCTCGAAAGGCTTGTAATCGAGCAGGTCCGTGCGCCAGAACGCAGACTGGAAATGCCGCTGTGTATGTGCGCATCCCAGGAAATGCCCGCCCGGACCGACCTCGCGCAGCGCGTCCATGGCCTGCGCTTCCTCGTCTGTCGGCACCCCGGCAGCGAGCTTGTGCAGGATACCGAGCTGGTCGGCATCCATGACGAATTTCTCGAACGAGGCCACGAGCCCGCCTTCGAGCCATCCCGCCGCGTGCAGCATGAAATTCACACCAGACAGTAACCCTGCGTTAAGCGAATTCGCTGTCTCGTAGGCTGCTTGAGCATCCGGCATTTTGGAGCCGTTGAACGACCCTGCTGACCGGTAGGGCAAGCCCAAACGCCGCGCAAGCTGCCCCGCGCCATAGGTGATCTGCGCCGCTTCGGGCGTGCCAAACGTCGGCGCACCGGAGTTCATGTCGATCGACGTTACGAATGCTCCACAGATCACCGGAGCGCCGGGACGGATCAGCTGGGAGTAGGCGACGCCGGCCAGCACCTCCGCCAGGACCTGCGTCAGCGTGCCCATGACGGAGACTGGCGCCATTGCACCTCCCACGATGAACGGAGAGATGATGCAGGCCTGCCCGGCTTCGGCATAGACCTCAAGCGCGCCCATCATCACGTTGTCGAACGTCATCGGCGAGTTAATGTTGATGAGCGACACCATCGCGGCCCGCCCCTGCAAGCCCGCACCGTTCTCCGAGCCAAAGAGAATATCGGCCATCTGGACGCTGTCGCGCGCTCGGCTCGGCTCGGTCACCGACCCCATGAAGGGCTTGTCCGAGAGGGTCATATGCGCACGCAGCATGTCGTAGTGGCGCTTGTTGACCGGCACATCCGTCGGCTCGCAGACAGTCCCGCCGGAATGGTGCAGCCATTTTGACATGTAGGCGAGCTTCACGAAGTTCTGGAAATCCTCAAGCGTCGCATAGCGCCGGCCGCCCGCCGCATCGCGCACAAAAGGCGGGCCATAGACCGGGGCCAGCACCAGGTTACGCCCGCCAATCTCGACGTTGCGCTCCGGGTTGCGGGCGTGCTGCGTGAATTGCCGGGGCGCTGTTGCACACAGGCTTCGGGCCAGGCCACGTGGAATCCGCACACGGTCCCCCTGCACATCCGCGCCCGCCTTACGCCACCGTTCCAACGCGGCGGGGTTCTCTGGGAAGGCAACCCCGATTTCTTCGAGCACGGTGTCGGCATTCGCCTCGATGATCTCAAGCGCCTCGGTCGTGAGCACCTCAAGATCCGGGATGTTGCGCTCAATGTAGCGCGCCGCTTCGACCCGCACTGCCGTGCGTTCGGCGCGTCGTGCCGCACCGCCGCCGCTGCGCCCCCGCCGCCGCGAAGGTCCCCCCGTGCTCTCCGCTACATCCGCCATACCCGTCCCTCCAGATCGCCCGATGGGGTGGGAAATAGCGCCAAGACAGAACAGGACAGCGCTCGCAACCGCCCTGTCGTGCCCGAAAACCGACATTCCTGTCGCTTCCGTCCACGCTCATTGTGCCGCGACGGCGCGGTGTCAGTCGGCCCCGGCCTCCGCGCGGGACTTGCCCGCGACCTGCAGCGCCAGCGTCGCGCCCATGAAACCGTCGAGGTCGCCGTCGAGCACGCCCGAAGTGTCGGAAGTCTCGAAGTTGGTGCGCAGGTCCTTCACCATTTGGTAGGGTTGCAGCACATAGGAGCGGATCTGATTGCCCCACCCGGCTTCGCCTTTGGCCTCATGCGCCTCCTGGATCGAGGCGGTGCGCTTATCGAGCTCCATCTGGTAAAGACGCGACTTCAGCGCCTTCATCGCAATGTCCCGGTTTTGATGTTGGGACTTCTCGGACGAAGTCACGACGATCCCCGTCGGCATATGCGTGATCCGCACTGCAGAATCGGTCGTGTTGACGTGCTGCCCGCCCGCGCCGGAGGAGCGGTAGGTGTCGACACGGATGTCGGCGGGGTTCACGTCGATCTCGATGTTGTCGTCCACCACCGGATAGACCCAGACCGACGAAAATGAGGTGTGGCGCCGTGCCGAGCTGTCGTAGGGCGATATCCGCACCAGCCGGTGGACGCCGCTCTCCGACTTCAGCCAGCCGTAGGCATTGTGCCCGCTGATCTTGTAGGTCGCTGATTTGATCCCCGCCTCTTCCCCCGCGCTCTCCGATTGCAGCTCAACCTTGTAGCCCCGCTTCTCCGCCCATCGCACATACATGCGCGCCAGCATCGACGCCCAGTCACAGCTCTCCGTGCCGCCGGCGCCGGAGTTGATTTCTAGAAACGAGTCGTTGGCATCGGCTTCACCGTCGAGCAGCGCTTCGATCTCCTTGGCTGCAGCGCGCTCGGCGAGCGCAACGAGCGCGGCTTCGGCATCGGCGATCACCTCGCCATCGTCCTCCATCTCGCCCAGTTCAATGAGCTCGATATTGTCGTCCAGGTCTTGGAGGATGCCGCGGTACGTCGCTTCGGCATCCACCAGGCTCTGGCGCTCCCGCATCAGCTTTTGCGCGGCTGCCGGGTCGTCCCACAGCGTCGGGTCCTCGACGCGCGCGTTGAACTCCTCCAGCCGATGCGCCACCGTCTCAAGCCCGAGCCGCTGTCCGAGCAGGTCGAGGGACTTGCGCACTTTCTCAACGGTGGCTTGCGTTTCTGCGCGCATGGTGGCTCCTTGGGGATCTGGCGACAGTCCGGGCGGACGGCTCCGCCCTGCCTGAAGTCTGGGGTATAGGCGCGCCGCGAGCGCCTCGCAAGATGAACCACAGTCATGAAATGACCACCATTGCCCCCTAAAGTGGCGGCGCGCGAGGACGGACCAAATGGGAGACCACGGATGACCGAACAGCCAGTGGAGCGCCCGCAGGACCAAGGCGCCATCATCTTCAACCATGACCCTGACACCACAAGCGCCGCAAAACACCACACGTGGTATCGCGGCCCGCATACCAACCGCGCGCCCAACCAGGCCGCGATGCTCGTGCCGTCCGCCGTGGCAGACCATGTCGTGCAAGGCTGGGGGCCCGGCGCCCCAGCCATCGACCGTTCGACGAAGATCACCGCGTTCGGCAGCTGCTTTGCCGCCAATATCTCGCGCTGGCTCGGCCAGCGAAATTACCGCGTCTCCTCCAATGACGAAGAAGCGCAGCGCGCCTACGTCGTTCAGATCGGCGAAGGCATGGTCAACAGCTTCGTCATCCGGCAGCAGTTCGAATGGGCGTGGGAGGGCAAGACATTCGATCAGCCGCTCTGGCACGGCTACACGGCCGAAGCTTTCGGCTATGACGCCGAGGTGCAGCGCGAAACCCGCGCGCTCTTTGACAGAACCGAGGTCTTCATTCTCACGTTCGGCCTGTCGGAGGTGTGGTACGACGCGCCGAGCGGCGAGGTTTTCTGGCGCACCATCCCAAAGGATGCCTACGATCCCGAGCGGCACCGCTTCCGCATCTCCTCCGTTGAGGAGAATCGCGAGAATATCGACGCGATCTACCGGCTCATCCGCAAGCACCGCCCGGATGCAAAGGTCATCATGACGCTTTCGCCCGTGCCTCTCATCGCGACCTTCCGCGACAATTCTTGCATCACGTCCAACTCCGTTTCCAAGGCCGTGCTGCGCGTTGCCGTCGACGAGGTGATGCGCGCCCATGGCGGCGATGGACACCTCTTCTACTGGCCGTCCTACGAGATCGTGATGGATGTCTTCGGGGGCCCCTTCAAGGCCGACAGGCGGCATCTGCCCCGCCCCGTCCTCGACTTCATCATGATCCAGTTCGAGGATATCTGGTGCCACAACGAGGCCCAGACCGACCTGCCCGAACTCGATGAGGCGTATCTCAAGGCACTCGCGGCGGCGCGCATCGTGCCGGAACGTCTGCGTCGCGCGGTCGAGAAGCGCCGCGCCGAAGTGCTCGAGCGTCATGCCGAGAAGGACGGGCTGCACGAAGACCCAGCGGTCGCCTACGCCATGGCGCACATCATGCGCTCTGTCGCCGGACGCTGGCGCGCCGAAGATCAGGATCGCGCCAGCGGGCGCAGCTAGCCCAAGCCCTACCGGCTTTTGGGATGCCGCCCCTCGACACGGCACGATGCACTGCATCGGAGAGGGTGTCGTCGCCTGGAACAGCCGCAGCGACGCGCGTCCCGTGCGGCGTGGCCCTCGGCGATGCGACCGGCGAACCTCTCATGCAAGCGGCAGGTCCAAAATGTGCGGTGCCCTGTGCCAAACCTCTTAGCCAAGCCCCGCGCTCCACAGCGGCGCGGGACCAAGCTCACGTCAGTAGAGCCCACCCGACGAGAGCGTGCCAAAGGACGCCTTCGGCGCAATCTCCACGGCACGTCCTGTTGAGGTGGTGACGGTCGTCGTGTTCTGCGGGCTCTCGCCCCGCTGGAAGAGCGCGATATTCTCGCCCATCGTAAAGCCCCCGTCGACGGCCAGCCCGAAGATCGGCACCTCACCGTCGCGCAAATACTCCGCGACCACATTGGACCCGCTCGCAGTGTTGGAGAGCAGCGCGCCGGAGTACCGGTCGATCTTCACGAAGTAGCCTCCCGGCGGGACGTCAAAGCTGCCGCCGCCATACTTCGCGATCGCCTCCTTCATGAACTCAGCAAAAACCGGGCCACACAGCGTGCCGCCATAGGCACCCGGCCCGAGGGAACGGGGCTGGTCATGGCCGATGTAGCATCCGGCGGCGATGTTGGACGAGAACCCGACGAACCAGACGTCCTTGCTGTCGTTCGTCGTCCCGGTCTTTCCCGCGATGGGCACGCCAAGCCCCGCAGCCCCAACGGTGCTGGCTCCGGTGCCGCGCTGAACGCCGCCCTGCATCATCGAGGTGATCTGATAGGCGGTGATCGCGTCAATCGCGCGATCTCTGTCCGTCTCGATCCGCGGTGCCTCCCCGGGCGCCAGCATCGCCAGCTCGCATTCCGGGCAACGGCGCTGGTCGTGGCGATACACGGTCGCGCCCCAGCGGTCCTGCACGCGGTCAACGAGCGTCGGCTCCACGCGCTCGCCCCCGTTGGCGAGCATCGAATAGGCTGCAACCATCTTGTAGAGCGTCGTCTCCTGCGCCCCCAGCGAGTTCGCGAGGAACGGGTTGAGATCGTCATAGATCCCAAAGCCCTCGGCATAGCGCGCCACCGTGTCCATACCGATCTCCTCGGCAAGACGGATGGTCATCAGGTTGCGCGATTGTTCGATCCCGGTGCGCAACGGCGTCGGCCCATAGAACCGGTTCGACGCGTTCTGCGGCCGCCACACCCCCTCGGGTGTGTTGATCTCAATCGGAGCGTCGACCACGATCGTCGCCGGCGTGTACCCGCTGTCGAGCGCAGCGGCATAGACGAACGGCTTGAAGGACGACCCGGGCTGGCGCGTGGCCTGCGTCACGCGGTTGAACACGGAATCCTGGTAGGAAAATCCGCCCTGCATCGCCAGAACGCGCCCGTTGTGCACATCCATCGCCATGAAGGCGCCCTGCACCTCAGGGACCTGGCGCAGGCTCCAACCCTCCTCTGCCTCCCGCACATGCACCACATCGCCCACATCGAAATTCTCGAAAAAGTCGCCGCGCATCCAACGGATATCCGAGCGCGGAACGCTGACCGACGCAGGCCCATCCTCGACACCAAGGGCAACGGCGTTCTCAGCAACGTCGAGAACCACCGCCGGATGCCAGTAGCCGTCGAGCTCAATATCCCGTGCCACTTCGAGGTCTTCCAGCGCCTCGCGCCACGTCGCCTCGCGCGCCAGTGCTTCCGTTGGCAGCGTCTCTCCCGTTCCGCGCCAGACACCACGGGATCGGTCGTACTTTTCCAATGCCTCTCGCAGCGCCAGGGCCGCACGATCCTGGAGCTCCGGATCGACCGTTGCGCGAATGGTCAGGCCGCCGCCGAAAAACTCATCCTCCCCGAAGTCCGATGACAGCTGCCGCCGAATCTCGTCCGTGAAATAGGCGCGCGGCGGCAGCGCCCGGCGGAAGCTCGCATAATCGCCGTTCTGGACCGTACGCAGCGGCAAGGCGCGCTCGGCCTCATAGGTCGCCGCGTCAAGATAGCCGTTCTCGTACATCTCCCGCAGGACGAAGTTGCGCCGGCCTGTGGCCTCGTCCTTGGCCCGCACCGGGTGGAGCGTCGAAGGCGCCTTGGGCAACGCCGCCAGATAGGCCGCCTCATGCGGCTCAAGATCCGAAAGGGTCTTGTTGAAATACGTCTGTGCGGCCGCCGCGACCCCGTAGGAATTGGCGCCGAGATAAATCTCGTTGAGATAGAGTTCGAGGATCTTCTCTTTGTCGAGCGCGCCTTCGACCCGCGCGGCCAGGATGATCTCCTTCATCTTCCGCTCGACTGTGCGGTCGCCTGACAGCAGGAAGTTCTTCATCACCTGTTGGGTGATCGTCGAGGCCCCGCGCAGCCCCTCGCCCTGCGCCGCGTCGACAGCGGCGGCTACCATGCCGCGCGGGTCGTAGCCCGCGTGCGTGTAGAAGTTCTTGTCCTCTGCAGAGATAAACGCGTTCTTGACCATTTCAGGAATGTCCGACGACGGCACAAAGAGCCGCCGCTCGATCGCGAATTCGTCGATGATCTTGCCCTCGCCCGAATAGACGCGGCTGATCGTTTTCGGCGCGTAGTTCGCAAGATCCTCATGATCGGGCAGTTCGCGGCCGTACATCCAAAGCACCGCCATCGCGACGAGCGCAACAAAGAGCGCGCCGGTCGTCGCCATCGTGAAGACGCCGCCGAAAGCGGAGAGGAAAAAGCGGATCATGGCTCGGCCCCGTTCTAGATACCCAAGGATATACATCCTTGACGGGATCTCGAAAAGGTCCGGACGGGGCCTCGGCCATGCGCCGCCGCTGCCTCTTCCGCAACGTCATGCGCTATGGGTCGGGCGCACCGTCAGGTGTCGAGCGCGAAGGCCGCGACGTCGCGCCAGACCCGTTCGGCCTGCAGATCGCGGAAGAGCCAATGCCAGCCCTCGGGGTAGAGCACAAAGCGCGCACGCCCTGCGATCCTGTCATGCACGGCCTGGACCGCGCCCACGGGGATGTATTCGTCCTTGGCCCCCATCAGCGTCAGCGTCGGCTGCGTCACCCCCGGCGCGGCCCGCGCTGCCCGGTCCGACACCCTGACAAGGCCCCAGAGCTCCCGCCCAGACGCGTTGGAATAATGGTAGGGGCTGCGCGCCGCAGCCTGCATCGCGGCGACATTGTCGCTCGGCTGGAGCGAAACGACCCCCTCTCCCGTATATCTCCGGTTGGGCGAAAACGCCCCGAGCGCCCACCCCCCGGCGCGCAACGCAGGCGACAGGTTGCGCCCGCCCGCAATGGCGGGCGCGGCGAGCACCAGGCGATCGGCCGGCAACCCGTCTCCCGCCGCCGCAAGCGTCACCCCACCGCCCATCGAGTGGCCGACGACTGTCAGAGGCAGGCCCGGATGGCGCTGGCGCAGGGCGGCGGCGACGGCGATCGCGTCGGCGGCCAGGGTCTCGGCACCGGGCCATTGGCCGCGCGTCGGATTTGCGCCAAAGCCGCGATGATCGTACCCGTATGTCAACACGCCCTCGCGCGCCCAGTACTGTGCAGCGGCACCGTAGGTGTCACGCGCCGTGTCTCCATACCCGTGCAGCGCCAGCACGAGGGCGCGCGGCGTTCCGCGCGGCGCCCATTGTGTGAGCGCGAGCGCCGTGCCGCCGTCTCCTTCGATGCGATCCTGTGTAATCTGGACGTCGCCCAACGGGACAGGCGTCCCCAAGGGCCGCGGGCCGCAGGCTGTTGCGGCCAGCAAAAGAGCAAGCGCCGCCCGACGGGAGGGCTTCTCGGAACGCATGACCCCTAGGTCGGGCGACCGCGCAGGCAGGCTCCCGTTTGCGAAAAGGGCGCCGCCCTCGCATCCCTCTGGCCGCCCCTGACGCGGATCGGCTGGGCCCCTACCCTTTGGCAAAGAAAGCTCCGAGCCGCTCAAGCCCCTCGGCGATATCGGTCGTCTTGGCCGCATAGCTCAGGCGCAACATCCTGTGGCCTCGCGTGGGATCGAAATCGAGACCCGGTGTCACGGCGACCCCGACCTCCTCCAGGATGCGACTGGCCAGCGCGCGGCTGTCCGGCGTGACGTCGCCCACATCGACATAGGCATAGAATGCCCCGTCCGGCGGAGCGAAGTCCGGTAGCCCGATCGCGGGCAATCCCTCCAGCATCAATCGGCGGTTCTCGGCATAAACCGTGCGGTTCGCGTCCAGCTCTGCACGGCAGTCGAATGCCGCAAGGGCCGCCACCTGGCTGGCATGCGCCGGGCAGATGAAGAGGTTCTGTGCGAGGCGCTCGTAGGTGCGGATGTCCCGCTCTGGGACAACCATCCAGCCGACGCGCCACCCCGTCATCGAAAAGTACTTTGAGAAGGAATTAACGATCACGACCTCGTCCGAAAGCTCCAGCGCCGAGATCGCGCGGTCGCGATAGTGCAGCCCGTGATAAATCTCATCGGAGATGAAGGCCGCGCCAATCTGGCCGCAGCGTTCGATGAGCGCGGCCAGCGCCTCCGCCCCTAACATCGTGCCCGACGGGTTGGCCGGCGATGCTACGATGAGGCCTGCCAGCCCCTCCGGCACGTCCTCGGGCACCGGTTGATAGCGATGCGCGGCGGCCGTGGGCAAACCGACCGCCTGCAGCGACAACGCCTTGAGAATATGCCGATAGGACGGATAGCCCGGCAAGCCGAGCCCCACCCGCTGCCCCGCCTCAAAGAGGGCCGTGAACGCCAGAATGAACGCCCCGGACGCGCCCGGCGTGATCACGACACGGTCGGGATTGAGCGCCAGTCCATACCAATCCTGGTAGAGCGCGGCGATCCGTTGGCGCAACGCAGGCAGCCCGAGGGCGACCGTGTATCCCAGCGACGCCTCGCCCACCGCCCGCGTCAGGGCCTGCCGCGCCCCGAGCGGAGCGGGGGTGCCAGGCTGTCCCACCTCCATGTGGATCACATGCTGTCCCTCGGCTTCTTTTCGCCGAGCCGCCTCCATGACATCCATCACGATGAAGGGATCGACCTCACTTCGGGTTGATGCCCGCATGCTCGCCTCCGTAGACTGTGTGTGCATCGGGGTTCGCCCGGCACCGGGCAAGAAAGCACCAACGAGGCAGTCCATGGCAAGGCACCTTTCGGCCGGATCCTCTCCGAACGCGCCGATCACGGCCAGGTTCGCGCCACAGCCCTATGGCGCGCATAGGAACACGTGTATGCCCTGTGCCGCCCGCGCGCTCCGGCGCATCTCGCGGCGCTCTGCACAGCCAACGACCTCTGGGTGCTCGCGATGATGCCCAAGACCGCCGCACCTTCATCCACCGCCCTTTGCGGGTCCGCGCGGATGCGCGCCTTCTGCGGCGTCGTCCTGCTCGCGCTCGCCCTGATGGTCACCCCGCTAACACCGGCCGCGGCGCAGACGCTCCTGCGAGACGCCGAGACCGAGCGCGCCCTGCGCGAATTGGCCCGCCCCGTGATCGCGGCGGCGGGCCTTTCACCCTCTCAGATCCGCATGATCGTGATCCGGGACAGCACCCCCAATGCCTTCGTGATCGACGGGCGCGCCATCTTTCTGACCTCTGGCCTTATCCTCAAGATGGATCGCGTCGAGATGCTCCAGGCTGTCATCGCCCATGAGGTCGCGCATATCGCCAACGGTCACATCACGCGGCGGATGTCCAACATCCGGGCGGCGCGGACGGTGGCGCTCTTTGGTCTGGCCCTATCGGCCGCGGTCGCGTCCCAAAGCCCGGCTGCCGCCGCGGGCGTAGCCGCGGGGAGCCAAAGTGCTGCGATGCGGTCCTTTTTCGCCCACACCCGGGCGGAAGAGATCGCGGCAGACCAGTCGGGCATCCGCTATCTGGCGCGCGCCAACATCGACCCGGCCGGCATGACCGAAGTCCTTGAACTCTTCCGAGGCCAGGAGGCGCTGAGCCCCGGCCGCCAGGATCCCTATGTCCGCACCCACCCGCTCAGCGCGGACCGGCTGCGCGCCGTAAAGGGCTTTGTCGCCGCCTTCCGCGAGGCGGACAAGGCCGACCCGACGGCGCAATACTGGTTCACGCGGTCCAAGGCCAAGCTGTCCGCGTTCCTGCGCAATCCAAGCTGGACGTTGCGGCGCCTCAAAAAGGGGGACACGTCCGATGCCGCTCTCGTGGCGCGCGCCGTTGCCAACAGCCAGGGCGCCAACGGGGCCGCGGCTGTCGCCGCGGCGGATGCACTGATCGACAAGCGGCCGAGCGACCCCTATGCGCACGAGCTTAAAGGGTGGGCCCTCTTCAATGCGCGTCAGTTCTCCGCTGCCGTCGCCGCCTACGCCAAGGCCGCAGACCTGGCGCCCTCCGAGCCGCTCATTGCGACGGGCTATGGCCGGGCTCTGCTCGCTGCCGGCGGAAACGACGCGCGCGCGCTTGACGTGCTGACCAAGGCCCGTGCGCGCGATCCCTACAATCCGGCGCTCCTGCGCGACCTTGCCCAGGTACAGGCGAAGCTTGGCCAGCGCGGGGCAGCCTCGCTCTCGACGGCGGAGCGCTACGCCCTCGCAGGACGGTTGAAGGATGCCGCCATCCATGCCAAGCGTGCCACCGACCTGCTGTCCCGGGGCTCGTCGGGCTGGCGCCGCGCCCAAGACATCGTCAACGCAGCTGAGACACAAGCCAGGAGGAACTGATCCTGATGACCCGCGCCCCCCGCCTTACCGCTCTTCTCGTCGCCCTTGCGGCGCTCGCCACGCCACCCCTGGCGCCCCACGCTCTGGCGCAGGAGCAAATGACTGAGACCGAACGCGAAGCGTTTCGAGCCGAGGTTCGCGCGTATCTGTTGGAACACCCGGACGTTCTGGTGGAAGCGATGCAGATCCTCGAGCAGCGTGAAGCCGAACAACAGACCGTACAGGACACGCTGATGATCCAGGCCAATGCGGACGCGCTCTTTAACAGCGCAGATGCCTGGGTCGGTGGCAATGTCGAAGGCGACATCACCCTCGTGGAGTTCGTCGACTACCGCTGCGGCTTTTGCCGGCGCGCCTTTCCCGAGGTTCAGGAGCTGGTCCAGAGCGATGGAAACATCCGCGTGATCGTCAAGGAGTTTCCGATCCTGGGCGAGCAATCCGTGCTCGCCTCTCGCTTTGCCATCGCAACCCGATTGGTGGCCGGGGACGCGGCCTATAAGGCAGTGCATGATGCGCTGATCACGATGCGCGGCGACATGAACGAACTCGCGCTCGAATTGGTCGCCGAGGATCTGGAGCTTGATGGTGACGCGATTCTTGCCCGCATGAACGCCGATGAGGTGACTGATGTGATCCGCGCCAACCATGCGCTGGCCCAAGCGTTGCAGATCCAGGGCACACCGACCTATGTTCTGGGTGATCAATTGGTGCGCGGCTATGTGCCCCTCAATGGGATGCGCCAGTTGATTGACGCACAACGGTCCGAAGGATGAGCGATGCCCGGATCGACCGGCTTGAGGATAGCTCGGTCGTTGCAGGGCCAGAAGCCTACTTCACGGGTCGCGTGCGCACGGAAGGCCGGTTTGCGGCGCCCGAGCCCGCGCGGTTGCGTGGTGTGACAGTTACCTTCGAACCCGGCGCCCGGACCGCGTGGCACACCCATCCGCTTGGCCAAACGCTGATCATCACCGCTGGTGTGGGATGGATACAGGTCGAGGGGGCGAGCCGCAAAACAGTGCGTGTGGGCGACAGGATATGGTTCCCACCGGAGGTGCGTCATTGGCATGGAGCGACGGCGACCTCTGCGATGACGCACCTTGCGCTGCAAGAAGCACGCGACGGATCAAATGTGACGTGGATGGAGCACGTCTCCGACGCAGAGTACGATCCAACGTCGCACAAGTAAGGGCGTCGGTCTCCTCAGCCCGCTAAGCTTCTGCGGTGTCAGGACCTCAATTGGGCCCGCACCCTGCACCCTTCCCCAAAACGAAGCGCACACGGTCGGCAAGGGCGACGAAAATCCGACGAATTTTCGGGCACGTGGCGCCGTGGCACTAGGCGGCTTGCCCAGACTCTCCGTGGCCATTGACAGACCCGGGTGTCCTATTCGGCAGGTTCCACCTGCGCCTCTTCCGGGGCATCCAATCGCGCGACTTCCAGTGCCTCGGCCTTCTTTTCGACCTCCGACACGATGTGTTCAATCATTTCGTCGTTCGACATTTTGTGGCTCTGCTTGCCCGCAAGGTACACCATACCCGACCCGGCACCGCCGCCGGTGAACCCAACGTCCGTCATGAGCGCCTCACCGGGACCGTTGACCACACAGCCGATGATCGACAGCGACATCGGCGTTTTGATATGCTCTAGCCTCTTCTCAAGGATCTCAACCGTCTTTATGACATCAAAGCCCTGCCGCGCGCAGGACGGGCAGGAGATGATGTTCACGCCGCGATGCCGCAAACCGAGGGCCTTGAGGATTTCATACCCGACCTTCACCTCCTCGACGGGATCGGCGGACAACGAGACCCGTATTGTGTCACCGATACCCATCCAGAGCAGGTTACCCAGGCCGATCGCAGATTTGATCGTCCCTGCCGTCAGAGCGCCAGCTTCCGTGATCCCGAGGTGAATCGGAGCGTCGCACGCGTCCGCGAGTTGCTGGTACGCTGCTGTCGCCAGAAAGACATCGGAGGCTTTGCAGGAGATCTTAAACTCATGAAAATCGTTGTCCTGCAGGATTTTGATGTGATCGAGCCCGCTCTCCACCATGGCGTCTGGACAGGGCTCACCGTACTTCTCAAGCAGGTGCTTCTCCAGGCTGCCCGCGTTCACGCCAATGCGCATGGAGCAATCATGATCACGCGCAGCCTTAATGACCTCCTTGACCCGCGTTGAATCCCCGATGTTGCCAGGGTTGATGCGCAAACACGCTGCACCTGCTTCCGCCGCTTCAATTCCACGTTTGTAGTGAAAGTGGATATCCGCCACGATCGGCACCGGACTTTCGCGCACAATCTCCCGAAGCGCTGTCGAACTGGCCTTGTCCGGGACAGAGACCCGGACGATGTCCGCTCCCGCCTCTGCGCAGGCCACCACTTGCTCAATCGTCGCCTTGGCATCCGTCGTCGGGGTGTTCGTCATTGTCTGGACGCTGATCGGGGCATCTCCGCCAACCTTCACGCTGCCCACGGAAATCTGGCGGCTCGCGCGGCGATAGATATTGCGCCACGGGCGAATATGGTTGTGGGACATGGACTACCTTGCGTCGCTACGAGCGGTCTGAGCTCAGCATAGACCGCGCGTCGGCCCTCTGCAACGCAGGCGGTGCGCCCCGCGCTACTGCGAGGGGTCCGAGCCGACGTCTGGCTGCGCCTGACCCACGATGGCGGCCTCGGCATAGGCGATCGCTTCACGCGCATCGGCATCCGCCTCGGGATCGACGAGCGCAAACTCAGCGCTCAAGCTTTCCGACCCCAACGCGATCTGGTCGACGACAGCGCCGTCCGCGCCCGCCGGGCCGAATGTCTGTCCGTTGACCGTGAAGAAGACGGCGCCCGCCGCTCCGGCGCGGAGCGTGGGCGGCACATCGGACGGTGGCACAACCCAGCTGTCGCCCGCCGACAACGTACGCTCCAAGAGCACCGAACCATCTGCCGCGCGCACGCGCACCCATGCGGGCCGCACGGCGATCAGCATCACCTCCGGCGCGTCTGCGGTGACCCGCGGTGGGGGCAGCGCCGCCGGCCCATCGCCGCGCAGCTGGGCCAAGGCATCGGAGGCCGCCTGCTGCAAAGGGTCGGTCGCGGGATCAAAGGTACCACCTACTCCAGCGTCCGCTCCGAGCCCGCGCGAGGCCATCGCAACGGCGTCCGGCAATGGCTCATAAAGCTCCGACGGCGAGAACGGCGCGTTCCCCATGGCGTCGAGCCCGCTGGACGCGAGCGCTCCGACAGCTTCGGGGTTAATCGAGGCGATCGGCCCGTCGCGCGCCACCATCACCGGCGCCTCGAGCGTTTGCGGACGGTAGAGCTGTGCCAGCGCATCTGGCGTTCCAGGGGTGATGCCGGACGCCACTGGAGCCCCCTCGGCCCCCTCGTAGTGCACGCCGTCCAGCGGATCGACCTGTGCAACCGCATCCGGCGCGCGCTCCACGGGAGCGACCGTAACCCGCTGAACCTCCTTCAGGACCGCCCAGCCGCCGTATCCGATGCCGCCAATCAACGCGAGTAGCACGAGCGTCGAGCCGATAGCGCGCGGCTCAAGCGACGCAAAGGCGCTCTGACCGGTCGGGGCAAATGACACGCGCGGCTGCGCGATGGGATCGCGTTCCTGGGTGGCGACTTGCGTGGGTTCACGGCGGAAGACCGGTCCCCGGATCCGTCCCTTGGAAGCCGCGGAGGGCACCACCTTCTCCATGCCCGTCAGCGGCACGAAATCCGCTTCGGCGCAAAACGTCTCGAAGGTCCACTCCGGATCGAGCCCCAGGTACCGCGCGTAGGACCGCACATATCCTGCGATAAAGCCCGTCGATTCGAACGCGGAGATATCTGCGTTTTCGATCGCCGCGATATACGTCGCCTTGATCTTGAGCTCGCGCTGAACGTCGAGAAGAGATTTGCCGAGGGTCGCGCGTTCTCCGCGCATCACGTCGCCTATGCGCAAGTCAAAGTCGTCGAACCCGCGTGGCACGTCCGGCTCAACTTCCTGCGTGGGCGGTGGTCGCCGCCCGATCATCTGCCCGACCTCGTGCTGATCACGCTCTCGTCCCCATGGCTGGCGATTCGATTATCCGCCAATCCTTACAGAAACGTTACCATGAGCCAGGAGGCGATGCACCCTCTGAGACGTCAGCCTGTGAGATCGGCGCGATTCAGCGCACAATGTGCCCAAAGACCGTCCATGGCGCTCACCAAGTGATCGATCATCTTTGGATCATGCACGGGAGAGGGGGTAAAGCGCAGACGCTCCGTACCCCGCGGCACCGTCGGAAAATTGATCGGCTGACAGTAAATTCCGTGCTCTTCCAAGAGCATATCCGAGATTTTCTTGGTATGGACCGGGTCTCCAACCATCACCGGAACGATGTGGCTACCGTGGTCGATAATCGGCAGGCCCAGCGCCTTCAGACGGCGCTTGAGCATCCTGGCCTGCGCCTGATGCGCGTCGCGCCGGGCCTGATCGCTCTTCAGATGAGCAACCGAGGCCGCAGCCCCCGCGGCGACTGCGGGCGGCAACGACGTCGTGAAAATGAAACCCGGCGCATAGGAGCGGATCGCGTCGCAGAGCTTGGCGGAGGCCGCCACATAGCCACCCATGACACCGTAGGCCTTGGCCAGCGTCCCGTTGATCAGGTCGATCCGGTGCATCAGACCATCCCGCTCGGCAACGCCCGCACCGCGCGGCCCGTACATCCCCACGGCATGAACCTCGTCGATATAGGTCAGCGCGCCGTATTCATCGGCAAGATCGCAGATCTCGGCGATGGGTCCGAAGTCCCCATCCATCGAATAGATCGATTCAAACGCAATGAGCTTGGGCGCCGCCGGATCATCCGCCGCCAGCAAAGCGCGCAGATGCTCAAGGTCGTTGTGCCGGAAAATGCGCTTCGCCCCGCCGTTGCGCCGAACACCTTCGATCATCGACGCGTGGTTCAGCGCGTCGGAATAGATGATGAGGCCGGGAAGTAACTTCGGGAGGGTCGACAGGGTCGCGTCGTTGGCGATGTAGGCGGATGTGAAGAGGAGCGCGGCCTCCTTCTGGTGGAGGTCGGCCAGTTCCGCTTCAAGCCGCTTGTGATAGACGGTCGTACCGGAAATGTTGCGCGTGCCGCCCGAGCCCGCGCCCGTCGCTTCCAATGCCTCCTGCATGGCGGCCAGAACCACGGGGTGCTGCCCCATCCCGAGGTAATCATTGCCGCACCAGACCGTGATCTCCGCCTCTGTGCCGTCCGGCCGGCGCCACACGGCATGAGGAAATTGACCCCGGCGGCGTTCGATGTCGATGAACGTCCGGTAGCGCCCCTCCTCATGCAGACGCTCCAGCGCGGCATCAATCGCGGCATCGTAGCGCGTCGGCATTGTCTGTTGCGGGCCGACGGGCGTCACGTCCGGGGAGGGGCGGGGCGTCGGAAGGGGCACGATCTCTGGCACCTGGGGTCTACCTTGGTCTTGTACTACACGCGGGGCCGTTCCCCGCTCGGTTACCGCACACGTTTTGCGCGGCTCTCGCTTTGACATAGCTCAATTTGCCGCGTCAATTCCTGAGCGAACTGCCGTGGCGTGCCTCAACCTTAGGGCGCGACAGCATGGTCGGCCACACACCCGCGGCGAGATAGCGCGGCTGGCCTAACGATCGACCACAACAAGCCGACAATCCTGCACACCGCTTTCGCCAGCCGCGGCGTTGCAATTGGCCAGCGCCCGCGTGCCATCTCCACGCGCAAAACCGAACTGACCCGTTTCATCCGAAATCGCAAAAGCCTTGGGGCTGTCGAGCTGACGGAACGCGCCACGCAACACCTCTGTTGCCTTGGCCGAGAGCGTCAGAACGCCCGCCTGATAGCGCCGCGGAAAGGTCTGGGCGACAAGAATGCAGGGCGCCCCCGTCGTCCGCCGCGCCTCACACGTGGCCAATGCAACGCGCACGGCATCCTGTGGTGAATGCAAATTCGCCAGCCCAAAGGCAGACTGGTTTTCCGCCGGATCGCCGGGCGACGTGACGAAAGCCCCGTAGTACGGGAACTGAAGCGCCTTCGCCTCAAGCCGCTTGAGCATGTCCGGATCGTTGATCGGCAAGTCTGCCAGCTCGACGCTGATCCCCCGCGGCGGCGCCACCTGCTGGCGCGCCTCGCGCTCCGTCAGGGTCTGCGCCAATCCCGGCGCCATCAGCCCGAGCCAGGCCCCCACCGTCAGCAGGCACAGGGCGGCTCCACGAGAAAGGACAGCGGCAACTTGCGACATCTACGGCCTCCGGTTCCAAGCGTGCTGTGGCGCCCGCGCGGGGGGCCACAGACGTCCTATCCCGCCCGGGAGCCTGGGGCCAGAGCAGAATCCGCGCAGGCTCTGGGCCAGAAGACTGCGCGCAGCTTTGTGGCTCTCGGCCGCGTTCCGTCCTGTCAGCAAGGCCTGGCAACGCAAGTCCGGCTCCCGTGTCCCGCCGATCCGAACCCTGGTGACGGCCTCCGCAGTTTCTGTCCACATGCTCTTTGCCACATCGCCCTTTGCCACATCGCCCTTTGCCCGATGGGCACGAGATCCTTGCGTCTCAGGGGCCCTTGGCTGTTGCGGTTCCCGGGCTGAGCCCCCTAAGCTCGCGCACTCATTTGATCCCCTGCGCCACGCCAATCATGCCGAACGCCGATCGTCCTTCGACGCTTCCCTCCTCAGAGCTGCCGATCACCCTGGATCTCTGGCTTTGGTCGCTCGACGGGGCCACTCCCGCAGCACACGCCGCATACGGCGCCCTGCTCAACGCCGAGGAGCAGACCCGCGCCGCCGCCTTTGCCGCCGGCCCTCTGAAGCAGCGCTATGTCGTCGGGCGTGGACGGATGCGCGAGATCCTGGCCGACGCGCTCGCATGTGCGCCACAGGAGGTCGCGCTCGCAGCCACCGCCCATGGCAAACCCTACCTTCGGCCGGAACGGCACCCCAACGCGCCTGCGTTCAACCTCGCTCATGCGGGCGGTTGGGCCGCGCTCGTCACAGGGCCAGAGGGCCTTACCCTGGGCATCGACATCGAGCCGGTACGCCCGATCGATCCTGAGGTCGCTGCGATCTCGTTTTCTGAGGCGGAGCGCGCTGAGCTGGCGACGCTCTCCGGTCCCGACTGGGCGACGGGTTTCTTCAACGGCTGGACGCGCAAAGAGGCGGTCGTCAAGGCCCTGGGAGCGGGCCTGTCTTATCCGCTGGACAGCTTCGACGTGACATTGCGCCCCGGTGCCGCCGCGCGGGTGACCCGACTGGCAGAGGCCGACCCGACGGCGTGGCAGCTTTGGCCGCTCGCGCTTGGGGACGGATTTCCGGGATGCATCGCGCTGTGCCACCGCGGCGACGTGACCGTTGCGCTCAGGGAAGGGGCGCTCCCCCTGCGCGCCCCTGCCGCGCATCCTCCAACCTGACCGTTGCACCGTGCCGCGCGAACCATTCTCGGATGAAGGGCCTGCCGCGAAGCACGGCCCGCAACGCGCACGCACCACCACCGGGCATCGCGCCACCGCGTCACCCGCCCGCCGCATCGCACCATCAAGAACTGGGATCCAACACCTAGCCTGTCCGGCGCGGCCTCCGACGGTTGCCGCCAAAGAAGTCCGAGAGCGCCGGACGCTGCGCCACACTGCGGGGCGAAGAGCGTTGGCTCCCGGGCCTCTGTACGTCAGCGCGCGCGGCAAGGTGCGCCGCGAGCTTGGAGATTGAGGGATGGGCAAGCACATCCCGCGCCTCGGCTTCGATCCCTTCGGCAAGCTGCCGCGCGGCCAATCGAAAAACCGTCAGACTATCCGCCCCCAGCTGGTAGAGCGTCGCGCGGCGGTCTAGGTAGGGCCGCCCCAGCACCTCGGCCCAGATCGTGGCAAGACGGTCCTCCAGCTCGGCGGATGACGTCGCGCCCAGGGTTTCCCCCGGTTTGACGGACCCCTCCGTCGCCGCACCTGGTACCGCTTTCAGGCCATCTTGCGCCCCGCTTTCGGTCTGGGAGACCGGGTTCAGCCCAGGCGTGTTGGCCGACGCTCCCTTGCCTCCCTCAAACGCAGAACGCGCTTCTTCCGGTGAGCCTTCTGTTGCTCCCGCGGCGCGCCTCAGGGCGTCTCCCAGAGGCTGTACTGCGTCCGGGGGCAAGGCCCGCCGGTCAAGCTTGCCATTCGCGGTCTGCGGCATCTTCTCGAGCATCCCCCAATGGCTCGGCACCATGTATTCGGGCAACGCCCCGCTCAGCCGCTCCGCCAGCGCTGCAATGTCGACCGTTGCACCCTCACGTGCCACCAGCCAAGCGGCCAGCCGCGCCTCCGACCCGTCACCGACCAAGCCGCTTGCAGCCCCCGCCACCGCCGGGTCTGCCCGCAGATGGCTCTCGACCTCGCCAAGCTCAAGCCGGAAGCCCCGCAGCTTCACCTGACCGTCGCGCCGGCCCAAAAGCTCGATCTCTCCGTCCGGGCGTCGGCGCGCCAGATCGCCCGTGGCATAGAGGCGGCGCGCCCGTCCCTCCAACGGGACCTCCCTGAACGCTGCGTCGGTCAGGTCGGGCCGGTCGAAATAGCCCAGCGCAAGGCCTCGTCCGCCGATGTAAAGCTCGCCAATCGCGCCGGGCGGTATCAGCTGCCCTTCCGTGTCCAGGACATGCAGCTCGGTGTTGGCGATCGGACCGCCGATGGTGATGGGCTGCCCCTCCGAAATCCGCTTCGCCGCCGACCAGATTGTTGTTTCGGTCGGTCCATAGAGGTTCCACAGCTCCACACCCTGCCCAAGCAGACGCTGTGCGAGATCCGGTGGCAGCGGCTCGCCCCCGATCCAGACGCGCAGGCCCCGGGGCAGCGGAATGCCCAGCTCCAGCAGAAGGGCCCAGAACGTCGGCGTCGCCTGCATCACGGAAAACGCGCCCTGGCTCAGCTCAGCCGCAACGGGCCCGCCCCCCAAAATATCCTCCCGCGAGGCAACACGGAGCGCTCCGCCCACGGTCAGGGGCCCGAAAATCTCCAGCGCGGCGATATCGAAGCTCGTGGTGGTGATCGCCAAAAGTCGATCACTGGGCGTGAAACCAGGCTTTTGCGCCATCGCATGGAGGAGGTTCGCCAACCCCTCCATCGGCACACAGACCCCCTTGGGCGTTCCGGTCGAGCCAGAGGTGAAGATAATGTAAGCGGGACGCGCGGGATCGGCCGGTATGGGGATTGGCACCGCGCCTGCTTTGATCGCCGTCACGTCGATCACCGGTCGACCGGCAGTCACATCGGCTGTCGCGGGTGTTGCAAGCAGCGCGTCGGCCCGCCCCGCTTCGATCACCTGGTGCCGCCGCCCGGCGGGCTGCTCGGCATCGAGAGGAATGTAGGTCGCCCCGGCCCGCATGACCCCAAGAAGAACGGCGGGCAGGAACCTGTCCCGCGGCAAACAGACGGCGACGCGCCCGCCCGGCGCTGCAAAATGCGCCTGCACCGCGGCGGCGACCGCGTCGGCATGCGCATCGAGCGCGCGGTAGCTGAGCGATCCGTCGGCATCCTCCGTGGCGATGGCCTCCGGCGTGCGCCAGGCCTGAGCCGCGATCCGCGCAGGCACGTCGAGATAGGGCAGGTCGACCTCGGTCTGGTTCAACCCGTCCACGAGACGCTCTGTCAGCTCTCGCGACATCAGGTCGACCTTGGCAACCGGGGTCTCTGGCGCCGCCGCACAATGCTGCAGGACCCTGAGCCAATGACCCACCCAGCGCTCTATTGTCTCGGCCTCGAAAAGGTCGGCGTTGTAGTGGACCGAGACACGCAGCCCGTCGGCCTGCTCGGCGACATCGAAGAAGAGATCGAAGTTGACAAAGGCCTTGGGCGCCCCCCGCGCCTCCACCCGGAGCGCCCCAAAGCTCAGATCCGTGTGCGCGCGCTCCAGGTTGAACTGCACTTCCGTGAGGGGCTGACGCCGCAAGTCGCGCGGCACATCAAGCGCTTTGAGGAGCGTACCAAAGGTAATACCGCGCCGGTCGAACACTTCGGAAAGCTCGGCCCCGACCCGCGACAGATGTGTGGCCAGCGATGCGCCCGCGGCGATGGGCGCGCGCACCGGCAAGAGGTTGACGCAATGGCCGACGAGGCTCGGGTCGGGCAAATCCGCCTGCCCGCCGGACGGCACCCCGATCACCACATCGGACGCGCCGGACAGGCGGCCCAGCACGATCTGCAGCGTGCCCAGCAGCGTGCCATGCAGCGTACAGCCCGCCCTGGCCCCCGTTGCGCGCGCCCCTGCAATCACGTCCGCCGGGAGTGTTGCGACAACGGTCCCACCGCGAAACCGGCGCTCTCCCGTACGGGGATGATCGACCGGCAGCTCCGGCAGCGGCGGCGCGTCCGAAAGACGCCCTTTCCACCAGCGCAGGGCCTCGGCGTCGGGCACCCGTGTGGCCTGCGCGCGGGCATGCGCGGCAAAGGACGGCGCAGGCGGCAACGTGGGCAGCCGCTGCGCGGCGCGCGCCGCATAGAGCTGGCCAAGCTCCCTGAGCAACGTGCCAAAGGACCAGCCGTCGCATGCGATATGGTGGACGGTCAGCACAAGGATGTGCCGCGCCTCTGCCACGCGCAACAGCACAATTCGGAACGGAACGCCTTCGGTCAGAGGCAGCGGTGATGCGCCCTCGTTCTCAAGGATCTCGGCCCGTTTTGCGTTCGGGTCGGGCTCCGTCGCGAGATCGTGGTACCGAAGGTCGATCTCGACCTCAGGCAGGATCCGAAACGTCTCGCCCGAACGGGCAAATTGCAGCCGCAGCGCCTCATGCCGCGCCACCAGATCCGACAGCGCATGCTCCAGCGCAGGCCGGTCAAGCGGCCCGGTCAGCTCGATCTCGAGCCCTTCGTTGAAAGCCGCAGCCTGTGCGGGCCCGAGCTGGTGGACGAGCCATATTTCTCGCTGGCATTCCGTGGGCGCCAGTTCCCCGAGCGGCTCGGGCGGCGCGGCGCGCTCCCCCACAGCGATCACGTGCGACGCTGGCGCTGGAAGCGCCTGCTCAAGGCGGCTTAGCTGCGCGGCAAAGAGCGTCTCCAACGCTCTGATCTGCTCGACCATCACGGCTCGCATGTCCTCCGGCACCATGGAGCCCTCTCCGCCTCGCAAAACCCCGTCAACCGCGGCAGCATCGGCCAAGCCGGGATGCGCCGACACGAGCGGCGCGGGCACCGGCGCAGCCGCCGATGGGGCGCTCCCGCCCGGCGCAGCGACAGCAACCCGCGGGGCGAGCACGTCCGCCAGGGCGCGCACGGTCGGCGTGTCGGTCAAAAGGCTGCGGAAGGTCAGCTTGACGCCAAAGGTATCGCGCAAGGCGGCAACCACCTCGCCCAGAAAGAGTGAGTCGAAGCCGAGCTCCAGAAACGACGTGTCCACAAGGTCCGCCCCCAGCGCCTCACCCGAGAGAGTGCCCAAGAGCGCGAGCAACTGCTCCTCCAGCGCGACCCGATCCGGCGCAGCCCAATCCGGCGCGGCGCTTCCCAGGGCCGTCCCCGTGGGGGCGGGATCCGCCGCATCGCACACGGGCCCCGCGTCCAGCGGCACTGCGGCGCCGACTTTTTTCGAGGCCAACGGCGGTTCAACCCAATGGCTGCGGCGGTCGAACATCGTGCCCGGCAAGGAGACGCGGCGCGTCTCGGCGGGTGCTCCGGCCCGCGACCAGTCCACGGCCATCCCCCGGGTCCAGAGGGCCCCCGTGGCCGCTGCAATCGCCTCCAGATCGTCGTTGACGCCGTCGGCCTCGCCCGCACCGGGCAACGATGTCACGATGCTCCCAGGGCCTCCCTGGCTCGACCGGCCCAGTGTCTGCGCGGCAAAAGTCGCGAGGGTCCGGCCGGGCCCGACTTCAAGGAACGTCGCGATCGGCCCGGCCGCAGCCACCCGCATAGCGTCGGCAAAGACGACGCAGGCCCGCGCCTGCCCGGCCCAATAGTCCGGGTTGCACGCCTCCGCCTCGCTCATCCAATCCCCCGTCACCGTGGACAGGATCGGAACCTCCGGCGCGCGCAATGCGATGTCGGCACACAGCGGCCGAAGCCCTTCGACCACCGGATCCATCATCCGCGAGTGAAAGGCGTGCGACGTGTGCAGGCGCCGCGCCGGTATGCTCGCGTCGGCGAGACGCTCTTCCAACGCCGCAATCTCAGACACCGGCCCGGCAACAACCTGCATGGTCTCCGCGTTCCGCGCGGCCAGATCGAGACCATCGCCCCAATGCGCCTGCAGCCCCTCCCACGTCGCCCGAACCGAGAGCATGGCGCCTTCCGGCTGATCCTGCATCACCTGTCCACGCCGCGCGATGAGCCGCAGCCCGTCTTCGAACGACATCACGCCCGCCAAATGCGCCGCGGCGATCTCGCCGACGGAATGGCCAACGAGCGCGGCGGGCACGATCCCTCGGCTCTGCCACAGCCGCGCCAGCGCGACTTCCGTGAGGAAGAGCGCGGGCTGGGTCAGCCGCGTCTGCCGCAAGGCCCGATCAGCGTCCGCGCCCCCCTCGGCGTTCTGAACGCCGTGCATTACCGGACGTATGTCCTGTCCCAATAGTGGTGTGAGGATTTCGGCGCCCGCGTCGATCACCGCGCGATAGCCCGGTTCAGCCCGGTACAGGCCCGCCCCCATACCGGGATACTGCGCCCCCTGCCCCGGCAGCAGGAACACCAGCCGTGGGCTTTCAGGCGCCGCCGCTGCGCCAACGGTTGCGCCGCGCAGACGGTCCGCCGCCTCGCCCGCCGTGCGCGCCGCCACGGCGCAGCGAACGGAAAGCGCAGAACGTCCGGTCTGCAGCGTGGCCGCGACCCGTGCGAGCGCAGGCGCGCCCGGCCGATCAAGCGCGTCGGCCAGCGCCTCACGTGCCTCCGCAAGCGCCTGTGTGCTGCTCGCCGAAACCGGCAGAACGTGAACCGCTTCCGGCGCTGCGGCCGATAGCTCCGCATGGGCGCCGGCGTCAGTCTCAGCCCCAAAGCCCTGGGGGGGCTCGGTCAGAATGAGATGCACATTGGTCCCCCCGACCCCAAAGCTCGACACGCCCGCCGCGCGCCGCGTCTCCCACGTCACCGGAGCTTCGGGCACAGCGAAACCGGATCCGGGAAAGTCGATCTGCGGGTTGGGTGACGTGAAGTTAGCCACCTGCGGGATCTGGCCGTTTTGCAGGGCCAGCACGGTTTTGATCGCGCCAAGCACCCCCGCTGCCGCATCGGAATGGCCGATATTGCCTTTGACCGAGCCAAGCCAACAGGGCGCCCCCGCCACCGCCCCAGCATGATCTGAGCTCTGGGCGAACGCCCGCGCGAGCGCCGCCACCTCGATCGGATCGCCGAGCGGCGTTGCCGTGCCATGACCTTCGACGTAGCCGATCTCTGCGGGCGAGAGGCCCGCATCCCGGTGTGCGGCCGAGATCGTCGTCGCCTGTCCGGCTACGGAAGGCGCGGTGTAGGCTACCTTGTCGCCGCCGTCGTTGGTCAGCCCGACCCCCCGGATCACCGCGCGGACGGGATCGCCGTCCCGCAGGGCATCGGTCAGACGCTTCAGCACAAGCACCCCGGCGCCATCGCCAAACACGGTGCCATTCGCCTTGGCATCGTAGGGGCGACAGGTCCCGTCGAGGCTGCCGATCCCACCTTCCTGCGCAAGATAGCCGCGACGCTGCGGAAAGCTCAGCGACACGCCCCCCGCCAGCGCCGCATCGGCCTGACCGGCGCGCAGGCAGGCCACGGCCTGGGCCACCGCCACAAGCGAGCCCGAACAGGCCGCGCCCACCGACATCGCCGGCCCAGTCAATTGCAACTTGTGCGCCACACGGGTGGCCAGGGAATCCACCGAATTGCCGGTGAGCCGCGCCATGTCCCCCATCTGGTGCTCCCCGGTGAACCGCGCCAGGGCGGACCGGTCCTCCAGCAGATTGTGCAACAGGTAGGTGCTTTGCGTTGCTGCGGCGAAAACGGCCGTGTGCGAGCCTCGCCCCACGATCCCGGCATCGTCCAGCGCATGACGGCACAGCTCCAGGAAGAGACGTGCCTGCGGATCCATCTTCGCGGCGTCGCGCGGACGAATGCCGAAGGAGGCGGCGTCAAAGAGATCCGCCCCCGCGATGACGGGACGCGCAGCAACGTAATCGTCGCGCGCGCGGGTCTCCGCATCGGCGTCGTCCTCCAGATCCTCCGGCGCGAAGTGCGTGATCAGACTGCGTCCCGCGACCAGCGCCTGCCAGAAGGCATCAAGCGCGGCATGCCCGGTCTCCGATAGCCCCGGCAGGCGCGCGGCCATCCCAACGACGGCAATTGCGCGGTCGTCGTCGGGGCGGGTGTCTTGCGGGTGTCGCACGGATACAGGGACCGCTGCCGCCCCCGTGGCCAGCGCTTTCAACCGGGCCACCTGATCGCAAAAGCGCGGCGCCGAAAAGAGCTCCACGATCGGGACGCGCGTGCCAAGCGCCCGCTCAATCCGCGCATGGGCCTCGACCAATTGCAAGGATGTGCCGCCCGCCTCGAAGAACGTGTCACCCGGTGCAGGTGCGGTGCCGCCCAACAGGTCCTGCCAGATCCGGCCCAGCAGCGTTTCAATGTCAGATGTCGGGCCGCAAGCCTCCTCCGGAGCGGCTGCATCGGTGTCCACAACAGCGGGGGCGCCAGAGGATCTCTCGGCAGCAAACCTTGCGGCAAGTTCAGCGCGATCCACCTTGCCCGCTGAGGTCAGCGGCATCGTCTCGACGACGTTGAGCCGCGCGGGCAACACTGCGTCTCCCGCATGCGCCGCCACCCTGCGCCTGACCTGCGCTGCGACGGCTGTGCGCTGTGCCGCGTCGGCCGGACCGTGCCGCAAAACAATCGCGGCCTCCAGCGCGCGCCCACCGGGGCGCTCGACACTCCAGACCGCCGCTGCGGCCACGCCCGCGTCCGCCCCGAGCGCCGCCTCGACGCCATCGAGCTCGACCCGGCGCCCCCCGATCTTGGCTTGGCGATCCGTCCGACCGCAATGCGCAAACGCCCCATCGTCCAGGATCCGCGCCAGGTCCCCGGTGCGATAAACGCGGCCGTTGCGGCCCGGGCGCGGATCGGCAACGAACGCCTCCGCCGTCTTCTCCGGGTGGTTGTGATAGCCGTCGGCAAGGGTTGGGCCAGCGATTGCGATCTCCCCCTCGGCGCCGGGGCACTGCTCCAGCGCCGCCCCCTCGGCGTCCATCAAGAACGCCTCATAGCCCTCGTAGGGGTGACCTATCGGGACATGGCCCACCGCGGCCATCTCGGCGCTGACCCTCTGGGCCAGCGCGCCGACGCATGTCTCCGTTGGCCCGAACGAGTTATAGACCTCGATCTCGGGCCACCGCGCGAGCAAGCGGGCAACATGCGGAGCCGACATTCGGTCTCCTCCCGACAAGCTGAACCGCATGGTCGCGAAGGCGTCGATGTCGTAGTCAATCGCAATATGGTGCAGCCCGGCGTACCAGCCTGCACAGGTGACGCGGTGGCGGCGCATGGTGTCGGTGACTGCCCGCGCCGTGGGCACATCGTCCTCGACGATGGCCAGCGCCGCGCCGTTCAGCAGCGGGCACCAGATGTCGAACACAGCCCCGTCCGCAGCCAGGGTGCAATGGTGCAGCACCACATCGCCCGGACCGATCCCCAGGAACCGCTGATAGGGATAAACGGTAAGCGCCCTGTTGGGCATCACAACGCCCTTCGGCGTGCCCGTCGTGCCGGACGTGTACATCACATAAGCGGGGTCTGCCCACCGATCTGCATCGGCTGCGGTTTCGCTTTCGATCTCGAACGCCGACGAAGTCGCCCGGGGCGGCTCCGGGCTCGGGTCTCGCACCACGGCCGCTTCGGGTGTGGCCAGCATCGCCTCGATCGGGATGAGCTGAGCCGTGCCGGGCACATCCTGTGCTGCGGCGTTGCGATACCGCTCTGCGACCAGGACGGTCTCTAGCCCCAGATCGCGGACGATGAATGCAAGCTGTTCGGGCGCATGGGTCGGATCCAATGGCACATAAGCGGCCCCAGCCAATGTGACCCCCAATGTCGCCAGAACCGCCGCCTCTGACCGGCTCGCATAAACGCCAATCAGTGTCCCGGGGCCCGCGCCTTCCGCCTTCAGGCGATGGGCAATTCGATCCGATGCCGCCCATGTGTCGGCATAACTCAGCGTCCGCGCGCGGGTCAGGATTGCGGGCCGGTCCGGATGGGCCGCGGCCAATGCGCGAAAGCGCACCGCGGCCATCGGATGGTGGGTGGCTTCGTCCTGTTTCTGGCGCGGACCGGCACCACGATCAGCAGCGGATTGCGCCTCGCGTGGCCCGGAGGGACTGCGATCCCAATTGTGGCGATCTTTGGAACGGTCTGTCATGCCCAGTGCCCTCGTACGCGCGGCACCGCCAGCGTCGCACGGCAGGGCCGGCTCGCACGGGGCGCCATGAACCAACACCGCACACTCGGTGCGGCGCCACTCTGGCCGGGCCCCCGCGGCCAGCCCTAACCCGCTACGCTCTGTGCCACAATTCTGTCAACGACCTGACCCGCGAAAGCTGCGATATCACTTGCATATCGAAGTGTAATTTATTGCTTTTTATGTATATTGTCGCCCTTTGGATCTGCGATGGCGAATAGGAACAATACAACCTGCTGACATGCATTGTCGCGATGTCTCCATGCGATGCGATGTTCTGGCCCCGGCAGGCCCGCCACCGACTCGCCGGCGCCGCATCGGGCTGCACGCGACGCACCTGCCCGAAAGGACAGGGTACGTTCGCAATTCGGCAACAGAGTTGTTCGCACGAACGGGGCACCGATTACGGCGGATTTGTGTCAAACCCGTGGCGGGGGCCGGGTCCGTGAGGACGAATCGAAGCGCCATATGTACGGCGAGTGTGAAGGTGGCAGATGAGTTATCAGTCCAAGATCCCTGTGACTGCGCAGGCCATGCAGGTCAGCGGAGGGACGTCGGCCCATAGACCCGCGGCGGTCGGCGCACGCATCCATGCGGCGTCGGCCGTCCGTTCTCTCTTTGACAAGGTATTCGCGAGCCTCGCGCTCCTGTTCTTTGCGCCTGTGTTGCTGATGATCGCCACCGTCTTGAAGCTGTGCGAAGGCGGCGCGGTGCTCTATGCACACGAGCGTGTGGGTCGGGGCGGGCGGCGCTTTCGCTGTCTCAAGTTCCGGACGATGGTGCCGGACGCCGAGACGCGCCTCGCCAAACTGTTGGCTGAAGACCCGGTGGCCCGCGCCGAATGGGAGGTCTCGCGCAAGTTGACCGATGACCCCCGCGTGTCCAGCGTCGGACGCTTCCTGCGCCGGTCGAGCCTGGACGAGCTACCACAGTTTTTCAATGTCTTGCGTGGCGACATGGCGATTGTCGGCCCACGGCCCATCGTGACCGAAGAGCTGCCGCTCTACCGCGAACACATGGCTGGGTACATGTCCGTGCGCCCCGGCATCACCGGCCTTTGGCAGGTCAGTGGACGCAGCGATACGACCTTTCAGGAACGCGTTGCGCTCGATACGCTGTATCTGAAGCAGCGTTCGTTTTTCTTTGATCTTCGGATCATCCTCCGAACGATCGTTGTCCTCTTCACCCAGAAGGGCGCACGCTGAAGCGAAGGGACGCGCAGCGGAGGAGCATCTGCAGATGAGCGGATACGGTCTGTCCACCGGAAGGCGCGCCTCGTGGGGCGGGTCGGACGGGGACGAAGGGCCGAGCGGAGCTGGGCCGGCGCCAACGATCACCCCAGGATCATACGGCGCGTCAGCGTCAAAGGAGCCAGGCCAGGAGGCCCACCCAGAAAGCAAGGCACCCAAGAACGACCGCGCGCCACACCCAATGGCGCGGCGCAGCAAGGGGCGACGGACATTCTTTGGCCGCGTTTTGCTGCGACACTGTGGACATCGGATTCTTCGCCTTCACATCATGCGCTCCGTCGCGGAGCACGCCACCTCGCGCGTCCCAGATCAGCGTGGCAACAAAAGGGCAGACAGTCAAACGAGTGCGCAGCATGGATGGATCGCGGCAACATACCACCGACAGCGCCGTGCCGTCGGAACTCCCGCAGCCAGAGCGCGGGACGCAGCTCCCCGCGCAAGGCTGCGACAAGGCCGGCGATCCTCCCCATGACAGCACTGTACCCGACGGTGCGGTTGGGCGGCTTGTCGTTGGCATCCCCTCGCTCGGGCGGGCAGACATCCTGACGCCGACGGTGCGTGCTTTGGCCGGGCAATCGCGCGTCCCGGACCGCGTCGTGCTCTCGGTGACGGGTGCTGCGGATTACGCCCCGCATCTGGCCGAGACCGTCCCGTTTCCTGTCGAGATCATCGAGGGTAGCAAGGGCGGCTGTACGCAACGCAACCGCATCCTCGAGACCCTAGAGCCGAACGACATCCTGCTCCTCCTCGACGACGACTTCCTCATGGCGGAAGATTATCTCGAACGCCTTGAAGCACTCTTTGCCGCGCATTCCGATATCGTCATGCTGACGGGTATGGTGGTGGCCGACGGCGCCGTTGGCCCAGGATTTGCCCATGAGCACGGGGTCCAGCTCCTGCGCGCGGCGCTTGCAAAGGAGCCTTCGCCGCCGCAGCGCCTCAAGGACACTTGGAACGGCTACGGCTGCAACTTTGCCTGCAGGGCGAGCGTCGTCTGTGCCCATAATCTCCGGTTCGACGAAAAACTGCCCCTCTACGGATGGCTCGAGGATGTCGACTTTTCCAGTCAGCTCGAAACGTATGGTCGGCTCTGTGAGGCGAGCGAGCTGCGTGGCGTGCACCTGGGCGTCAAAGTCGCGCGGTCCCCGGGGCGACGGCTCGGTTACAGTCAGGTCGCCAATCCGATCTACCTCTATCGCAAGTCGACAATGCGCTTCGTCCATGCCCGCGAAATGCTGGTACGCAACATGCTGTCGAACCTCATCTACTCGGTATGGCCCCGACCCTGGGCAGACAGCCGCGGCAGGCTTGTCGGCAACCTCCTGGCACTGTGGGACCTCGCCCGCGGCAGGCTCGATCCCGAACGGATCCGGGACCTTTGAGGCGCGGCTCGGCCGCAAGGCTGTCCAATGATCAGGCAGCGCGGCGAGCGATCCGGGGCGAAACAGCCGACAGGTCAGGCACCGGCGCTGCCGCAGTCCCCCTCAGCAGCTGAATCGGGGCAAAAACGTCGTCGTGCCCAGCGAAAGCTGACGTTTCCGGCCAAAGCATCAGCCTTTTCGAAGCGCAATGGTCTTCGACGGGGCGACACGGCAGGCCGCCCGGCCGGGACAAGATCCAATCAGAATGCGCCCTTCCAATAGAACATCACGCCCTTCTCAAAGTAGACCTTGCCCTTCTGGGTGTCGATTTTGATCTTGCCTTGCAGATACAGGTTCTTTCCGCCCACGTGGAGCTTGATCGCGTCATCCTTGCCCGGCGCGCCCACAAGACGGATCGGAACGAAGAGGTCCTTTGGTGGTTTCTGCAGGATCGGCTTGAGCTCCATCGGATCGATCGTTTTCTCTTTGGTGGAGTTCTTCTTGGCCTCGCCCATCACCTTCTTTTGCACGTTCTCAACGCATTTGCGCAGCTCCTTGGTGACCTGCATGTCGAGCTTGTTGGCCTTGAGCTCTTTGTCGAGCGCACCGCAGAGCGCTTTGAATTCCTTCTCCACCTCGGGGACAGGAACGGTTTTGTCTTTGCCTTTGTCAGACATGGTCTCTCCAAACACTTTTGCGCGGTGCGCATCCACTTGATCTCGTGGTCCACACATAGCGACGGCGCGAAAGGCGCGAAGAGGGGCTCCCCCTCCCAAACCCTCAACTTGCACCCTAAGTCATACGGCCGATTGGCCTCTCTACACCCTGGTTTAGGGACTCTGAGCCGTGTCACGGCCAACGACGCGCGCCAGCCTCCGCGCAACCGGGCCGAAGCGGGCATCCTTCGCCGCGACGGGCGCGCAATCGGCCCCGTCGGCGGAGGCGCACCCGCCGCGTCCGCCGGCCAAAGTAGCGGCCAAAGACCACAAAGACGGTCGCCAGGGGGTGATCTGTGTGCAAATCCGCCCAAATCCCTGCAAACATGCCCTACCAGGCCTGTGGATCAATTGACGAAATCCCTCGGACGGGCTACATGCGCGCCGTGCGGCGATACGCGTCGCGAAAGACGCCGGGGCGTCACATACGTCCCGTACCAACCGGCAGCGGCATTCGGCCGGCCGATATATTGGGACATACATGACAAGCTTTTCTGAGCTGAAGTTGGACTCCAAGGTCCTCAAAGCCGTCGAAGAGACGGGCTACACTACTCCGACCCCTATCCAAGAAGGCGCCATCCCCCCCGCGCTTGAGGGCCGCGATGTGCTGGGTATCGCGCAGACAGGCACAGGCAAGACCGCCTCCTTCACGCTGCCGATGATCACGCTGCTCAAGCGTGGCCGCGCCCGGGCGATGATGCCGCGCAGCCTCGTTCTCGCGCCCACGCGCGAGCTGGCCGCGCAGGTGGCGGAGAACTTCGATGCCTATGCCAAATACACCAAGCTGACCAAGGCGCTCCTCATCGGTGGCGTGTCCTTCGGCGAGCAGGACAAGCTGATCGGCAAAGGGGTCGATGTGCTGATCGCAACGCCGGGCCGCCTGCTCGATCACTTCGAGCGCGGCAAGCTGATCCTGGCGGACGTCAAGGTGATGGTCGTTGACGAGGCCGACCGCATGCTCGACATGGGCTTTATCCCCGACATTGAGCGTATCTTCGGCCTGACCAATCCGCTGGTGCGCCAGACGCTCTTCTTCTCGGCCACGATGCCGCCCGAGATCGAGCGTCTGACAAACACCTTCCTGTCGAACCCCGCGAAGGTCGAGGTGGCCCGCCAGGCAACGACCTCGGAAACGATCACGCAGGGCTGCGTGCAGTTCCGGCCTTCCCGCAAGGATCGCGCCGCCAGCGAAAAGCGCGGCGTCCTGCGCGACCTTATTGCGGCGGAGGGAGACGAGTGCCGCAACGCGATCATCTTCTGCAACCGCAAGGTCGATGTCGATGTCGTCGCCAAATCGCTCAAGAAACACGGTCTGAACGCGGAGCCGATCCACGGCGATCTCGATCAATCGCACAGGATGCGCACGCTCGATGGGTTCCGCGACGGGAGCATAAAGTTCCTCGTCGCCTCCGACGTGGCCGCCCGTGGGCTCGACATCCCGAATGTCAGCCATGTCTTTAACTTCGACGTGCCCAATCACGCCGAAGATTACGTGCACCGCATCGGCCGAACAGGGCGCGCCGGTAAACTCGGCCGCGCCTTCATGATCGCAACCACTCCGGGCGACGACAAGTCTCTCACCGCGATTGAGGACATGATTGGCCAGGATGTCCCAAAGCTCGACCGTCCTGCGCGCTCCGACGCCGGGCGCGCGAGCGCGGAGGGCAGGTCGCGCCGCTCCCGCGACGCTGAGCGGGAGGCCGATGGCGAGATGCCGTCCAACGTCGAGACCCTCCCGGTGCCCGATGCCGCCAGCACCGCGGATGAGGGCGGCAAGGGCCGGCGTTCCCGCAGGCCGCGCGCCGGCCGTGGTCGGCGCGATGAAGACACAGGCGCCCCCGTCGTCGGCATGGGCGATCACGTCCCCGATTTTCTGCTGCGCTCTTTCGCCTGACGCTGCGGCTCTACTCTAGGCCGCAAAGCACCGCTGGCCTTGGCCGGATCGCCTTAATTGCCTCTGCTGTGCCGGAGTTCTACGCGCCGGTGGCTCAGGCACAGCAGAGCGCCACGGTCACCCTGTCGCGTCACCGCGCCTCCGACAGAAGCAGGTCCGTCCGACCCTATCCGTGCCGCGCCACCCAGACGGCGCCTCCGACAATCAGCAGAGCGCCTCCGACGGCGAGACCGTCCGGTCGCACACCATAGAGGACAAGGTCGTAGAAGGCCGCAAACACCAGAACGGCGTAGAAGGCAGGCATCACGCGGCTGGCCTCCGCGCGCTTCAGCGACTGGATGAAGAGAGCCTGCGCGCAAACCATCACAACCCCGAGACTGACCATACCCGCCCATTGCACCGGCATGGGCGACACCCAGACAATGCTGGCGGCCCCGATTGCCAGAAGCGTCCCTAGCCCGTTGTTGATGACGAGGATGCGCAGTGGAGGCTCACGATCAGCGAGTCTTTTGATGAAGATCGCCTCGATCCCCATGAAGAGCGCAGCTGCAAGCGCAAAAAGACCTGCGGCCTGAAAGGCCTCCGTTCCCGGCTTTAGGATAAGGACAGCGCCCAGCAGCGCCACCGCGCCCGCAAGTCCCTTGCGGGCGCCCACGCACTCTCCAAGCGTCAATGCTGCCAGCACGATGGTGATCAATGGGCTGAGAAAGCTGATCGCCGTTGCCTCTGCCACGGGCATCCGTGCGACGGCGGCAAACATCGCTGTCACCCCGAGCCAGCCGAAGAGCGACCGCGCCAGGTGGAGGCCCCAGGGCACGCCGCGGAATGACACGCCCTGAGAGGGACGGAGGGCCAGCACGATCAGGAGCGCCAGCAACGCAAAGCCAAAACGCCCCGCGCTCACCTGCAGGGGATCGAGCCCGGACGCACCCTGCCCGCCGAGGCTCAGCGCCTTGGCCAAAAGCGACGTCGCCGCGACCAGAGCCGCCGCCGCGAGCATGAAGAACATCGCAGCGCGGTGCCGCCGCGTGTCATTGGGATCGCCTTGCGCCACGCTTGACCTTTTGCTCATCTGTCGTCCGGGCCGGCGCAACCGCGCACCATTGCGGCCCGACACGCGTCCGCCTAGGACAATCGCGAGACCACGACCGTCACTTCCGGCTTGCGGCCGATCTCCTCGGCCGACACCTGACGGACAACGCGACGCAACATGTCCTCAAGCTTGTCATCGTCGACCAGCGTCGCATCGTCGGCCCGGGCAAGCGCCTGGGTCGCCTCGGCCTCGATCAGCTCGACCAGCGGCGCGCGCGAGCGCCCCTCTGCCGGAAGGCCCATGGCCTCCGCCCAGGGATCGCCCAGAGGGTCGTCGTTTTCGTCCATCAGGAGCGTCAGCATCACATGCCCGTTGAGCGCCATGCGGATGCGGCCGCGCACGACGCCGTCGAGCGCGCCAATCCGCACCGAACCGTCAAGATAGGTCCGACCAGCGTCGATATGCTCAGCAACCTTCGGCTCCGGCCCCGTCAAGTCGAGCATCGTACCGTTCGTGGCGACGACCGAGGGGATGCCCCGCGCCTGCGCCGATTTTGCATGGCGGCGCAGCATCCGGTGTTCGCCATGCATCGGAACAAGCATCTGCGGATGAACGAGCTCGTGCAAGAGCTCCAGATCCGGGCGATTGGCGTGGCCCGACACATGATAGTCGGACGTGGAGTCGTCGACGACATCGACACCTTTTTCCGAAAGCTGGTTGATGATGTCGATCACACCACGCTCATTGCCCGGGATCGTCTTTGACGAGAAGAGAAAGAGATCGCCCGCCTTCAACTCCAGCCCCAGATACCGGCCGCGCGCCAGTTGAGCGGACGCCGCGCGCCGCTCCCCCTGGCTCCCCGTGACGAGGAGCATCAGGTTCTCGCGCGGGATGCTGGTCGCCTCCTCTGCCGTCACAAACGCCGGAAAGCCCGAGGCGACGCCTACGTCCTGGCTGACCTTGACCATGCGCTGCATCGCCCGCCCCAACAGGCAGACCGAACGGCCCGCGGCGACACCCGCTTCCGCCAGAGATTTCACCCGCGCGACATTGGACGCAAAGGTCGTCGCCACGACCATTCCATCGCTATGTCCGGCGACAAGGTCGGCGATCCGGGGGCCGACCGTGCTCTCCGAGCGGCCCGGATGCGCCACGTCGATATTGGTGCTGTCGCACGTCAGCACCTTGACGCCCGCCTCCGCGACCTGCCCCCAAAGCGCTGGATCGAAAGGCTCGCCCACCACAGGATTGCCGTCGAGCTTGAAGTCCCCAGTATGCACCACGCGACCCGCTGGCGTGTCGAGGATGATCGCGGAACTCTCCGGGATAGAATGCGACACCGGCAGGAACGAGAGATGAAACGGCCCGGCCTCGATCTGAGCGGGAAAGACTTCTGCCACATGGAGCGCAGAGGCGGGCTGCCCCTGCTCTTCCAGCTTGCGCAGCGCCAGGGCCGCGGTGAAGCGGCGGGCATAGACGGGAGCCTGAAGCTCCGCCCAGAAGTGCCCCAGCGCTCCGATATGATCTTCGTGCCCATGGGTGATGACGATCGCCTCAAGCCGGTCGCGCCGCTCCATCAGCCAGGACATATCGGGGAAAATCAGATCCACCCCAGGCGTCGTATCCATGTTGGGAAATGTCACGCCCAGGTCGATCAGGACGAGACGTTCCTCATCCGGCGGACCGTACCCATAGACATAGGCGTTCATCCCGACCTCGCCCGCGCCCCCCAGCGGGAGGTAAATGAGGCGTGCGTTCGTGTCGGTCATGGGGCGAGGCCTGCGCTCTTGTTATAGTTGTGGATCACGGTCAGCCCGTGCATCGTCACGTCGTCTTCGATGATATCGAACAGGGTATCGCCCTGGACAAAGAGCGGCGCAAGGCCTCCTGTGCCGATCACGCGCATCGGGGCGCCAAATTCGGAGCGGATCCGGGTGCACACCTCGCGCACCAGCCCGACGTAGCCCCAGAACACCCCCGATTGCATGCAGGCGACCGTATTCGTTCCGATCACCTTCTCCGGCTTGGACACATCCACATGCGGCAGTGCAGCCGCCGCCATATGGAGCGCCTCGAGCGACAGGTTCACGCCCGGCGCGATCACCCCGCCGACGTAGGCGCCATCCCCGGCCACCACGTCGAACGTCGTGGCCGTCCCGAAGTCGACGACAATCAGGTTGCCCCCATGCCGGTCATGCGCACCAGCGGTGTTCACAAGGCGGTCGGGTCCGACCTGTGTGCCCGGATCAACGCGCGGCGGCACGGGCAGTGCACAATCCGGCTTGCCGACGACGAGCGGGCGCGTGCCGAAATAGCGGTCCGTCAGAACGCGCAGGTTAAAGACCACCCGAGGCACTGTGGACGAGATGATCACATCGGTGATCTTCACGCCGTCCGGTCCGTTCAAGCCGTTGTGTTCGAGCAATGTGCGGAACCAGACGAAGTACTCATCCGCCGTGCGCTGATGCTCAGTGGCACACCGCAACGTGGTAAGAAACTGCGCGCCATCCCAGATCGAAAAGACTGTATTGGTGTTCCCGCAGTCGATGCAAAGCAGCATGCGGCCTCCTCTCAACCAAAAAACACGTCGCCCGCAGAGAGCTTCTGTGTCCCGTCCGCCGTCTCCAGGAGCAGGCGACCGTGCTCGTCGATGCCCGCAAAGCGACCGTGCAGCGTCGCGTGGGCCGTGCGCGCTCGGATCGGCGTGCCCAGATTGGCTGCGCGCTCGAGCCAGAGGCGGCGCAGCGGCTCGAACCCACGCTGGCGCCAGATCGTCGCGTGGTGGTCCATGTGAAAGGCGAGAACCTGCAGCACCTCGGCCAGGGTGACGTCCAACGCGCCTGCTGCGCTCAGCGAGATGGCCGGAAGCGCGCCGGGCTCCAGCGCCTCCGGCGGCGGCGCCGCGACCACGTTGATCCCGATACCGATTGCGACCCAATCGGTCCCAGCGCCTGTCCCGGACGTCTCCAACAGGATCCCGGCCACCTTGCAGCCGTCCAGCAGCACATCATTGGGCCATTTGATGGTGAGGCGCGCGCTGTCAATGAAATGCGCCAGCGTATCGTAGACGGCCAGCGCCGCCTGAAAGGAGGTTAGCGCAACGTCCGAGGCCGGGCGCGCCGACGGGCAGAGCAGCGTCGCGGCAAAGTTGCCCTCCGGCATGGTCCAGGCACGTCCCTGGCGCCCGCGACCCGCAGTCTGGCGCCGCGCCATGATCCACGTGTCGGTGACGGGGGGCACACGGCGCTGCGCCTCGGCCATGGTGCTGTCGACCTCTCGCAGGTCGACGCGTTCCGTCGCCTCTGGCCACGGCGGAAGCGAAGGCCGCGGCGCCGGAGCGACCTCAGTTGACAAGGCTTGCCGCCGCCTGCGCCGCCAGCGTGTCGACGCCAAAGAGGTTGACGACCCCCAACAAGGTCAGCGCCGCAGATGCCATCAGAAAGCCCCATTGGACCGGCCCCATCTGGCCGTCGATCCGCTCCGCATCGGCGGAGCCGAAGTACATGAAGTAGACGATCCGCAGATAGTAGAACGCCCCAATGACCGATGCGACTGCCCCCGCGACGGCAAGCCAGGCGAGCCCCGCTTCCACCGCGGCCACCAGCACGGCGTACTTCGCAAAGAACCCGATCAGCGGCGGCACGCCCGCCATCGAGAACATCAGGATCAGGATGGCCAGCGCCTGCGTCGGCTGCCTGTCCGACAGCATGGAAAGTGAATCGATCCGCGTGACCGCCTGCCCGTCCCGCGTCATCGACAGGATGAAGGCGAACGCTCCGATGTTCATCGTCACGTAGATGGCCATGTAAAGGAGCATTGCCTCCACACCCGTCTCGGTGCCCGCTGCGAGGCCGATCAACGCGTAGCCCATGTGCGAGATGGAGGAATAGGCCATCAGCCGCTTGATGTCGCGCTGCCCGATCGCCGCGATGGCGCCGAGGAAGACCGAGAAGACGGCGAGAAA
>JBCCYI010000005.1:0-46123 GCA_039189975.1 Pseudomonadota bacterium
GCCGACCGACCAGCCGCTTGACGAGGTCGTGACGGAGACAGGTACGCTACGATAGCGTGTCCCGCTGGCATCGCCGGCTTGTCTGGAATGTGTCGCGGTACGCTGCCCTGCGCGAAACGATCCAGCGGCAAACCCTTGCCGTTACGCCGCGGCTGAACTAGGCCCGACCCATGAGATTGCTGTTTCTAGGCGATGTGGTGGGCCGAGCGGGCCGGTCCGCAGTGGTCGAGCGTTTGGCCGCGCTGCGCGCTGCGTGGCAGATCGACTTTGCGATCGTCAACGCCGAGAATGCGACCTCTGGCGCGGGCCTCTCGGAGGCGCATGCCAAGCAACTGCTGGCGGCCGGGGCCGATTGCCTGACGCTGGGCGATCACGCCTTCGATCGCTCCGAAATGCTGCAATACATTGAGAAGGAGACGCGGATTCTGCGCCCGTTGAACTACGCAAAGTCCGCCCCGGGGCGGGGTGCGCGTGTTTTCGAGCTGTCCGGTGGGCGGCGGATCCTCGTGGCGCAGGTGCTGGGGCAGGTCTTCATGAAGCGCCCCTTTGACGACCCGTTCTCCGCGCTCGACGCTATGCTCAAGGCCCACCCCAGGGGCGGGCAGGTGCAAGCGGCGCTGATCGATGTCCATTGCGAGGCGACCTCCGAAAAGATGGCGATGGCCCATTTCTGCGCGGGACGGGTAAGCGCTGTCGTGGGCACACACACGCATGTGCCGACAGCAGACGCGCAAATCTTTGACGGCGGCACGGGCTATCTGACGGATGCGGGCATGTGCGGCGCCTATGACAGTGTGATCGGCATGGACAAGGCCGAGCCAATGCGCCGCTTCGTGACGGGCATGCAGAAAGGGCGGTTTGAGCCGGCAGCGGGGGAGGCGACGCTCTCGGGCCTCTATGTCGAGACCGATGACGCAACTGGTCGGGCGACGCGCGTAGAGATGGTCCGGCAAGGTGGCCGCCTGGCGCAGGCGGGGCCGGGGCCAGGGCCGATCGCCGCGTCGTGAGCATTCGCGGCGCGTCAGGTAGCATGGGCTCTTCCTTGAGGGGGACGCGCGCAGAATCGCGGCGACGGTCGCCATGACCCGGCAGACATGGCTCACCCTCACAGCATTGCTCGCGCTGCTTGGCGCGGGCTGGGGCATGACACAGCCTCTGTCCAAGATCGCCGTTTCGGAAGGGTACCGACATTTCGGCATCATCTTCTGGCAGCTTGTCCTCGGTGCCGTCCTCCTCGGCGGGATCCTGGCGGCGCGGCGTCTGCCCGTCCGGACCGATCGGCAGGCGCTGCGGCTTTACCTCATCATTGCCCTGGTTGGGACTTTGCTGCCTAACACCGCGTTTTACGAGGCCGCACGTCACCTGCCGTCTGGCTGGCTGTCGATCGTGCTGTCGACCGTGCCGCTCTTTGCATTCCCCATCGCGCTGGCCTGGGGCATCGACCGGTTCCGATGGCCGCGCCTCATCGGGCTGATGCTCGGCCTTCTCGGGGTGGTCTTGCTCGCCTCCCCGGGGCAGCTCCTGGCGAGCGATGGGGCATCGCTCGGCTTTGCGATTTGGTTGCCGCTCGCCCTGGTGGCGCCGGCGCTCTACGCCTTCGAGGGGAACTTCGTCGCCCGGTACGGCACGCAAGCGCTCGATCCGGTGCAACTGCTCTTTGGCGCCTCGGTCGTGGGAGCACTTCTGGCCACCCCGATCGCCGTCGCCAGCGGGACATGGATCAACCCCCTGCCGCCCTATGGTGCGCCTGATGCGGCGATTGTCCTGTCCTCGGTGATCCATGCGCTGGTCTATTCGGGCTACGTCTGGATGGTGGGGCGTGCGGGCGCCGTGTTTGCCGCTCAGGTGAGCTATCTCGTCACCGGCTTTGGCGTGATGTGGGCGATGCTGCTCTTGGGCGAGAGCTACGGCAGCAGCTTCTGGATCGCGCTGGGCTGCATGTTCGCGGGTCTCTTTCTGGTCCAGCCGCGCCAACCCTCGGCGCGCGACCACGCGGGCTGAACGGCGGCCGCCGGGCCGGACGCAGCGGCATCGGGACGGCATCGGCGCATCCACAGGCTGCCGTCCCCCGTGCAGAGCGCGCTTGCGCCGCGCCCCTTCCGTGCTAGGCATGTTTGGCGCAAGGCCCCCCGCAACGCAACGGAGCGTAGATGGACCTTCTCTCCCTCGGACCTCAGACGGATGCCGTCATCGCACTGGGCGTTGTCGCGGCGATGTTCGTGCTCTTTCTGAGGGAGGTCTTTCCGGCGGAGGTGACGGCGATCGGAGGGGTGTCCGTCCTGCTGGCAACGGGTGTGCTGCCCTATGAGGCCGCGCTGGACGTGCTCTCCAACCCGGCGCCCTGGACCATTGCTGCGATGTTTCTCGTGATGGGGGCGCTGGTGCGCACGGGCGCGCTGGACTGGTTCACCCAGATCGCACAGGCGCAGGCTGCCGCGAGCCCGCGCCGGGCGGTCGCTGCGCTTCTGGCGTTTGTCGTGTTGGCCTCGGCGGTGGTCTCGAACACGCCGGTGGTCGTCGTGATGATCCCGATCGTGGTTCAACTGTCGAAGACCCTGGGGCAATCGGCCTCCAAGCTGCTGATCCCTCTATCCTATGCCGCGATCCTCGGGGGGACGCTGACGTTGATCGGCACCTCGACCAATCTGCTTGTCGATGGCGTGGCCCGCGCCGAGGGGCTGGCGGCCTTTACGATCTTCGAGGTCACGCCTCTCGCGGTTTTCCTCGTGGCCTGGGGCGGGCTCTACCTGCGTTTCATCGCGCCGCGTTTGCTGCCGGAGCGCGACAGCATGGCCAACGTCCTGACCGACAAATCGCGGATGAAGTTCTTCACGGAAGTCGCGGTGCCCGAGGGTTCGGCACTGATCGACCAGCCGGTGCAGGAGGTGGACATCTTTCGGCGCGACGGGGTCCGTGTTGTCGACGTGCTGCGGGGCGATGCCTCGCTGCGGCGCGACATGCGCGGTGTCACCCTTGCCGCAGGCGACAGGGTCGTGTTGCGCACCGAGATGGCGGAACTGCTCAGCCTACAGGAAAACAAGGACTTGCGCTCCATCGACAAGCTCTCATCTGTCCGGACCGAGACGGTCGAGGTGCTGATCACGCCGGGTGCGCGCATGGTTGGGCGGTCGCTGGGCGCGCTGCGACTGCGGCGGCGCTACGGCGTCTATCCGCTTGCGGTGCATCGCAGGAACCAGAACATCGGCCGACAGCTGGACGACCTGGTGGTGCGGGTCGGTGACACCCTCCTTCTGGAGGGCGCGCCGGAGGACATCCAACGCCTCGCCGCGGACATGGACCTCGTCGACGTGACCCAACCGACGCAACGCGCTTACCGGCGGAGCCGCGCCTGGGTGGCCATTTCGGCACTGGTGGCACTTGTGGCGCTCGCTGCGGTGGGGGTGGCGCCGATCCTGCTTTTGGCAATTCTGGCGGTGGCAGCGGTCTTGCTGACGCGCTGTGTCGATGCGGACGAGGCGTTTTCGTTCGTCGACGGCCGGTTGCTGACGCTCATTTTCGCCATGCTCGGTGTTGGCGCAGCACTCCAGGCGTCGGGTGCCGTGGCCTTGATGGTGGACGCAATTGCCCCTCTCATCTCGGGGCTGCCGCCGGTGTTGATGATCTGGGCGATCTACCTGTTGACATCTGTCCTCACGGAGCTTGTGTCGAACAACGCGGTTGCAGTGGTCGTCACACCGATCGCGATTGGATTGGCGGCGGCGCTCGGCCTCGATCCGCGCCCCTTCGTCGTTGCGGTCATGGTTGCCGCGTCGGCCTCCTTTGCCACGCCGATCGGGTATCAGACCAACATGCTTGTCTATGGACCCGGCGGCTACCGCTTCACGGATTTCATGCGCGTTGGCATTCCTCTCAACCTGTCGATCGGCCTGTTGGCCTCGCTGCTGATCCCGTTCTTCTGGCCGCTCTAAGGGCGGCGCCCGGCCGCTGGACCGTGGGTCGGCCAGCGTCGTTTGCCGTTCTGCCTCTGGCCGTGCCGCGAGACTTGACCTACGTTCCCGCTCAGGCCCGGGGCGTGGGCTCTTTCCTGCGCCGGATGTCGGGCCATGGGAGGACACAGATGAAGACGACGATCACGGCCTTGGCCGCGCTTGGTGCGCTGATCCTGGCGCACGCCCCGGCACAGGCCACCGACCTGGCGCTCGGAGAAGCGCGCTACAACGAGAATTGCGTGAATTGCCACGGGCGGGCCGGACGGGGCATGGCGAGCTTTCCGTCGATCTCGGGACGGGATTATTCCTACATTGCGGATCGGCTCACCACGTATCGCGCGCGTGAGATGGTCGGGCCGAACTCGGCCATCATGATGTCCCTTGCCGAAGAACTGACGGACGACGAAATCGCCAATCTGGCGACATATATCGCGGAGTCCTTTTGAGCCACGGCAGCGCCCAAGCGGGAGAGAGGCGGCACCCAAACCGCCCGAACACCCCGCAGGGCCGATGGGCAGGGTCGTTGACAGAGTGTCGCAACGGCTTAAGCTTTCCCTACGGTTAAGACCGCGCGACTCAACGCACGGTTGCACCAAGGGAGGAAGCTACTATGTCTCATCGCCACTTCGGTCGGCGCGCCGTTTCGCTCGCCGCACTCACTGCCGCGACGGCGCTTGTCGCCACAGCACCCGCGCATGCGACCAACACGACAAGCTTGCAGCACAGCACCGTCCTGGAAGGGCTGGAAAGCCCCTGGGATATGGCGTTTCTCGACGACGGTACGATGTTCTTCACCGAGAAATGCAAGGGTTTGTCCGTTCGCATGCCCTCGGGAGACGTGAACGCTCTGTTGGGCATGACGGGCAGCGAAGGCTACGCCGGGACCGCCGAGGACCTCTTTTGTGAGGGGCAGGCGGGGATGATGGGCGTCGCTGTCGACCCCAACTTCGCCGAGAACCGCCGGATCTACGTTTATTCGACGTCAAACATGACCGCGCCGGGCACGAACCGTCTTATGCGTCTGGTTGTCAGCGATGACTTCTCCAGCGTCTCGGACCGCACCGACATCGTCGATGATGTGGCCTACAAACCGCAAGCGTCGGACCACCCGTTCGGTGGCCCCGGCGCGCACAACGGCGGGCGTGTCCGGTTCAGCGCGGATGGGGCGCTCTGGCTGACCACCGGTGACACGCATAACGGCGAGGTGCCGCAGAGCCCCACCCTGATGGGGTCAAAGATTATGCGCATGGACACCGATGGCAATGCCCATCCCGACAACGCGCCGCCCGAGGGCTTTGACGCGCGCACCTATACCTACGGCCACCGCAATGTGCAGGGGATCGCCTTCCATCCGGATACGGGAGCCGCAATCGCGGCGGAGCATGGGCCCTGGCATTCCGACGAGATCACGCTCTTGGTCAACGGCGGCAACGCCGGTTGGGATCCACGGCCGAACATCGCAGGCCGGGGCGACTGCCCGGACAACTATTGCGGGTACAGTCCGAACCAGATGGAGGGGATGGACCGCTATGAGCGCGCTTCCTTCATGCCCATGACGGATCTCGATACGTATCCCGACGCCATGGTGCCGATGTGGGACAACAACGGCTGGTCGCAGGGCACGTCGTCCGCGGCCTTCCTGGAGGGCGACGCCTGGGGCGACTGGAACGGCAACCTCGTCGTCGGGATCATGGGCATCGGCTTTGGCGGGACGCCGATCGGCCAGCGCATCGATGTGTTCGAGCTCTCTGACGATGGCGCCGAAGTGGTCGATGTAATGGAGATGACACTGCCTATGGAATCTGGGCGGTTCCGTTCGCTCGTCCTCGGGCCAGACGGCGCACTTTATGCCGCTGTCGATGCCGGCACGATCCATCGGCTGTCGCCTAACTGATCGCGACTGGGTGGTTGCCCTTGTGTGCCTCCCCTCTCTACCCGTGTGGCCCGACGTCAGAGACGTGGCCGCGCGGACGGGAGGGGCGCATTTCAGGGAAACCGCAACACCCTAAATACGTGCCGTCCGGTGTTCCGGGCGGCACGCCATCTGCACCGGTCCTCCGTACGACGTCGGCCTGCCTTTGTGGTCAGTGGGGATAGACAAGGCTCTCGGGAAACTCGTAGCGCTGGTCGTCCACCCGGATCACGAACATGCCGTCGAAGCGCAGCCAGTCGATGACCCTTCCGTTGCCTGACATCGTCGTGCTGGCAGATACGAACTCTCCCTGCAGAAAATACAGCATCCGACGAAAGCCGTTCGGAAAGGTGACAGCGACCGTTGCGTCGCCACCGTCGGCGCGTGCCACCCCCGCTGCACATTGCCCAAGCGTCTGACCGGCTTCCTGCGCGCAGGCGACCTGTGTTTCGGCGTCGAACGCGCGCTTTGCGGCACGCGTGGCACTGGTGTTTGGCCCGAAAGGCACCGCGCCGTCCGGGCCGGGTGCCGGCGCGAGCGCCTGTCGCTCGGCGTAGCCGCGAGGTCCGCCCCGAAAAGGACGGACATCGCACCAAACCTCCGAACCGTGCGTGTCGCACCCCATGTTCGACAGGACGGCGCCGGGTGCGGCTTCGGCTGCGGCATCTGCGGCCCGGTCGGGGCGGGTGTGCAGCGTGGCTCCGGTCGGGGCTGTGACGCGCCAGCGGCGAGGCCCGCCGTCCTTGGCCGCCAGCGGTACGACACCGGCGTCTCCCGGTGCGCCGTCCTTCGCCGACTGCGCTGCGACGGCGCCCGCGAACACCGCGACCAGAGCGACCGAGAGCCATATCGCCTTCGAATGCCGCATGTCGCTCTCCCGCTCCTGTGCGCAACGTTCTGGACCACGGGGCGCTCTCAAGATCCGCCCGGCGCGCTGCCAGCTTATCTCGCAACGCTAGCACGCCACAGACGGGTTGTCCTAAGTCCGCACGCATCCTGCCGCGGACAGGCCTTTCCACACCCGCCTGGCTTGGGCACAGTGCAGTGCAAAGGCGAATGCGACTCGCCCTGTTCGTTTCTCGCAAGGTCAGCTTCCGTGACATCTCCAAGTTCATCCGCAGCAGTCGGAGCGCAGCGCTCCATGATCGTGATCGTGGTGGCCGGAGGGCTCATCCTCGCTCTGTCTTTCGGGCTTCGCTCGGTCTTCGGAGGGTTTGTCGAGCCGCTGTCTCAGGATCTCTTCGACGGGCAGATCGCCGTCTTTTCGCTGTCGCTGGCCCTGCAAAATCTGATCTGGGGGGTCGCACAGCCCGTTTTCGGCATGCTTGCGGACAAGTACGGCGACCGGCGCGCGCTCTGGACCGGATTCCTGTGCTACGGGGCCGGGATGGCGCTCGTGGTCTACGGGGCGTCCCCTGCCACGATGCACCTCGGCGCGGGGCTCTTGGTCGGCATGGGGATCGCGGGAACGGCGTTCGGGCTGGTGTTGGCTGTTGTCGGGCGGGCCGCTCCGGTGGACAAGCGTGACACATACCTCGGGATCACCTCGGCGCTGGGCTCCGCGGGACAGGTCGTGATGCCGCTCCTCGCGGCGGCGCTGACGGACTGGTTGGACTGGCGCATGGCGCTTACCATCCTCATGCTTTTGTTGTTGCCGATGGCGCTGTGCATCCCGTTGCTGCGTCTCGAAGAGCCCGCGCCCGCTGCGGCCGCGCCTCCTGCGCCGCCGCTGATGCAAACCATCGCGAATGCCTTTCAGCAGCCCAGCTATGTCTTTCTTTGCGCGGGGTTCTTTGTCTGCGGCTTTCACGTCGCGTTCATTTCCGCGCATCTGCCGACCTACGTTCAATACTTCTGCAGCGGGACGACGATGACCCCGGAGGAGCTGCGCGGTTGGGGGCTGCAGGCGCTCTCGGTCGTCGGGTTGGCGAACATCTTCGGGACGCTGCTTGCATCGCGCCTGGGGACCGTCTTCCCCAAGCCCTACGTGCTGGCGTCCATTTACGGGCTGCGCGCCGTGGTCATTCTGGTTTTCATCTCCGCACCGCTGACGCCGACGTCCGTCATGGTCTTTGCTGCCATGATGGGTGTGCTGTGGCTGTCGACAGTGCCGCTGACAAGTGCGCTTGTGCTGACGATGTTCGGTCCGCGCGCCATGGCGACGCTCTTCGGATTTGTCTTCCTCAGCCATCAGCTTGGCGGCTTCATCGGCGTCTGGTGGGCGGGGCAGCGCTTTGACCTCTACGCCGATTACGATCTTGTTTGGCAGGTGTCGATCCTGCTTGGGATCGCTTCGGCGGCGCTTCATCTCATGGTCCGTGACGGGCCAGCGCCGATGCACTCCGCGCCTGCCTGATCCGGCTGCGCAGATCGGTGAGGCCGGATCAGCGCACATCCCGAGCCGTGGGCGCGGCCATGCGCTGCCTCAGGCGAGGCTCGCGATGATACTGCGCAGCGTGGGGATGCCGTCACCCTTTTCCGACGATGTGACGAGCAGCTCGGGAAATGCAGCCGGGTGGGCCTGAAGCGCGGCGCGCACCTGGTCCAAGACCTTGTCCCGCTCCGCGGCCTTGACCTTGTCCGCCTTGGTCAGCACCGTCTGAAAGGGCACGGCTGCCTTGTCCAGAAGGCCCAGGATCTCGGCATCCACAGGTTTGATGCCGTGCCGTGCGTCGATCAGAACAAAGGCGCGGCGCAGCGAAGCGCGCCCGGAGAGGTAAGCCTTCAGCAAGCGTTGCCAGCGCTCGACCACCGGCAGAGGCGCTTTGGCATAGCCATAGCCAGGCAGATCAACGAGGTAGTGGCTGGCGCCAAGCTCGAAGTAATTGATCTCCTGGGTTCGCCCGGGCGTGTTGGACGCACGGGCAAGGGCTTTCGTCCCCGTGAGCGCATTGATCAGCGAGGACTTTCCGACATTCGACCGGCCGGCAAAGCAGATTTCGGCACGATCCGCAGGCGGCAGACCGTCCATCGCCACGACGCCCTTCAGGAACGTTGCACCGCGCGCAAAGAGCTTGCGCCCCGCCTCCTGCGTTGGGGGGTCGGGCGGATCGGCGAGGGGGAACGGCAAAGTCATGGAAGGGTGACGGGGGCGCCCACCGTGATGTCGCCGCCCTGCGCGACCCTAATGTAGATCCCGAAGTTTGTGTGGCCCCATCCGTCTTGCAGGAGCTGGTTGGTCGGGGCGTCGCGCAGACCCGTGGCCGGGTTGGCCTCTGGGGCGCGGCACCGTCCGATCGGTTCGGCCCCCATGACTTCGACTTCACCAATGTGAAAGGTCTTGCCGATCAGCTCAAACTCCGACCAAGGCGCAAGCCCGTCGACCCAAAGGTTGATCCGGAAGCGACGCATGTCGAGAGCCTGACCTGCGCGTTCGGAGAGTTCAGCCAAGGCCGAAAGGCTTCCAACCGACACGTAGGGCTCTGCCATGTCCGTCATCCCGTGTCCGGGTGCGCGTACGAGGCGCCCCGGGCCCGGCCTGTCCGACGGCCAGAGGCCCTCGAGCCAGGCGGCGAGAGGGCTCGCGTCCTTGGCGGGCGATAGCACCAGATCGTCACGCTCTGGATGGCTGAGGCAGACCTTCTCCTCCCCCTCGGATGCGGCTGTGATGGGTGCCAGCGCCGGACCTGAGGCGACCTGAAGGAAGTTGCGCCGCGGTTGCCAGTCGTCGGTATCCGGAGCGGCCGCGTTCAAAAGGGCCCAGGCACGGTCCCCATGCAAGGCACGCTCGGGGCTGAGCGTCGCCCTTTGCAGTGGCTCGCTCCCGATCCCTTTGATCGGATGACGAAAGATATGGACCAGCGTCGCGCTCATTCGTGCACTGCCCTACTTTGCATCGCTCTTGGACTTTCGAAAACCCGAGGTAATGTTTCCGATTATATCCGGTTTGTAGCCTTGACTGCGCATAATGAAGTACTGCTGCGTGAATGTGATCACGTTGTTGGCGATCCAGTACACGATCAGCCCGCTTGCGAAACCGCCCAGCATGAACATGAAGATCCACGGCATCCATGCAAAGATCATCTGCTGGGTCGGATCGGTGGGCGCCGGGTTCAACTTCATCTGAAGCCACATCGAGATACCAAGGATGAGCGGCAGCACTCCGATGAACAGGAGCGCCATGATCGACGTTGGCTCTGGTGCTGCCCAGGGTAACAGGCCGTAGAGGTTGTAGATCGAGGTTGGATCCGGTGCGGACAGATCCTGAAATGGCCCCAGCCAGGCTGCGTGCCGCAGCTCGATTGTGACGAAGATCACCTTGTAGAGCGAGAAGAAGATCGGGATCTGAAGCAGGATCGGCAGACAGCCGGACGCCGGATTGACCTTTTCCTTCTTGTAGAGCTCCATCATCTCTTGCTGGAGTTTCTGACGATCGTCGCCAGCACGCTCCTTGATCTTTTCCATCTCTGGCTGAAGTTCTTTCATCTTCGCCATGGAGACGTAGGACTTGTAGGCCAGAGGCAGAAGGACCGCCTTGATCAGCAAGGTCAACGCGATGATCGCCCAACCCATGTTGCCGATCAGCAGGTTCAGCCAGTGCAGCACCGCGAAGATCGGCTTGGTGAGAAAGTAGAACCAGCCCCAGTCGATCGAATCCAGGAAGCCGTCAATCGGCTTTTCATTTTGGTAGGACCGGATCACGTCCCACTCTTTTGCGCCGGCAAAGAGCCGCGTCACCTGCTCCGCGCTGCCGCCCGGTGCGATGTCCATCGTCGGTTTGATGGATTGGGTTTGGTAGATGTCCGCGCCCGCCTGATAGAGCATGGACAGTCGTGTCGGCAGCCCTGGCTCGGGAATGAGCGTCGTCATCCAGTACTTGTCGGTGAAACCGATCCAGCCGCTCTGCACATTCTCCACAATCTGACCCGGCGTTCCCAGGGCGGGCAGGATGTCCTCCTCGGCGACATCATCGTAACCCTGTTCAATGAGCGTTCCGTCGGCCATGCCGACCACACCTTCGTGAAGGATGAAGAAGTTCGCCAGATCGTTCGGCAGGCCGTGCCGCGCGATGATGCCGTACGGCGCTGCGCGATGTGCGGTCTCGGTCGGATTCTGCACTGATTGCGTGATTGTGAAGAGATAGTCCTCGTCGACTTCGACCTTACGCCGAAAGATCAGACCGGACTGACTGTCCCAGCGCAGTGTGATCGGTGTCTCCGGTGTCAGAGTGGTGCCCTCTTCCACCTGCCACTCGGTCTCTGTTCCCGGCACGTCTTCGGGTGTCAATGTACCGCTGGGTGCCCACCCATAGAGTGCGTAATAGGCCGCGTCTTCGCCAACGGGGCGCAGCAGCGTCACATTTGAGCTCTCGACGTCGAGCGTTTCGCGGTAGGTCGACAACGCAAGATCGTCGATGCGTCCGCCAATCAGCGAGATCGAGCCGGAGAGCTTGGGCGTTTCGATGTCGACGCGCGGCGCGTCAGCGACCGCGTCGGCGTCGGGAGTTGCCGTGGATGTTACCGTCCCAGGCGTGTCCGCGGCGCGGGGCACTGTTGCGATCACGTCACCGGTGGTATCGTCAATCACCGTTTCCGCGGGGGTGACGTCTGGCGGCAGCAGAGGCTCCTCCGGCGGTGGGAAGAGGAGAAACCAAACGAGAATGACAAGAAAGCTCAGCGCAGTGGCGAGGATAAGGTTCTTGTTCTGATCGTCCATCAGCAGAGCACCGGTGAAGCGGAAAGGGGAGACGCGCCCGGTTCAATCCGGCATCACGCCAAAGGTCAAGACAAAAGCCCGGATTGAGCCGTGTGGCGACAAACAACATGCATGCGACGGACATGGGCCCGCGCTTGAATGGGTTCAACACTCGGTATGTCGCGCGTGCAGAAAAGCAGGCGTTGAGCGGCGGCTGCTCTGCCCGCTCAGGCGGACAATTGCTCGGCACTCGCGCTTTTGGCGCCACGCGCCTCGCGCCGCTGGAGCCAGGCTTGAGCGTCCTCGATAGGCATCGGTCGAGCGATCGAGAAGCCTTGGACGAAGTGGCACCCGAGTTTGGCGAGAAGCGCATGTTCTGCCAAGGTCTCGACCCCTTCTGCAAGGGTTTCAAGCTCGAGCTTTTCGGCAAGAGACAACAAAGCGTCCACCATCTTTTTCTGGTCTTCGTCAGTGTCGATCCGGGTAACAAAGGAACGATCGATCTTGATTCGAGACACCGCGAGACGCCGAATGTTCGAGATGGAAGCGGCGCCGATACCGAAGTCATCCAGATCAATGACGCAGCCCATCCGAGCCAATTCAGCGATGTTCCTTGTGATCACATCATCGTCGGTACGCGCAACCACGGTCTCCAGAACTTCGACCGCGAGGCGTTGGGGATCGAGGTCGAACCGGTCGAGTTCCCAGCGTACTTTCTCGACGAGCTTGGGATTGCGCAGCTCCGCGGAGGAAAAATTGACACCGATTCGGGGCACGGTGAAGCCGGCCCTGTCCCACCGCCGAAGGGCTGCCAGACCTTGATACAGCATGATTTCGCCAAGGCGCTCCATCTGGCCGGTCGCTTCCGCAACGGGCAGGAATTCAGCTGGTAACACCAGGCCGCGCTCCGGATGCTGCCAGCGCGCCAGTGCTTCGAAACCAGCCAATTGACCGGTTTGTGCGGAGACCTGCGGCTGGAACCAGGGGATAATCTCCCCGTCGTCGAGGGCGCGCGCGAAATCCAGCGACAGGGATTGCCGCGTATCAACGCGCGCGCGCAGCTCCGCCGAGAAGTTGCGGACGGCACCGCCCCCCACCAAGCGCGCTTCGTCGAGCGCCAGTAGGGCGGAGGCCACCATGGCCTTGCCAGTCCGCTGCGGCGCGCGTCGCTCCAGGCAGGTCCCGGCTGAGAGCGTGACGTGAACGGACCCGGCATCCAGGCTGATCCCCTCTCCCACAGCGCTTTGCAGGCGTTCGACCGCGCCGAGGGCCACATCCATGCTCGCGTTGCGCACTTGTGCCAGGAGGATGCCGAAGCGGTAGTCTCCCATGCGCGCGATGCGATCTTGTGCACGCAGCGTGGATTGCAGTCGGTCGGCAACGGAGCAGATCACAAGCTCCATCCCGCGGGGTCCGAGCCGCGCCTCAAGGGCCTCGGCATCGTCAATTTCGAATGCGATCAGGATCGAGGCATCTGCCCCGGAATGCGCCGCAAACATCGAATCGTCGGTGGCTTCTTCGAGAGCGACCTGTGTCAACGCCCCTGTCAGCCCATCCATGGGGGGCGTTTCGCGGTCAAAGAGCCCGCCCAAGACGAACAGAAGTGGCAGGGTGAGCGCGAAGATCATCAGGACGCCCTGCGCGCCAAACCAATAGCCGCCGAGCGCCAGCGCAGGAAGAAAAGCGAGCACTTGCGGACGCAGTATGGTGCGCTTGATCGAGCGCCCCACGGTACGCACCCACGTCCGTCTTGACGGTTTGTGCGTGGCGGCTGCGTTCATCTGCGTCTCCCTGGGGGTCGGAAAACCCCGACGAGGCGACGCTACGCGCTGAGCGTGATCAGATGTTTAACGAGCCGAGACGATTTCGCTTCAATTTTCGTCAGTTTCGAGCTGCAAGTCAGGCGGATCGGCCCGCCCAAGCGTCAACCCCGCGAAATCCCACAGTTTGGCATCCAGTAAGTGTGAGGGTCGGGCATTCATCAATGCGCGAAACATCACCTGTCGGCGGCCCGGACGGTTTTTCTCCCAGCCATCGAGCATCGCCTTGATCTGCTGGCGCTGCAGCCCGTCCTGACTGCCGCAAAGGTCGCATGGAATGATCGGGTAGTTCATGGCGCGCGCAAACTTTTCGCAATCTGTCTCTGCGACATGCGCCAGCGGGCGCAGCACGAAGAGATCACCTTCTTCGTTGACAAGTTTGGGTGGCATCGCCGCGAGCCGCGCGCCGTGAAAGAGGTTCATAAAGAACGTTTCGAGAATGTCGTCGCGATGGTGTCCGAGGACGACCGCCGTGCACCCTTCCTCACGCGCGATCCGATAGAGGTTGCCGCGCCGCAGACGCGAGCAGAGCGCACAATACGTGCGCCCGGCTGGTACCTTGTCCATAACGATCGAGTACGTGTCCTGGTACTCAATCCTGTGCGGAACGCCCATCCGCTCCAGAAATTCCGGCAGCACCGTCGCCGGAAAGCCCGGCTGTCCCTGGTCGAGATTGCACGCAAGAATGTCGACGGGCAGGAGGCCGCGCCACTTCAGCTCCGTCAGCGCGGCGAGTAGCGTGTAACTGTCCTTTCCACCCGAGAGGCAAACGAGCCAGCGCGCGTTGCGCTCGGTGACCATGCCGTATTGATCGACCGCCTCCCGCGCGCTGCGAACGATGCGTTTGCGCAGCTTTCGGAATTCGGTCGTAGCAGGGGCGCCCTGAAACAGAGGGTGTATTTCGTCGGCATCATCAAGCATCGCGCGCCGGGTGTAGGCGATCTGCCCGACAATCGCTACGGAGAAGCACCATGCCTGACACGCAAACCGCATCGCACGTTTCACCCTACCCCGAGGGCTCGACCGGAGTCCGGAGCCTCACCTACCGGGATGACCTCACCCTCCTGCGGTTCAAGGACGCCGCGCGGACACGGACGGGCGAGGACGCGAAATTCGTTCTGGGGGCCGACTACCGTGTGACCTGGATCAACGGCGACGACATCCCCCAAGATATCGTTGTCCCGCGCGGGCTGCTGACGGATCTGACAAGCGTACCGCCCTTGTTTCGCGGTCTCGTCGGGCGGGTCGGGCCCTGGCTGGAGGCAGCCGTAGTGCACGACTACCTCACGATTGCCTGGCGCATCCTAGACGGGCAGGGCACCGTCGAGCGCCGCCGCTTCGCCGACGACATCATGTGGGCCGCGATGACGGCGGCGAAGGTCGGTTTCTTGCGTAAGGCACTGATCTACAGTGCGCTTCGTGTCTACGCGTGGATTTACTTTCCCCGCGTCACAGCCCGCGAGCCGCGCGCGTCGTTCTTCGTGGATCTGGAGTGATGCTCCGCAGCGATGTGTGATGCGGCCGGGCATCCGCTTGCTGTGGCCCGACTTTCGAACGGTGCGCTCTAGGTTGCGCCCCACACGAGCGGAGTGCAACCCATGCGATCTATCCTTCTGGCCTCCTTGATCCTTTTGTCGGCCTGCGCGGGCCAGCCGTCGCTCGACGATCCCAAACTGTCCGACCGCCAGCTCAATCTGGAGGAGTTTTTCGTCGGACGGTCCGTCGCCTATGGTCAGTTCCAGGATCGGTTCGGCACCGTGCGTCGCCGCTTCGAGGTCGACATTTTGGGCACATGGGACGGCGAAGTCCTGACCCTCACAGAGGACTTCGTCTATGAGGATGGCGCCACCGAGCGCCGGGTCTGGCGGCTCCGCAAGACCGGCGCGGAGACCTGGGACGGGACGGCCGATGGCGTCCTTGGGGTTGCGACCGGTGAGGAACGTGGCGACACGTTCAACTGGCGCTACACGATCGATCTGCCAATTCCGGCCGCTGACGGCAGCGTCGAGACGCTCCGCGCGACCTTTGACGACTGGATGTGGCTTCTCGCGGATGACCGCGTTCTCAACATCGCCCGGCTGTCGCGCTTTGGCGTGGCATTGGGTGAGGTTGTCCTCACTTTTGAAAAGCAGTGAGTCACGGGGTCGGATCCCCTGCGTGGTGCAAATCGGGATGAGACGTGTTAGCGTTACGGAAAGTCATAGTGTGAGTGATTTGCATGCCCCAGTCCAACGGTCCCGATGAGGCCAAGATCAAAGACCAGCTCTCGAAGGCCGAAAAGGAGCTCGTACGCCTCTCAACCGACCTCACCAAGACGCACATGCTTCTGAAGAAGGAGAAGGTGACGGACAAGCGCCTGAAGGAGGCGATCAAGCGCGCGCGGTCGGTGCTGAGCAAGCATGTCGAGATCACGAAGCTCAGTTCCGACAAGGCGTTTGAGGAACTGCCTGACGACGTAAAGGCACAGGTGAGTTGGATGGAGGCGATGGTCGCCGAGCTGACCGAGCTTCAGGACCAGCTCGCCTATGCGCTCAAGCTGATGAAGAAAGACCCAGAGAGCGACTTTGGGGTTATTCTGAAACCGGTCAAGCGGCTGGCGCGCGAGGTCAAGCAAGCGCCGCGCCATGTGAGCCTGATGGTCAAGGCAATCAAGAAGGGTGTGGAGATGGAGGGGCCATATGGCGAGCTCTTCCACCTGATCCCGGCTTACCTCATCCTGTTCCGTATCGGCGATACCGTTACGGTGCACATGGCCAGGAAGCCCTGACGTCCAGACGGTTTCAGGCGGCGGCACCAAGACCTCCAGGACAGTGCCCTCCTGTTGGCCCTACCTTCAAACTGCACGCGTGCGCAGGGTGCGTGAGCCGCGCGTCGGCCAATGGCGTTTCGTTCGAAAAGGCCGACGGTATATGGCGCTCGAAGGCGACATGCTCATGAATGCTTGCCCGGCTTGGACACATCCACTCGGCGCGAGGAGGCGCGCCTGTCATGATCCGGGTCGGCACCGGGCACCGGGTCATAGCCTGAGCGCCCCCAGGGGTGGCAGGCCGTCAGACGGCGGGCGGCGAGCCAGGTGCCTCTGATGGCGCCGTGCCGCTCCAGCGCCTCCAGCGCGTAGACCGAGCAGGTCGGTTGAAACCGGCATGCGTGGCCGAGCCACGGCGACAGCAACAGCCGGTAGCCGCGAATGGGAAGAGCAATCACACGGGCCAGGGGGCTCATCGCTGGTGTCCCGAGGGGGCGGAGGATCTGGGCTGTGCCGCTGCGGGCGCCGGACGTCGCGTGCCATGGGCGGGGCGGTGCACCCGGTCGAGCGCCTGACGCAAGTCCTCCAGCAGCGCGGCAAAGGGACGCTCCGCCGTGGCGCCCGCGCGACCGATCAGCACGTAATCCCAGCCCGGCCGCCCCGCCTGCGCGAGCACCATGCGCGCGGCCTCGCGCAACCGCCGCTTTGCGCGATTGCGGGCGACAGCGTTTCCGACCTTCTTGGAACACGTAAAGCCGACGCGGATTGCATCGGCATCTGCCCCGTCCGGGGCGCTTCGCTGTCGTGCCTGCACACCGACACTCGGCACGCCGGCCCGACGCGCTCTTGCGGCGGCGAGAAAGTCTGCCCTGCGCGTCAACCCCACCAGCCGCTGTGCTGGCAGGGGAGGCAGGTGCGCGCCCATCCCTTAGGCGCTGAGGCTCTTGCGGCCACGGGCGCGGCGCGCGTTCAGGATCTTGCGGCCGGCTTTGGTCGCCATGCGTGCACGGAAGCCGTGGCGCCGCTTGCGCACGAGATTCGAGGGCTGATACGTCCGTTTCATCGCATCGTCTCCGGGTCGGTCAGCGCCGCAAGAGCTTGGAATTCAAGGGCGAGCGCGTGATAAAGGCCAAAGGGTGCCCGCGCGATCGGCCAGCACACCCTGTTCGAGCGTTGGCGAATAGGGTTTCCTGCGCTTGAAGTCAATTCCGTTGCACTGTGAAACATGTATTCGCCCATGCGGTAGGATTGTTACAATATCGGGGCGCTGGGCGGGGCATTCTCACAGAAGCGCGAGAGGGCGATCAAGGGGGCGTGATCACCGGTACAGCGCAGCGCGAATTGGGGCATCTATTCCCCAACGCCACACCGCACAGGACGCCCCGCCATGACTGATATGCCCCAGACCGACCTTTCCACACGCCAGACCAAGAGCGGGATGCTCCGCTACTTGCCGCTGGCTGTCATTGGCCTGGCGGCGGTCGCGGGGGCCGTGCTGCTGAAAGACCATCTGACCTTCGCGGCCCTCGCGGAGAATCGGGAGGCTCTGATTGCCTTCCGCGACGCGAACTATCTGCTGACCGTGCTCGCCTTTATCGCGGCCTATGTCGTGATCGTGGCGTTCTCGCTGCCGGGCGCAACCATCGCGACGCTGACGGGCGGCTTTCTCTTTGCAACGTTTCCGGGCGTGCTCTTTAACGTTACCGGCGCCACCATCGGGGCGATGGCCATCTTCCTGGCGGCGCGCTGGGGCCTGGGGGACCGGCTGGCGGCAAAGATGGATGCCTCTTCGGGGTCGGTGAAGAAGATCAAGGACGGCATCGACCGGAATCAGTGGGAAATGCTCTTTCTCATCCGCCTTGTGCCGGCCGTGCCCTTCTTCGTGGCCAACCTTGTGCCCTCTTTCGTCGGTGTGCCGCTGTCGCGTTTCGTGATCACGACGTTCCTTGGGATCATTCCCGGCGCGCTCGTCTACACATCTGTTGGCGCCGGGCTGGGCGATGTCTTTGCCGCGGGCGAGACGCCGGACCTGGGGATCATCTTCCAGCCGCAGATCCTGCTGCCGATCTTGGGCCTGGCCGCCCTGGCCGCGCTGCCGATCCTGCTGAAGGCTGTGCGCGGCAAGAAAGGTCTTTGATCCATGTTTGATGCAGCTCCCGCCCCTGCCCACCAAACCGTTCACCCCGAGGACACCATCATGGACCGTATCGAGACCGACATTCTGATCATCGGCGCAGGCTCGGGCGGGCTGTCCGTCGCCGCCGGTGCGGCCCAGATGGGCGCCCGGATTGTCCTCCTTGAAGGCCACAAGATGGGCGGCGACTGCCTCAACTACGGCTGCGTTCCCTCCAAGGCGCTCATCGCCGCGGGCAAGCAGGCCCACGCGATGGAAGCCGGCGCACCCCTCGGCGTGACCCCGGTGATGCCCGAGGTAAGCTATGCCGCGGCCAAGGACCACGTGGCCCACGCCATCGCCACCATTGAGCCGCACGACAGCCAGGAGCGTTTCGAGGGCTTCGGCGTGAAGGTCATCCGCGAATACGGCCGCTTTATCTCCGCGACGGAGGTTCAGGCCGGGTCCACGGTGATCAAGGCGCGCCGCATTGTGGTGTCGACGGGCTCCGGCCCGTTTGTGCCGCCGATCCCGGGGCTGGCAGACGTGCCGCACTACACCAACGAGAACATCTTCGATCTGCGTGAGAAGCCGGACCATCTGGTCATCATCGGCGGCGGTGTGATCGGGCTGGAGATGGCACAGGCGCATGTCCGCCTCGGTTCCAAAGTGACGGTCGTGGAGGGTGCCAAGATCATGGGGCGTGAAGACCCAGAGGCCGCCGAGATCGTGATCGACCGGCTGCGCGACGAAGGCGTCGTGTTCGTCGAGGGCGCGAACGCCGAGAAAGTCTCAGGCGCGCAGGGTGCCGTGACGGTCCACACCAGCCAAGGGGACATCTCCGGCTCGCATCTGTTGGTCGCGGTGGGACGCAAGGTCAATGTGGATAAGCTCGATCTTGAGAAAGCGGGCGTGGAATACGCGCGCCACGGCGTCAAGGTCGACGCATCGCTGCGCTCGGTGACGAACCGCAAGGTCTATGCCATTGGCGACGCGGCGGGCGGGCTGCAATTCACCCACCTTGCGGGCTATCACGCCGGGATCGTCGTGCGCTCTGCCGTGCTCGGCCTGCCCGCGAAAGCGCGGACCGACCATATCCCACGCGCGACCTACACGGATCCCGAGATCGCGCAGGTGGGCCTGTCGGAGGCCGAAGCGCGCGACGCCCATGGCGACAAGCTCGAGGTGGTACGCGCCCAGATCGGCGACAATGACCGCGCTGTCGCTGAAGGCAAGCGCATCGGGTTTGTGAAGGTGATGGTCGTCAAGGGACGCCCGGTTGGCGCGACCATTGTCGGACCGATGGCCGGGGAGCTCATCTCGATGTGGGCGATGGCGATCGCCAACAAAATGAAGATGTCAGCCATCTCCGCGACCGTGTTGCCCTACCCGACCTTGTCGGAAGTGAACAAACGCGCCGCCGGGGCGTACTTCACGCCACGCCTCTTCGAAAACGCGACGCTGAAGGCCGTCGTCTCTTTCGTTCAGCGTTGGATCCCCTAACTAAGCAAGATCAGAAGCCCTACGGCAGCCCGCCCGATGTTCCTCAACTCTCTCTCCGGCCGCTTCCTGATGCTCACGGTGGCCTTCGTGATGCTGGCTGAAGTGTTGATCTTCGTGCCGTCGGTCGCGCGCTTTCGCGAGGACTTTCTGCTCAACCGGCTGGAACGGGCGCAGATCGCTTCGCTCGCGCTGCTCGCTGCCGATGATATGATCGCCGAGGATCTCGAAGCGGAACTTCTGGAAAACGCCGGTGTGCTCAATGTCGTGCTGCTGCGCGACGAATCGCGGCAGTTGATGCTTGCCTCGCCGATCCCCTCTCCGGTGCATGCTAGCTTCGATCTGCGGGGCCCGAGCGCCTTCGAACTGATCCGCGACGCGATGATCCGGTTGGCCGATCCAGAGCCGCGCATCATCCGCGTGATCGGCAATCCGGTGCGGGAGGCGGGGCTTCTGATCGAGGTTACCGTGTCGACGGAACAACTGCGTGTCGAGATGCTGGACTACGGCGTGCGCATCCTGATCCTGTCGGCCGTGATCTCGATCGTTACGGCGGGGCTTCTCTTCATCTCGGTGCGCTTCTTGCTGGTCTCTCCGATCAAGCGGGTGGTCGGCGCCATGCAAAGCTACGCGGCCGCACCGGAGGACGGCCGCCGCATCATCGAGCCCCAGGGCGGCGTTACAGAGCTGCACGAGGCCGAACTTGCTCTGCAATCGATGCAGACACAGCTGACAAGTGCGCTGCGCCAAAAGGAGCGTCTGGCCCAGCTTGGGGCGGCGGTGGCGAAGGTCAGCCACGACCTGCGCAACATTCTGACCACCGCACAGCTTTTTGCGGATCGGGTCGAGCAGAGCGAAGATCCGATGGTGAACCGAGTCGTGCCGAAGCTTGTCAACTCGATCTCGCGCGCGGTCGCGCTCTGCGAAGGCACGCTCGCATTTGGCCGGGCAGAGGAGCCTCCGCCCCGGCTCACAGTGCTGCCGCTCGCGCCGATCGTGTCGGACGTGATCGAAAGCGAGCGTCTGGCCGTCGAGGCCGCACCTGTGCGCTTTTCCGAAGAAGTGCCCGCGGGGCTCAACCTGCGTGCTGATCCCGAGCAGCTTTTCCGGGTGGTCTCCAATCTCGTGCGCAACGCGCGTCAGGCCATTGTCGCGAGCGGCAAGGGCGGCGCGATCTGCATCTCCGCACGTGAGGACGAGAGCTGCTGGCGCATCACGATCACGGATACCGGTCCGGGGCTGCCGCCGAAAGCGCAGGAGCACCTCTTCCAACCCTTCCAGGGCGGCACCCGCAAAGGAGGCACCGGTCTTGGCCTGGCGATTTCCGCAGATCTCGTGCGCGGCCACGGTGGGCGGCTGACGCTTCTGCGCACGGGTCCGGGAGGGACGGTGTTCGAGATCGACCTTCCCAAAGAGGCGATCCACCGCGAATTGTTGCGCGCCTGACAAGTCCGCGCCACGGCTTTGCCACGTTCGGGCGGGATGATTGCCTTGTGAGACGCGTCGGGAACTGGCGTGCGGAAAGCGAGGAAAGCATGCGGCTCATTCGATCGATGGTGGTCTTCGCGGTGATCGTTGGCGGGATTGGCCTTTCCCTCAATGCGCGGAGCGGCGACGGACCGACGTCCGCGTTTCTTGCGACGAGCTACGCCGCTGTGACCGGCAATGCGGAAGCGCTCTTCGGCAATATGATGGCTTTGACCTCCGGCGGGACGTCGCAGGCGCCGCGCGCGCCGCGTGCCAACGTGCAGTCAGTCGAGTCTGAGGGCGCATTCACCAGTGCGATGAAGACAGTGGCGGGCTGGTTCGGTGGCGAGCGCGAGGCCATGCCGAGGGTGCGCCCGGCGCCGGGCGGCTGAACGCGCCAGAGGTCCGCTCAACGAGCAACGTTTCGGGCGGTTCGGTCCATCGGCGAAGATGGCGATGCTCACGAGGGTCGGCGAGGTGGTGTGTCTGTCCTTTCAGCCGCCCCTGACTTGCGTCTCCTCATCCATGCGTTTGCCTCACGAGCTCTCCGTTGGAGGCGGAAAGCGGTATCGCGCGGCGGCGACGGTCCAATCCATATGATTGCGTACGTATTCTTGAGAGGCGTCGCGCGGCGGGTTGTAATCCCAGTGTTCTCCGGCCCCTGCTTCCATCGCGGCGTGGAGCGCGCGCCGGGACTTCTGCGTGCGGATTACGTCTTCGCGCAGTTGTGCGCTGTCCCAACGGGTGGCGACCTCTTCGGAGAAGGCGCGGGCGGCCTCGGCATAGTCCGGGTCGCTGGCGCGGTTGACGCGCTCCTGAGGGTCGCGCGCGAGGTCGTAAAGCTGAGGGGGGTCGACGTCGCAATGAATGTACTTCAGCGGACCGCGACGCAGCATGAAGACGGGCCAGGGCGTCATCTCGGCGCAGTACTCGCCGATCGCTTCGTCGACTGGGTCGGGTTCGCCATGCGCCAGGGGCAAGAGCGAGCGACCGTCGATCGCGGCGCCGAGCATATCCTCGGTACCGCCTGCGATCTCGAGAAAGGTCGGCAACAGGTCGATAAGAGAGCTGGCATTCGTTGCGACGCCTTGCGCGATGCCTGGTCCGGCGAAGATCAGGGGGACGCGAGCGGAATGCTCGAAGAAGTTCATCTTGTACCACAGCCCACGCTCGCCCAGCATGTCCCCGTGGTCGGCGGTGACGATGACGATGGTGTTGTCGCGTTCGCCCATGTGGTCGAGTGTGTCGACGATGGCGCCGACATGGCTGTCGAAGTAACTGACGTTGGCGAGATAGGCACGGCGGGCGCGGCGGATTTCCGCGTCCGTAAGGGGGGTGGTCGATGCCTCTATCCCATCCATGACGCGGCGCGAAAAGGGATCTTGCTCTTCGGGGCTGAGGACATGCTCGGGCATGTCGATCTCGTCGTCTGAGTAGAGCTCCCACCACTCGGGCTTGGCCACGTAGGGGTCGTGCGGGTGGATGAAGCTGGCCACCAGACAGAGGGGCTGCGCGTTGCCTGCCGCCCGGTCCCGACCCCGATCGATCAGCCAGCGGCGCGCAGCGAAGGCGACCTCGTCGTCGTAATCCGTCTGGAAGGTGGCCACGGCGACGCCGCTCTCCTTGACCGTTTCCATGTTGTGGTACCATTTGTCGATCCGTTCGTCCGCGGCTTCCCAATCCGGGGTCCAGGCGAAGTCGGACGGGTAAATGTCGGTGGTGACGCGGTCTTCGAAGCCGTGTTTCTGATCGGGTCCGACAAAGTGCATTTTTCCAGAAAGGCAGGTGCGGTAGCCCATGGCCTTGAGGTAATGCGCGAAGGTCGGCACCGAGGCGCGGAACTCGGCGGCGTTGTCGTAAGCCGCGATGCGGCTGATGTGTTGACCCGACATGAAGGCGAAGCGCGACGGGGCGCAGAGGGGCGAATTGCAATAGGCCGCATCAAAGCGGACGCCGCGGGCGGCGAGTGCGTCTATGTGGGGTGTCTTAGCGACGCTGTGCCCGTAGGCGCCGATGAAGTGTGGTGCCAACTGGTCGGCCATCAGGACGACGATGTTGTGTTGCGTATGGTTCATGCCCGTGCCCCGCGCTCTGATCGGGCCGTAGCCCACCCGCCCGCCCCTTCTCCCCGATCAGAGCGCTGGGCACGGGCGGTGCATTGATCGTGGTTTGAGCACAGGCTTGAAGGGTCCGTCCATGGAAATGGTGGTTTGCGTGGCCTGATTTTCCGGTAGCGGCACGTTTTCTCTCGGAGCGAGATGAGGGAGCGGGGGCGCATGCCTCGCGACCTGCTAGCTGTGGAGCTCCGGGCTCGGAGCCGCGGTTGGAGATTGCGCGCGGTGTTGTGCTTTTCTGGCGGCGTGTGCGCGTCTCGGCGGCTGGGCATCTTGATGGTGTGTCTCGGCGCGGGGTGATATGGCGGCAGGCGCTGCGCCCGCGCGGCCGTGTCTGACGGAACGGTTGGACGTTGCGCGTTGCGCCTTGGGCGTCGCGGGCCTGGTCGGCGCTGTGACCGCTGGTCTGGCGCGGCGGGCCAGGTGTCCGATGTTGAACGGTTTGCTGGCCATTCCGATCTTTGGGGGGCGCGGTCGATCCCGATCGGTCGCATGACCATCGCCATCCTCGCTCGCTGTTCGGCGACGGGATATCCGACCGCCAACCGGATGTGGGAGCGGGTGGCATGAGCCTTTTGTGACCCCTTGCAGCTGGTGTTTCAACGATGTGCCCGGAGGCCTTCGGGAGAGCATCCTCGACGGGAGATCGGCCCGCCGGATCGCAGTCCGATCGCAGTCTCGTGCGTCCGGGATCGAGAGGCCGTATCTGCCGACATACCCGAGGCCCTCTTGTCCTTGTCCAGACGCGCCGCCACGTCCCGCTCTGGCGCTGGCCGAGGCACCGCCAGATCGTGGTCTCGTCCGGACACGATCCCCGCCATCGAGACCCGGACACCGCCCAAAGCGGCGCCGGTCGCGCCCCTGGCCCTCGGCTCGCGCCTCCGACACACCGTGGGGTGCCGGCGGGACCGGCGCCCTGACCCTCACAACTGGGTCGAACGCCCGGGCGGCCCCCACCGTTCCGTCAGACCGCTCGACCGCGGTCTCCAACTCCCCAGAGGACCACGCAAACGCCAGAGCCGAACGACGTCGCGCTCGCGGGGCGCCCCTCCATCAGGGCTGCATTCCGCGCGCCAGGAACACACACCCGACGCATACCATCCCCCCCTCACCCCAGCACAACAACGTGCCGGCACGACACCCAACCCAAAGCGCGGACCCTCTCAAGCTCGGACAGCGCCATGTGCGTGAGGGAGGGGCAGCGGGTTGGCGTGATGCTCTGATTTTGGTGCATCGACTGTCCGCCTTGGGTCCCGGAAGTGATCAACAGCGGGCGGCTAGGCGCGTATTGGTCTAGGGTAGCGCTGACACGACGCCGCTTACGAGCTGATAAGAGAGCAGATCGGACATGTGCCGGGGGTCGCGGTAGAGCGCGGTCACCTGCGAGGGCAAGGCGCGCAGCGCGTTGGCCGCTTGCGCTTCGATCGCCGCCGCCTCCTGGAGCGATAGGAATTGGAAGCGCAGGGTCGCACCGGGCTCGGCCTGCGCCACACGGGCCAGATCGCTGGGCAGCACGGAGCCGATGCGAGGATAGCCGCCCACGGTCTGGCACTCGCGCATGAGCACGAAGGGCGTGCCGTCGCCGGTAATCTGGATGTCTCCGGGCACGACGACTTCCGAGAGGATGCTGCGCCCCTCGGCGGGTGCGAAGCCTGCGCCCTCGAAGGCAAGGCGGGCTCCCATCCGGTTGGCACGGGGGTCGCGCTGGAAGGGGGTGCTCTCGAACCGGGTGCGCTCGGGCTGGGGAAAGAGCGCGGTCTGCAGGCTTGGGACAACGCGAATGGTGCCGCCGCCGAAACGCGCCAATGGGGGAAGGGTGCGACGAACCTCTGTGCCAGTGTCGGGGCCGACCGGGAGGGCATCCCCGTGCGTAACAGCGCGCCCGATACCGGCGGCGAGATGCGCGCTGCGGGACCCTAACTGAGGCGGTGGGGTGAGGCCGCCGCCGACGGAGAGATAGCCGTAGACCCCTGTCTCGACTGTGCCGATGGTGAGCTCGGCTCCGGCGGGTAGCCAATGCGAGGCGTTCCATGCAAGGCGCGTGCCGTCGAGCGTGGCGCGCATGGGCGCGCCCGTAAGGGCGATCCGCAGATCCTCGCTGGCCGAGAACGTGCCGCCAAGGGTGGCCATTTCGAGTGCTGCCGCGCCGGGCGTCGCGCCCAGGAGCGCGGCGCCCTCGGCGAGGGCGATGGGGTCGGCGGCACCGCCCTGCGAGACGCCATAGGTCAGATAGCCGGGCCGGCCGAGGTCCTGGACAGTCACGCCCGGCGAGGCCTTCAGAATGTGCAGCACCCGGCTCATGGCAGCGGCTCCGCGATGGCGCCGCCGCCCGGGTCGTCTCCGATCGCGTCGAGCGCGGCGGGCGACACGGGCTCCAGCGCGACCTCGTCGCCGGGTTTGAGCACGAAGGGGGCGTCGGCCTCGGGCCGGAAGAGCCGCAGGCGGGTCTGGCCGATGTGGCGCCAGCCCGTGGGGGTGGCGTTGGGGAAGAGCACAAGCTGCCGGATCGCGACGCAGAGCCCGCCCAGGGGGACCTCGGCCGTCAGGTTTGTCTGGCGCGGGATGTCCCAGGCGGCGGGCAATTGGCCGAGATAGGGCATGCCCGGTGCAAAGCCGATGGTGAGGACGCGAGTGCGTGCCTCGGTGAGCGAGGCGATGGCCGCGTCCTCCGAGAGGCCTGCCAGATCGGCGGCCTCCGCCAATTGTGGCCCGGCCGCGCCGCCGAAGGCGACGGGTACGCGCCAGAGGGTGCGGCCCGGAGGCAGCGGGGCGGCAAGCCAGTCGCGCCCGGCGAGCAGGGTCTCCATCCGGGCCTTCATCTCGCCGTGGGGCGTCGTGAGCGGGTCGAACCGCAGGTAGGTCGAGACGAGGGAGGTCGAGGTTTCCAACAGGCCGTCCGGCCGCGCATCCTCCAGGGCGGAACGAAAGGCGAGTGCGGCGCTGTTGGCGGCGTCGGTGAGGCGCTCCCCGAAGGTGACGACGAAGCCGTCGAACCCCGCCGTTCGGATCACGGGTGCGGACATCCCGGGCCGCGCCTCAGGCCACCACGGGCAGCGGCGCCGCGCTGTAGGCGAGCGTGAGCTCCGCCGCGCGGACCGGGTCGCGCAGGGCCATGCGGTAGGCGCGTGCGGGGCGCACGCCGCCGCGGGCCGCAAGGGTGCCGCAGAGCATCGCGCAGCCCTCGTCCAGCCCCGCCGCCGCGACAAGCTCGGTCAGGGGGCGGATGCTGGCGAGCGTGCCCTCCTGGTAGCGCACCCAGGCGCCGTCCTCTTCGATGTCGCAGACGAGTTCCAGCTGGTCGAGATGGTCGGCAACGTCATCGAACCGCCAGAGCGCGGGGCTCACGGGTTTGGCGCACACCTGTTTGGAGGCGGCCACCGACACCGTTTCGAGCGCGCGATCCGTGTGATCCGAGGCGAGGCCGAGCCAGGTTTGGCCGCCCGCGCGCAGGATCAGGGGCTCGACCTCGCCGGAGGTGTCCGGCCCCAGCACCTGGATCGCGGGTGCGGCTGTCAGGAGCGTGGTCGACACCCGGTAGTAGAGCGGCACCTCGGAGGGCGGCGGCACGCCGATCTCGGCCAGCTCGGCGATGTGATGGTCCACCGCCGCGCGGTCCCGCCCCGTCCAGCCGGCGACGATCAGGGTGTCGATGGGGAGGTCGAGCGTCCCGTCGGGTGTTTTGAAGCGCATGGGTCAGCCTCCGCCAAGCACGGATGGAAGATAGAGCGCGATGCCCGGAAAGAGGATCAAAAGACCGACCATCAGGAGCATCGCGATCACATAGGGAATGGCCCCGACCATCACTTCGCTCATCTTGCCGCTCTTTCGTGCGCCCTGCACGACGTAGAGGTTGAGCCCCACGGGCGGGGTAATGAGGGCCATCTCGATGAGCACGATCATCAGGATGCCGAACCAGATCGGGTCAAACCCCTGGGCCACGACAAGCGGCACGATGATCGGGATCGTGACGACCATGAGCGAAAGCGTCTCGATAAAGAACCCCAGCACGATGTAGATCAGCACGACGACGAGGATGAGGCCCGTGGGCGTCAGGCCGAGCCCGTCGAGCAGCGCTTGCAACTCGCGGCCGAGGCCGGCGGAGGCGAGGGTAAAGTTGAGAAACGAGGCGCCGATGACGACGAGCATGATCATCGAGGTGATCTTGACGGTACCAAGGAGGCTCTCGGCGAACATCCTGATGCTGACGCCCCCGAAGAGGGCGGCGATGACGATCGCGCCCATGACGCCGACGGCGGCGGCTTCGGTTGGGGTGGCCCAGCCGTTGTAAATCGTTCCGATGATGATCGTGAAGAGCAGGATGATCGGCACGAGCTGGATCAGCGCGCGTAGCATCTCTGCCAAGGGAAAGGTGCGCCGCGTGCCGCCCAGTTCGGGCCGGATCAGGCAGATCACGGCGGTGATCGCCATGAAGCCGAGGGCCAGCGCGATCCCCGGAACCAGACCGGCAAGGAAGAGCTGCGGGATCGAGGTTTGCGTCAGAAACCCATAGACGATCAGGTTGATCGACGGCGGGATCATGATGCCGAGCGTGCCGCCCGCGGCGATGGCGCCGGAAAAGAGACGGGGGTCGTAGCCCAGCTTCTCGGCCTGCGGCATGGCGACGGTGGCGACGGTCGCGGCGGTGGCGACCGAGGAGCCAGAGGTTGCCGAGAACATCGTCGCCGTGGCGACATTGGCGTGGACGAGCCCCCCCGGCAGCCAGCTCACCCACCGGTCGAGCGCGGCGTAGGTCCGCGTCGCGATGCCGGAGCGGACGAGGATCTCTCCCAAGAGAACGAAGAAGGGGATGGCGATCAGGGTGGCGTTGTTCGAGGTCGACCAGACAAGGTTCCCCAGCCCGCGGATCAGCGGGAAGGCGCTGAAAAACGTGTCCATCCCAAAGCCGAGGAGGAAGAGCACGATGCCGACAGGAATGGAGAGCGCCAGCAGGCCGAGAAGTCCGATCGAGAGGGCGAGGATCACGAGGCCTGCTCCTCTTCACCGAAGCAGCCGATGGCGCCCTCGGCCTCGGCCAAACGGCCCTGGAGGATGAGACGTGCGGCGGCGATGAAGGTCAGCCAGGCCATGACGGCAAACCAGATCCACCCGGCGAACCACGGAATCTGCACCCAGGCGAGCGGCGTCTCCAGCGGCGTGTTTGCACGCGAGGTGTTGGCAAGCGACCGTTCGACTACGGGCCAGCATTTATAGGCGATAAGCGTCACGGTGCCCGTTAGTGTGAGCATCGCGAAAAGGTCAAAGAGCGCGCGGCCAAGACGCCCGGCCCGACCCCGCAAGATGTCGATCCGGACGTGGCCGAGTTCCAGCAACGTGAAAGCCATACCCCAGGACGTGGCGATGGCCATGACGTAGCCCGAGATCTCGTCGGTCCCGCCAAATGAGGATCCGAGCTGTCGCAGCACGATGTCGAGCAGCACAAGCGCGGCACACGCCATCAGCAGGATGCCGGTCGCGAGGGCCACGCCGTGGTTCAGGCGGCGCAACCGGTGCAGCAAGGTGTCGGACATGGACTCTCTCCGGTGCGGGCACAGGGGCGCCCGGCTGTGTCGCGCACCGCCCCGTCAGGTCTGTGCCAGAGGGGTGGTGCGCAATGGATGGTGCCGTGCTTGGCGCGCGTCAGCCGCCGATTTCGACCCCGACGACAGATCCGACACTCGCGTTCCAGCGCTCGGCCCAGTCGCCGCCGGCCCGTTCGGCCCAATCAGGGAGCACCTCGCCCACGAGCACGTTGCGCGCCTTTTCGAAGTCGGCGTCGGACACCGCCACTAGGGTCATGCCGCGTGCGTCCCCGGCGGGACAGTCGCCGTTGCCCGTCAGGCAGGCGATGTCGTTCACCAGAGCGTTCTGCGCGCTCGCCCATGCGGGGGCTTCAAACTCTGCGGCGATCTGTGAGGTGATCAGCTCCTGCGTTTCTGCGCTGAGGCTATTCCACCGGTCCATGTTCATGGCCGTCACGACGCTGTCCCACCCGCCGAGCGGGATCGCCATCAGATGCGTGGAGACTTCCCACCAGCCCGCAGAATAGCCCGAACCCGCGCCCGTGACGGCGCAATCCACGACGCCCTTCTGCAGCGCGCCGGGAACTTCGGAGAAGCCGACGTTCACGCCCTCGGCGCCAAGCGCTTCGAGGAACTTCGCCGTCATCCGGCCCGAGGCGCGGATCTTCAGCCCTTCGAGGTCGGCGAGTTCGGACACCTCGGCGTTGCAGAAGACGACCTGCGGCGGGTAGGGCGCGATCGCCAGCACCTTGCTGTTGAAGCGGTCGGCGTAGATGTCTTCCACCATCGGGCGCGCGGCGTCGACCATCGCGCGGGCTTCGTCCGCCGAGAGCGCGAGGAGCGGAACGTCGAGCCCTTCGAGCTCGGGCGCATCGGCCACGGCGTAGTCGGCCACCGTCATCGCCACGTCATAGACGCCGTCGCCCAGCAAGCGAAATACGTCGCCAACGCCGAGGTTCATCTGGTTGTGCGTCGTCAGCTCCACGTTGAGGGCGCCGTTGGACGCGGCGGGGAGTGTCTCGCCCCAGAACGGCGCTTCGTATTGCAAGTGGAGGGGCAGGCCGGACCAGCTGCCGACGACGGCCAGATCTTCGGCCATGACCGGGGTCGCGAGGGCCGAGGTCGCGGCCAGAACACTAAGAATGCGTTTCATGGAGGTCTCCTTGTTGGGTTATGTCAGAGGGATGGGCGCCGTTTCTCGACGCATCGTTGAGGCTGCCTTCGGGGGTCAGGATCGGGGTCTCGGCATCCTCGGGGATGTCGGTGATCAGCATGTGTCCGGGTTTGTGGGTGATGCAGATCGGCATGGCGGCCGTCTCCAGCGCAACTTGCGGCGTCACCCCACAGGCCCAGAAGACCGGCACATACCCCTCAGGAACAGGCGCGGGATCGCCCCAGTCGGGCGCTGCTACATCGGCAATCCCGATGCCCGCGGGGTCCCCCCAATACACTGGCGCGCCATGCGCCAGCGGAAATCGTCGGGAGATTTCCGCGACTTCTTCGACCCTGTCGGCGGGAACGGCCCGCATCGAAACAACCATCTTGCCGCGAAACGGACCAGCAGGCACGGTGTCCAGATCCGAGCGGAACATCGGCACTGTCCTGTCGTTGTCGATATGCCATAGCCTGAGACCCGCCGCTTGCAGCGCGCGCTCAAAGGTGAAGGAGCACCCCAGCGCGAAGACAACGAAATCATCCTGCCAAATGGCTGTGAGGTCATGCACCGAGCCCTCCAGCTGTCCGTTGCGATAGACGTTGTAGGCTGGCACGTCCGTCCGGATGTCGAGGCCAGGGCCGGCGGTGTCCAGGCGCGGGCTGCCGGTGTCGGACACGCCCGTCAGAGGGCAAGGCTTTGGATTTCTTTGGCAAAAACGCATGAAGTCGAGTGCGAAGGCCTCGGGCAGGATCGCGAGATTGGCTTGCAGGAAGCCCTGTCCAAGACCGGCGGTGTGTGACTTATAGGCGCCGCTGCGGATCGCCTGCCGGACATCGCCGAGCGGTCGGGCCTTGAGCGCTTGATACATGATTCTGCCCCCACGTTGGGGGGAGACTGCGCGCGATGGGGCATCAAAGCAAATCGAATAGATTTACGCGTGAGCATAGAGGATTTTTATGGTTTTCGCCGCTGCGCGTCCTCCGAGGAGACCTCGAGCGCCAACCGCGCTGCCGTCTCGGCCAGCAGGCTCTTGGGGTCACTCAGGTAGGACGCGGTGAATTGCAGGGGGCTGGGCACCCATCCGGGATCGAACTCTCGAATACGACCGGCCCGGACAAGCTGCGCCCCCAGCGCGCGAGGGAGAGCTGCAACGCCCATGTCCGCCTCCACCAGCCGAAAACAGGCGGAGAGGGACGACGAGGGAAAGAGCGTGGCGTCCGGACCGACGCGCTCCAAGAGCTCCTCCTTGAGCTCCCGAAAGGGCCGCGTGTGGCGCGCGTAGGACAGCACCGGCCGCCGCAGATAGCCCGTGTCCGACGAAGGCGCGGCACTCTGTGCGGCGCAGTACCAGGCAAGATCGAAGCCGGGCAGCATGAGGTTGTTCACCGTGTACTCCGACACCGGCCCCAACAGGATTGCCAGATCGATCTCCCGATTGATGAGCGCCTCGCGCAACTCGCTGGAGACATCGACTTTGAGCTCAAGCTCGAGCTTTGGGTAGCCCTCGTGGAGTCGGGACACGAGCTCGGGCAGCCAGCACTCCGCAACAGTCTCCGATGCGCCGATCCGTAACCGGCCTTCCAGACCGGAGGGGTCGATGACGTCCCGTTGGACAAGTTCAACGAGATGCTCGAACTTTTCGGCATGGGCCACGAGGAGCTCTCCGCGTTTTGTCAGCTTAAGCCCGCCGGAGGTGCGTTCGAAGAGCACGCAGGAGAGCGCCTGTTCCAACGTTTTGACGCGCGCCGTGACGGCTGGCTGTGTCAGGCCGAGAGCGCTTGCAGCCCGGCCAACGCCGCCGAGCCGGACGACGGCGAGAAAGGTGCGCATCTGGTCCAGGGTGAATCGTGCCATGTCTGTGTCGTGGCACGATGCAACGCGGGTTGTGTAGCCCTAACACATCGGGAATGCGATCGGCCGCCTCGCCGCGAGGCCAGCTGCGCGGTCGGGGTCCGATGCGCATGCTGGATCTTTCTTGCGGGCGTCGATGGTTGTCCGGACCCGCCGCCAATGCGCTCTCAAGAGGCCAGAAAGCCGCGCTCTATTCCAGCATCCCGGGCGCAGGACCGTTCACGCGACCCCGAGTGCCTCCATGGAGCCGCCGCTAGGATGTGACCCGCGCGGGATCCTGCGCCATTCCCAGCGGGGCGCTTACCAGCGTCGCACCATACATCGCGGCCTCCGTCCGATTACGCACATTCATTTTTCGGATTATCGCGGAAACATGCGCCTCGACGGTATTGCTCGAAATCGCGAGCGTCCGCGCGATTTCCTTGTTGGTTTGTCCTTCAGACAAAACAGCGAGCACTTCTTTTTCGCGTCGTGTCAGTGAAGCGACCGTCTTAATGCGCTGATCCGTCATTTGATCCGGCATGGGACGGGACGCAGAAAGCGCTTTGGGAATTACGGAAATGCCTTCAAGCACGAGCTCAAGAATAGTGCCGATCCGATCCGCGTCGTGGCTTGGATCGATCACGGCGCCCAGATGCGCAGGGTGGGGCTGAACATCCGCGAGAACGCCTTCATCTTCGACCACGTAGACCGCAGGAGTATTCGGATGCAGATCCAGCACCGGGCCGAGCTTCTCAGACATCCGTGTGTTGCGATCCAGCACGATGACGAGCAGATCGCTCTTGATCACCGAACGCAGCTTTGGTGCGCAGGCATCCGCCAGACGCCGCACCCGGGTGTGCCACCCGCGGTCCTTCATGATTTGGACCAGCCCAACCGCATATAGCGTATTGTCACTGTAAACCGTCGCACTCGTCATACGTTTGTACCTTTGTCGTTGCGGCGCTCGCGGCGCCGACGTCCTTCCAATGCCCCACATCTTCGGCGCCCCTCAGGGGCTGCGCTTCTCCCTTTGTGCCCGTGTCATCGCAGCCGAATACGCGCGCTGGGCAAAAGCATGCGCGGGTCGTCGACCTCAAATTCGAGCATTCTGCTGTCTTCGGGAAGCGGGTTCGGGTCTCGCACAGGTGGACCCGAGGGGGGCTGGACGGCCTGCGATGCCGCCTGTCGTGGTGCGTTCGGGACTTGCTCGGATTGGCGTACAAACGCCGAGCTCGTTTCCCCGGCCGCTTGATTGACGAAAGCGCTGCTCTCGGCAAATGCGGAATTCACAGACAATATTCCAGCGAGGATCGCCGCAAGGGCGATCACTACAAAACGATCTCTAAACATGTTTCTTCGACTATCCCCGTGCCGAAACTCAGAACTTAATTTTCACTCACCAGTGGCGTCCCCCCAAGGCCCTCTCAATGTTTACCACGAGATTTGGGCTCCACACCTGCAAAAACGTGGACTGCGACAGTGCTCACGCAGGGTCTTGCATAACGCGCTGTAATTTCGACTAAAATCCTCAGCAAACATTATGTTTCCAAGATCGAGCCAGAGCGACACGTTCAACCCTAGGGAGAATGCCTAGGGGATCTCCCTGAGGTGGTCGTATTCAACTATCCCGAATCACTTATAACCAACGCGAGGCCCCCGGGGGCCCACTAATTGGTTAACGCAATATTAATAGTGTCGTACTTTGCGGCAATTTCACGGCGGAAGCGTGCCCAGACGGGGCGCTCGCTCCCTCTGTGAAAGGAATTGTAATGAAGACCCTACCTCTTCTTCTTGCCTCTTCGGCGCTTGTGTTCGCTGCCGGTGTCGCATCCGCTCAAGTCGCTTACTCCGAGACTGGCGTTGGCGCAGCAACCGCTGATGCCGGTTCGGAAGCCAGCGCATTCACCGACGCGGCTCGCTCCATCGACGACAGCTTCGCCAGCTCGACCGCAGGGACCGCTGAAGCAAACAGCGATGGCAGCCCGAGCTTCTTCTTCTTTGGCCTGCGGGATGGCTTCACGCCCAGCGACACCGAAGCGGTCAGCACCGACAGCGAAGCGACCGCAGAGGCGGGCGCAATTCCCCAGGCGACCGCAGAGGACGGCTCGGCTTCGGGTAGCATCGGAGGTTTCCTGAGCGTGTTCAACGTTGGCCCGAACGGCATCGGCAACGTGTCTGAGCAGTGGCAGGCTGGGAACTCCAACGACGCGTCCAACGTTCAGATCGGTCGCCGGAACCTCAACCTCCAGGCGCAGCTGGGCGACAACAACGGCGCGTTCAACTTTGCCCTCGGCAATGCCAACGTGAACGCGCAGGTTCAGCTCGGCAACGGCAACACCGCGGATAACGCGGCGACGGGCAGCGCAAACCTGAACGCTTCCGCCCAGGAAGGAAACGGCAACACTTCGACGACGTCGGTGGCGGGCAACAACAATACGACCTCGGCAACGCAGGTCGGTTCGACCAATACCAACACCTTCGGTGTGACCGTGGGTAACCGCAACCTGATGGCAACCGTTCAGGATGGTACCCGCAACACGGCGACCAGCGGCGTGCTCCTGGGCAACAACAACGTTCAGTCGACCGCCCAGATCGGCAACAACAACGAGTCGACCCAGGGTATCGCGAACGGCGACCGCAACCTTCAGGCCGCCCTTCAGTCGGGTAACCGCAACGTGAGCACGCAGCTTGTTGCATCCCTCGCCGGAGCAAACCGCAACGCAGCCGCCAGCTTCCAGACGGGCAACAGCAACTCGAACCTGCAAGCTCAGTGGGGCAACGGCAACCAGGCGCTCAACTTCCAGGACTCCAACTGATACAGGACGCCTGGAGCAGGCGCCGCGCGTCGGTGCCTGACACAAATGTCGGAGGCGTTCGCGCCTCCGATTGCCATCAAGGCGATGTTCGGGAGCTATGTCCGTGTCCCTGCTTGCCCCTTTTCTGATTACTGTCCTCGTAGCGCCGGCACAGCCCGCTGCTCAGTCCTGCGGGATCGACGTCACGCAGACGGGGGAGACCCTCGCGATCTCAGGCCTTGTGGACACGCAACGATGGGTCGAAGGGACATACCGGATGCGGATTGACCTGCAGCGTGGCAGCAACAGATCTGTGTCGTCTCAGTCAGGGGGCTTCCAGGTTTCCGCCGGCGAAGGACAAAAGAACTTGGTTGTGGCCACGTCGACACTGTATGTCGGCGGTGGAGCGCAGGTGGACGTCGTGTTTGACCTGCGGGATGGAACGCGGCACGAGACCTGCACCGTAACGGTCGGGCGCTGAGCCGCCCTGTAACAGTGCGAGGTGGTAAAATGTCGAATGGGGTCCTGTCGGCGATCTGTCTGAGCGGCGCGTTGGCGCTGGCTGGTGCTGGTATGGCGACGGCTCAAGACGTCAGCTTTAGCGTCGGCAACGGAGAGGTCGGCAATGGCGCCGCCCCCAATGAGGTTGTCATCAGCACGCAACAGGGGCTTTCCCTTGAACGCGCGATCGCAAGCAACGCGTTCGGGTTCGAAACAGCAGACCGGGACGGGTCCTTCCGCACGGACATCTTACATTCCAACGGTTCGGGGAGTTTCAACATCTCCGGGCAAACCGGGATCGACAACGCGACCTTTTCCAGCATTTTTGCGAGCCCGGGCGCGGTGACGGCCTCCGAGCAATTGGGCGAGCGCAACTCGGCCAACGCCATCATTTCAAATTCTCCGCAAAGCGTCGCGGCACAATTTCAGTTTGGCTCTGATCTGTCGTCGGACATCGCAATTGTCGGGGGCCGGGCAAATGCCGTCGGAACGACGCAATTTGGCAACAATCTTGGTGTTTCCATAGGACTGATTGATTCTGTGGAAACAACTGTCGTGTATGGTCAGCTCGGCGAAGGGTATAGTGGGTCCATCGTTTTTCGGAACGCGCCGGCTGGGACAGTGATCACGCTGAGGTAGAAACCCGGCGGAGAAAGAAGGGGCAGAGCAATGGCGGTCGGACGTCCGGTATTGGCAGGTGCGTTGGTTATGGCCTGCGTGGTGGGGGCCAGCAGTGCGGCCGCGTCCGAGCTGGTCTTTCGTCCTGTTAACCCCGGCTTCGGCGGGTTTCCCAGCAATATCGACTATCTGTTGGGGACAGCCAATGCGCAAAACCAGTTTCGTGGCGGAGGCGGCGGCGGCACAGCGCCGGTGATCAACTTTCCCGATATCGACATCGACCTTGGCGGGGATCCGACCGGGGAGGATACGCCAGGTACTGGCGGCACTGACACCGGTGGCACGGACACGGGCGGGACGGATGGCGGCACGACCGGAGATACCGCTGGCACACAGACGACCGGCGCTGGGGGCAGCGGCGGATCACTTCGGACCGCGACAGGGGCGCGGGGAGATCTGACGTTCAGCGTTGGGAACAATTGAACGGCCAGTCATAGGCCGGACGGACGAGGCAAGGATCGAGGGGATTATGGGACTTGAGCTCTGCGCTGCGATGCGGCCGCCGCGATGGGGGCTGGGGTTGGCCCTGGCGGCGCTCGTCTCTGGATGCGCCGGCATTGGCGAACGGGCTGACTTTCTGGCCGCCGAGCCGGATTTCGTCGATGTGACGCGGGTTGGCGCGCACCTCGAAACCTTGCCACCCGCCAGCCGCAAGGTAGACGTCGCCGTCTACACGTTCCCCGATCGCACGGGCCAGAACAAGCCGTCAGAGGTCTTTGCGGAGTTCTCACGTGCTGTCACCCAGGGCGCCGAGGCGATCCTGATCGACGCTCTGCTCGATGCGGGCGAAGGGGGCTGGTTCACCGTGATCGAACGGTCCAGCCTCGACAGCCTCGCCACTGAGCGCAATCTGATCGACCAGACCAACGCACAATATCGAAACGCACAGCAATCGGCGCTGCCGCCCTTGCGGTTTGCCGGGACGATCCTGGAAGGCGGGATCATCAACTACGACAGCAATCTCGTGACGGGAGGGGCTGGCGCGCGGCTGCTTGGTGTGGGCGCAAACACCGAGTACCGGCGGGACAGGATCTCCGTGGCGTTGCGCGCGGTGTCTGTGTCCACGGGAGAGGTGCTGGTCTCGGTTCATACGGAAAAGACGGTGTACTCGATCCTGACGCAAGGGTCGGTCTTTCGGTTTGTCTCTTCCGACGAGATTTTTGAGTTCGAAGCCGGGCTCAGCCGAAACGAGCCGACGGGGATCGCCGTGCGCCAGGCCATCGAGCTTGCGGTGTACAGCATGATCATGGAAGGTGCGCAACGCGGGCTCTGGTCCTTCGGGGACAAGGCGGCGCAAGAGGCGCTGTTGCAGCGCTACGAGACGAGCAAGGCCCTGAGCGCCGGGATCCCACAACAGATCATCGTGGAGGAGCCGTCGGAAACGCTGACGCCAGAGGTCGCTGCGGATGGCTAGGACATCTGCGGTCGCGGCGGCCGTTGCGGCTGCGTTGATGTCGCCCCTTCCCGCGACCGCCCAATCCGATGACGACGACACCGCGTTCGACCGCACCAACATCGGCGATTGGGTCGTCGAATGCCTGCCGGGCCAGACTGGGCCAACAGGGTGTCAGCTCTATCAGCGGGTGCTGACGAACGATCCGGGTATTGTGGCGATGGCTGTGGCGTTTGTCTGGTCGGAGGAGCGCGAAAGCCTTCAGACCCAGATTGCGATGCCGCTCGGCGTACTGCTGAGCTATGCGCCGCAGCTTCGGATCGGGGACAGTTACTCGACGCAGCTGGCGTGGTCGCGCTGCATCTCGGACGGGTGTCTGGTCGAAGGGTTTACGCCGCCCGAAACCGTGCAACTCATGCACAATTCGCAGACGGCCTCGATCACCGTGTTGCACCCGCTGGAGGGTGAGGTTTCGATCCCTGTGTCCCTGCGGGGCTTCACGCAAGCCCTTGAGCAGATCCTACCGGAGGGCACCCTCGAGCGTATCCTCGAGTGAGGTTCCCACGGCGGCACCCGCCCCGCAAGCGGCTTCCACAAGGCTGGTGAGCCCATCGAGCAACGCGCTGAGGTGTGCCTCGTCCATTGCCTGATATTTGAAGGCTGCGGCGCCGCGCTGGGCAATCTCTGCAAGGCTTGCGGACGTCAGCCCGCGGATCGCCAGCGCTGTTTCATAGGGCGACAGGATGCGCGCGAGGACGCTGCGGAACGCCGCGTAATTGGCGTTCATCTCGTCACGTCCGGCATCGTTATAGCCTTCGATCAGGTCGTGCGCGTTCGGAGAGGCGTGCAAGAACCGATAGGGTTTGAGCGCCGTTTCCTCGAACACCAGAGCGATCTGCGCGCGTAGGGAGAGGCCAACGGCGAGGTCTCTCTCGATCGCGGCCATCGCGTCGTACCCGAACATGCGGATCGACCCGCGCAGGATGTCGTCCTTATTGGCGTAAAGGTTGTAGAGCGTCTGGCGAGCGACACCGGCTTCGGACGCGATGTCACCCATGCTCGCCCGTTTCACGCCGTAGCGCAGAAAAACGCGCGTTGCGGCCTCCAAGATGTTTCGTTCGCGATTTTCCATTCGTGACATATTGACAATTGGACGCTCATTGTCAAATAGGGAGCACGGATTTGACAAAGCGACATGACTTGTCGCATCGACCAACGGCAGGAGATTCCCATGACGGACCGGACTTCTTTCAGCAAAGACACCACGACAGACGAGGTGCTTGATGGCATCGACCTGACGGGCAAGACCGTCCTTATCACCGGTGGCACAAGCGGGCTGGGGCAGGAGAGCGCCCGGGCCATGGCCGAGAAAGGGGCGAAGGTGATCATCACCGGGCGCAACATGGAAAAGGCGCAATCGGTGGCCGACGGGATCGAAGGCGACGTTTCGGTCGAAGAGCTGGAGCTCGGCTCGTTCGCGTCGATCCGGGCATTTGCGGCGCGCATGGTGGCCGCTCATCCGAAGCTCGACATCGTGATCAACAACGCGGGTGTCATGGCAAGCCCCTACATGGAGACGTCCGATGGGTTTGAGCTTCAGTTCGGCTCCAACCATCTGGGGCATTTCCTGATGACCACGCTCCTGATGCCCGCCTTGAGCGAGGGGAGCCGCGTCGTGGCGTTGAGCTCGTCGGCGCATCAGTTTGCGCCGGTCTTCTTCGACGACATCGGCTTCAAAAAGACCGATTACGATAAATGGGCCGCCTACGGTCAATCCAAGACCGCAAACGCGCTCTTTGCGGTGGGGCTCAACGCGCGTCTGAAGGCGCTTGGCGCCGAGGCGTTTGCCGTCCACCCCGGGGTGATCCAGACGGAACTGGCCCGCCACATGACCGAAGAGGATGTGGCGATGTTCGCCGGTGGCATTGAATCCGGGGCCATTCCCGTGAAGACGATCCCACAGGGTGCGGCCACGCAGGTCTTTGCGGCGACGGCGCCGGAACTGGCCGGTAAGGGCGGCGCGTATCTGGCTGACGTCCAGATCGCACCGATCGAGGCGGAGACAGAGGACTTCAGCAAGGTACGCCCCTACGCCATCGACGTCGACGCCGCCGAGCGTCTCTGGGCGGTGTCCGAGGAGATGGTCGCCGCTGCGTAAGGCGATGGCCGCTTATCGGGGGAGCCCCTTTCTGGGGCGCGTTTGGGGTGCACACACCGGGCGGCGTTGCACAGCGGCACTGCCCGACCCGAAACGCACACTGAAGGGCGGCGGCACGCCGCAGCCAGGCTCTCCCGCTATGGGCGGTAGTGAGCGACGAGGGCGCCAAGGGCGCCCTCGTCCGGGGCGACGCCGAGGCCCGGCGCCTCAGGCAGGGTGAGATGACCACGGTCGTTGCGGGGGCCCCGCCCGCAAGCCACGTCGACCGTGATCATATCCTGACAGGCCCAGACGGCATGGCAATGGGCATCCGGGATCGTAGCGGCGAGATGCAGCGCTTCGGTGTCCGCGAGGACGGTCCCGCCCGTGGCCATAACGAACATGTCGATGCCATGGGCGAGGGCGATGTCGCGCAGCCGCGCGGCTTTGGTGAGCCCCCCGACGCGGTTGAGCTTGATGCCAAAGACCTCGGCCAGCCCTTCCCGGGCGATGCGCGCCGCGTCCTGGAACGTCACGAGGCTCTCGTCCACGGAGACCGGTGTGGCATGGCGCGGCGCGATGGCGGCAATGTCGTCGAGCGTTTCGCAGGGCTGCTCTACCATCACCTGGAGGTCTTCGACCGCGTGCATCACGCGAAGCGCCTGATCCCGGGTCCAGCCGCGATTGACGTCGTAGAGCAGGATGTCGCCCGGCTTTCGCAGGCGCTCGACGTCGCGGATCCGGGCGATGTCGCGCGCGACGTCCCCGCCGATCTTCACCGAATGGGCGATGTAGCCGCGCTGGCGATAGCGCTCGATCACCGCGCGCGTCTCCTCGACCGTTTTGGCACCGACCGAAGAGGCGATGGGCCGCGGCGTGCGCGAGCCTCCGCCCATCAGGTCGGCAATCGGCAGGCCGGCGGCCTGACCGGCAATGTCCCAGCAGGCCATGTCGATCGGCGACTTGGCGTAGAGATGGCCGGGCAGGGCGAGGTCCATGGCGCGCTCGACGTCGAGCACACGGCGCGGGTCGTGGCCGAGAACGAAGGGCGCCATTGTCTCGATTCCGGCGCGGATGCCGGGGCCATGGGCGGGCACATAGGTGTGGCCCCACGGCGTGCCCTCGCCCCAGCCGGTGAGGCCCGCATCCGTCTCCATCTTGACGAAGGTCGCGTCGAGCGTCTCGAACTTCAGCCGCCCGCCCGACAGCCAATAGGGATGCTCCAGCGGGAGAGCGCGCTGATACACCGTGAGCGACGTGATCTTCATGCGCCGTACTCCGCGACCGGGGCGCCGAGACTGTCGAAATCGGGGGTGACGCCGAGCCCGGGGGTGTCGGGCGCGTAGAGCTTGCCACCCTGGGTACAGGCGCCGCCGACGCCGGTAGAACGCGTGTTGTAATGCATCAGATCCGTCGTGTTTTGCAGGTATTCGGGCGGGGTGGAGGCGGCGAAATGGGCGACGGCGGCCGTCGTGATCTCGCCGCCCCAGGTGTCTTCGCTGACCACGGGGATGCGGTTTTCCACGAGAAAGTCGCGCACCCGGCGGGCCTTGGAGAGGCCGCCAAGGTTGGAGATTTTGAGGCAGCAGATCTCCGCGCCGCGGTCGGCGACGATGCGCTGGGCCGCGGCGAGGCCCGTCACGCATTCGTCGAGTTTCATCGGCTGGGACGCCACGCGGCGCACCTGCTGGCACTCCTCGTAGGTCCGGCACGGCTGTTCGAGGATGAAGTCGAGGTCGCGCGTGGCGCGCGCAACGCGGATCGCATTGTCGACACGCCAGCCCTGATTGGCGTCCGCCATCGCTTTCTCGCCAGGTTCCAGAAGGGCAACCCCGGCGTGGATCCTGTCGATGTCGCGCACCCAGTCGCCGCCGACCTTGATCTGAAACTGGCGGTATCCGTCGGCCCTGTAGCGACGCATCTCGGCCAGGGTCTCCTCCGTCGCGCGCTGGGGGGCGACACGGTACATCGGGGCGCCATCTGTCAGCTTGCCGCCGAGGAGCATCCACAGAGGCTGCCCGCAGGCCTGGCCCAAAATGTCCCAGCACGCCATGTCGAACGGGGATTTGGCATAGCCGTGGCCCTGGACGAGATTGTCCATCTGCTGCTCAATGCGCCCGACCTGGCGGGGATCCTCCCCGATCAGCTTGCGGGCGACGAGGCGGGCGAGGGCCTCGACCCCCTCGGAATGCGCGACCATGTAGTTCTCGCCGCAGGGGGTAAACTCGCCGCAACCCTGAAGCCCGGCGTCGGTGTCGATCACGACAACGCTGGCCTGCGCCACCTCGATGGCATTGCCCGCGCCCCAGACATAGGCGCCGCCGACGTAGGGCAGGGGCGTCTTGTAAAGGCGAATCCTCGTGATCTTCATCGGGAGGCGCACCGCGCCGATCGGCGCATGAAACCTGGCAGAAGGCGGAGGGAAAGCGGCACTGGCGCATCCTGCGGGAAGAGAGATCGAAGCGCCCGAACCGTCCCGCCCATTGTGCGGTGCGCGCGGCTCCGACATCGAGCTGGCCGCAAAGCCGACAGGGGCAGGGAAAGGGCGCGAGGTCAAGTCTTCGTGCTGGGAGGGGCGGGCCTAACATCGGCTGTGGCATGCGATGTGTCGGCACGGTCTTGCGAGCAGGCCACTGTTCACGACGACGTGAAGCCGGTGCGCCCGTCGCAAGACGCAGCGGAACTGCTTGACACAAAGGCCCGTTCGGCGGCATTTTATTGTTTGCGCGCGATAACTTCCTCAACGACGAGCAAGGCGTGTTTAGGAGGTCGGGAAGCTGGACATGCAGCCGCAACGGGTCAGGACGATGGAGGAGTTTGCCGCCCTGAGCGGGATCTCGCGCCCCACGCTCTCAAAGTACTTCAACGATCCGACGTCCGTACGGCCGTCCACCCGGGAGAGGATCGAGGCCGCGCTCTCACGTTACGAGTACACGCCAAACATTTATGCCATCAACCAGAACCGTCAGCTGACGCGGAACATCGGGATTGTCGTGCCCTATCTGGCTGACCCGTTCTTTGCCGAAGTCGCGCGCATGCTCGAACGGCTCTGCGCGAAGTCGGGGTTTAATCCGATTCTGCTCAGCTCGCACGGCAGTGCCGACCGCGAAGTCGAGAATCTCTCCAGCCTGCGCTCGATTCGGCCTGCCGGTGTTCTGCTTGCTCCGCTCGGTCGCCGCTCGCGTCGGGAGGAGCTCGATGCGTTTTGTCGTGACATCCCGACAGTGCTCTTTGACTGCGACGTCGAGGACGTCGGAGATGCCTTCTTTGGCTCCAACAATACGCAAAGTATTGGATTGATTGTCGAGTATCTATGCCGAACCGGGGAGCCTCCCGCGTTCTTCGAAATGGCACAGGCGCCCAATCCGAATGCGCAGAAGCGCCGTGTGGCCTATGAGCGCGCGATGGTCAGTTTGGGACACTCGCCCATGCTCTTGAGTGTGGAGGGTCAGGGCTGGGACTTCGAAAACATCGGGCTCCAGGAGGCGGGGCGCTTGATCGAGACGCGTGCTTTGCCGACGAACACGCTGCTTTGCAGTAACGATCGACTGGCAATTGGCGTGCTGTCCGCCGCGTACGAACGTGGTTTGCGTGTGGGGATCGGGCATGGGCACGCGCTTCGTGTCGCCGGTCACGATGATCACCCCTATGCGCGTTACACGTGTCCTGCCCTGACCACTGTGGCGCAGAATTACGAGGCTATTGCAGGAACCAGCCTGGACCGTCTTCTGGCCATTATCGGCTCAGGCGCGCGCCCGGGGGCGCGGGAGACATGCCTCTTCGAAGGCTCCATTGTGCTGCGAAAGTCGGCTTAGGACGGCTTCTTGTTTACGCGCGTAAAGAAGATTGTTGACGTGTCGGCTTGGAGATGTCACGTTGATTCAACACAACATCCAAGTTCAGGGAGGAAACGGATGTCACTTTCGCGCCTTTTAAGCGCCACGGCTGCGGCTGGCCTGTGTGCGGCCAGCGCCGCCGTCGCACAGGACACGACGATCACGATCGCTACTGTGAACAATGGCGACATGATCCGCATGCAAGGCTATACGGATCAGTTTACCGCGGAGACCGGTGTTGGCGTCGAATGGGTTACGCTGGAGGAGAATGTCCTGCGCCAGCGGGTGACGACGGACATCACGACCAAGGGCGGCCAGTTCGACATCATGACCATCGGCATGTACGAAACGCCGATCTGGGGGGCCAACGGTTGGCTGGTCGCCCTCGACGACCTTTCGGCGGCGTATGATGTGGGCGACATCCTGCCTGCAATGGCCGGCGGCCTGAGCTATGACGGGACGCTTTTTGCCGCACCGTTCTATGGCGAAAGCTCGATGGTGATGTACCGGACGGATCTCATGGAGGCCGCGGGGCTCGAGATGCCGGACGCGCCGACATGGGAGTTCATCCGCGAAGCGGCCGCAGCGATGACCGATCGCGATGCCGACATCAACGGCATCTGCCTGCGCGGCAAGGCTGGCTGGGGCGAGGGCGGTGCTTTCATCACCGCGATGTCGAACTCCTTCGGAGCGCGTTGGTTTGACGAGAACTGGACCCCGCAATTCGACACACAGCCCTGGGCGGATACGCTGAATTTCTTCGTTGGGATGATGACGGAATCTGGCCCTGCCGGTTACGCCACCAACGGCTTCAACGAGAACCTGTCGCTCTTCCAGCAGGGCAAGTGCGGTATGTGGATCGACGCCACGGTCGCCGCATCCTTTGTGACCAATCCCAACGATTCGACCGTCGCCGACAGCGTTGGCTTCGCGCTTGCGCCGGACAACGGGCTGGGCAAGCGGTCGAACTGGCTCTGGGCCTGGGCGCTCGCCGTGCCGGCAGGCACGCAGAAGGTGGGCGAGGCCAAGCAGTTCATCGAGTGGGCGACCTCGAAGGAGTACATCGAGCTGGTTGCCGCCAATGAGGGCTGGGCCAACGTCCCGCCCGGCGCGCGCACGTCGCTTTATGAGACCGCCGAGTACCTGTCCGTCCCGTTCGCTCAGAAGACGTTGGACTCGATCCTGTCGGCTGACCCGAACAACCCGACGGTGGATCCCGTGCCTTACGTCGGCGTCCAGTTCGCGGCGATCCCGGAGTTTGCGGGTATCGCGACACAGGTGAGCCAGGAGTTTTCGGCGGCGTATGCGGGTCAGCAGACCGTCGAAGAAGCCCTCGCCAAGGCTCAGGACATCACGACCGAGGAAATGGAAGCCGCTGGCTACTGACGCTTTCGCTTCTACACGGGCAGCGCCACGGCGCGCTGCCCGTACGACATAGACGTTTCCCTCGAAAACTCGCGAGATTCTCGCCGGGCCTCCCGCGTTTGAACGCAGGGCCCTGAACAGAAAGGTTGTGCGCCATGGCGACCCAGCACTCCCGCTCTGCCGCGCGTCTGATGATGGCGCCCGCCGTCGTTCTGCTTCTGGGCTGGATGCTCGTGCCGCTGATCATGACGCTCTACTTCTCGTTCCGGAACTACTTCCCCCTCCGCCCTGACCGGGAGCCGAGCTGGGCCGGGTTCGACAATTACGTCCGCTTCGTTTCGTCGAGCTCCTTCTGGCCGAGCGTTCAGACGACCCTCATCATTGTCGGCGGGGTCCTTTTGATTACGGTGGTCCTCGGCATCCTGCTGTCGATGCTGCTCGATCAGCCGATGTGGGGGCAGGGGGCTGTCCGTATCCTCGTGATCGCGCCATTCTTTGTCATGCCGACCGTGTCCGCGCTGGTTTGGAAGAACATGTTCATGGATCCGGTGAATGGCCTTCTGGCGCATCTGTGGCGCTTTTTCGGAGCCGAGCCTGTGGTGTGGCTAAGCGATGTTCCCATCGCGTCGATCATCATGATCGTTTCCTGGCAATGGCTGCCCTTTGCCACCCTGATTCTGCTGACGGCGATCCAGTCGCTCGACAGCGAGCAGCTGGAAGCCTCGGAGATGGACGGAGCGTCCCCGCTCAGCCGCTTTGGCTACATCATCCTGCCGCATCTGGCACGTGCCATCACAATCGTCATCCTGATCCAGACCATCTTCCTCTTGTCGATCTTCGCCGAGATCTTCGTCACCACCGGGGGCGCCTTTGGAACAAGGACCCTGACCTATCTGATCTTCCAGCGTGTGCTGGAGAGCCAGAATGTGGGGCTTGGCTCTGCGGGCGGGGTCTACGCAATCATCCTTGCCAACATCGTTGCCATCTTCCTGATGCGCATCGTCGGCAAAAACCTCGACCGTTGAGGAGAGAGACATGGCTCGAACAGTCACCCCCCAACGCAAAGCTCTCAATACGGCGTTCGCCTGGGCGATTGGGCTGCTGATCTTCTTCCCGATCCTGTGGACGATCCTGACGAGCTTCAAGACCGAGGCACAAGCCATCGCCAGCCCGCCGATTTTTCTCGGGTTCGACTGGACGCTTGAAAACTATCGCATCGTGCAGGAGCGCTCCGATTACATGCGTTTCTTGTGGAATTCGGTGATCATCGCGGGGGGCTCTACAGTGCTTGGCATCATCATCGCGGTGCCAGCGGCATGGTCGATGGCCTTTGTGCCGTCCCGGCGAACAAAGGACATCCTGCTTTGGATGCTCTCGACGAAGATGCTTCCAGCGGTTGGGGTGCTCTATCCGATCTATCTGATTTGCATCCAGCTGGGTGTGCTCGACAATCGTGCAGCCCTCGTTTTCATCCTGATGCTGATCAACCTGCCGATCATCGTATGGATGCTCTACACCTACTTCCGCGAGATCCCTGGCGAGATCCTGGAAGCCGCACGGATGGACGGCGCCTCTTTGCGGGAGGAAATCCTCTATGTGCTTACGCCGATGGCCATTCCAGGTATCGCCTCGACCTTGCTGCTGAACTTTATCC
>JBCCYI010000006.1:0-45158 GCA_039189975.1 Pseudomonadota bacterium
CTCGCCGGTCGCGGGGTTGAAGACCTCCGCCGTGCGCTCCGATCCTCCGGCAACGCGGTTGCCATCGATGTAGTGTCCGAGCTCTTGCATTGGGTCCTCCTTGCCGCCGTTTGGCCACCGTCGATCCTCCCTATAGCGAAGCCGTCAGACGCCCGGAACCCATCATTTGCGACCCCGAGCCGCGCGGTGCAGGTGTCAGAATGTGTTGACAGACCCTGTACCCTGCCGCGACCATTTCTGTGCCACGTGACCGCGGGAGGAGAGACCACATGACCGTAGCAAAGATCCTGAAATCCAAAGGCAGTGACGTGGTCGAGACGATCGACCCAACGGCGACATTGCAGGACGCGGCAAAGATCCTTGCCGAGCGGAAGTTCGGATCCCTCGTCGTGTCAAGCGACGGTGTGACGGCCATCGGCATCCTCTCGGAACGCGATATCGTCCGAGAGGTCGGACGGCGGGGGCCGTCTGTCCTGTCCGAAACAGTGGAGAAGCTGATGACGCGCAAGGTGGTTTCCTGCACGCGATCGGACAAGGCGGTGGATGTGCTGGCAACCATGACGGAAGGCCGCTTCCGTCACATGCCTGTGCTCGATGGAGCAGAGTTGGTTGGGCTCATCACCCTTGGAGATGTCGTGAAGTACCGGCTCGAAGAGCTCGCCATGGAAAAAGATGCCCTCGAAGGGATGATCATGGGGTTTTAGGGCGCGCGCACCTGGATGAGAGTTCTGTTGACCGCCGGTCAGAGAGTGCGGCGTGGGTCGAATGGGTCCTCGCGGCAACGGCAGAACGCGCGCGATCTCCGTCGACTTGATCGCGCGGAGCCATCATGAGACGTGGCCCCATCCGCACTCACCCGCTCCAGACGAGGGACGTTCATGCGCATTGGCCTCTATCCGGGGACGTTTGACCCGGTCACGCTCGGTCACATCGACATCATCCGCCGAGCCACTATTCTTGTCGACCGGCTTGTGATCGGAGTGGCAATCAATCGCGACAAGTCGCCCCTCTTCTCCTTGGAGGAGCGTGTGTCGATGATCGAGGCAGAAGTCCGCGAAATCGCCAAAACGACCTCTTGCGAGATTGTTGCGCATCCGTTTGAAAATCTCCTCATCGACTGTGCGAGAGATGTTGGCGCCGGGATCATCATCCGTGGTCTCAGAGCTGTTGCGGACTTTGAGTACGAGTTCCAGATGGTGGGGATGAACCGACAGCTGGATCACAGCATAGAAACCGTGTTTCTCATGGCAGAGGCCGAATATCAGGCGATCGCGTCAAAGCTCGTCAAAGAGATTGCCCGCCTGAACGGTGATATCTCGAAGTTTGTCACACCGGACGTGCGCGCCGCTTTGCTCCAAAGGGTGGCTCGATGAAGCGCCAAGTCTCTTGAAAAGAGACTTGCAAAAGTCTTGCTTCAAGACTTTTGCCTCTTACGAGCCGAGAGGGGGGGCAGCGGAACGCATCGCAAGTCCCAGCTCCCGCGCGAAGGTTGTTACGAGCTGATCTTGTGGCGTAACGCCGTTTACGACATGGACCAATTGCCCCTGACCATCGAACAACAAGAGTGTCACGTGTCCCACACCCATACGCGAGGCAAACTCTGCGCCATCGGTGTTTCGGATGTTTGCGACGAGGTAGCTCACCGTCTCCGTGTCGAACGACTTCAGCGCGCGTCGCGTCTCGGATTGCAACGCGCGACACAGGCCACATTGTGGGTCGTGGACCTGCACAATCGCGGGTGTCCCATTACCCACGCGGTCAAGATCCTGCTCGGAGAGCGCCCGCATGAAGTCATAGCCGAATGCGGTGCCACCACCGCCGATGGCCAGCGCTCCCAGCGCATAGAGCCCCAGAGTCGACAGGGTCGCACGCTTCGCGCGATCAGGCCCCGTTGCGTTGGGCCTGACTGCACCCTGCGCGCCCTGGGTCGGCGACCCTTTCCGCCGAGGCTTCGGCTTCTTCTTTCGTGCCATGTGGTCCTCTGCGTCTGGACGCTGATCAGGCGACAGTAGCACGAGAAACTCGCCGAGCTTTGCAGCGACCCCTCACGGCGGTTCACCTTCCGGTGAGCCGGTCCAGAAAACCTTACATTCCACGGAGGTCAAATGACAGACCGCCGGTCGAGCCCAAAGGCGGGGAAATGCGAGATGATCTGCCGCGCAACGGTGTCCCCTTGAGGTCGGCCTAGATCAGCTTTCCCAACGCGACAGAGGTATCCAGCATGCGGTTCGAGAAACCCCATTCGTTGTCGTACCACGTCAAGATGCGGCACATTCTGCCTTCCATGACTTTCGTCTGATCCGTGGCAAAGATCGACGAATGTGGATCATGGTTGAAATCCATCGAAACGAGCTTGTCGTCCGTGACGCCCAGGATCCCGGCAAGCTCGCCCGCCGCCGCCTCGTGAATGGCCGCGTTGATCTCCTCGACGCTCGTATCGCGCGCCGCCTCGAAGGTCAGATCCACGACGGAGACGTTCGGCGTCGGCACACGGATGGCCACACCGTCGAGCTTCCCGGCCAGCTCCGGCAGGACCAGACCGACCGCCTTGGCCGCGCCTGTGGAGGTCGGGATCATGCTCATGGCCGCCGCACGCGCCCGGTAGAGATCCTTGTGCATCGTGTCGAGCGTCGGCTGGTCGCCCGTGTAGGAATGGATCGTGGTCATGAAGCCCCGCGCGATCCCGATCTTCTGTTGCAAAACATGGGCGACAGGCGCGAGGCAATTCGTTGTGCAGGATGCATTGGAGACAACCCGGTCGTCGGCGGTCAGCGCATTGTCATTCACGCCGTATACGATCGTCTTGTCGGCCCCGGAGGAGGGGGCAGAAACGAGAACGCGGCGTGAGCCGTTCTCGAGGTGCGCAAGTGCCTTTTCCTTGGCCGTGAAGATCCCGGTGCACTCCAGCGCGATGTCGACATCCGCCCAGGGCAGCTCTTTTGGGTCGCGGATCGCGGTCACCTCGATCGGCCCGCGGCCGACGTCAATTGACGTTTCAGTTGTCTTCACGACACCGGGAAAGCGACCATGGATGGAATCGTAGCGAATGAGGTGCGCATTGGTCTCGACGGGGCCCAGATCATTGATCGCAACCACCTCGACATCCGTCCGGCCACTCTCAATCAAGGCGCGCAGAACATTCCGTCCAATCCGACCAAATCCGTTGATCGCAACCTTAACTGCCATATCGCTTCTCCCGTCTTGCCACGCCCGCCGCGGCCACGCGCGTGCACACAAAGCCCCTTCGCTCCGGAAGGTCAACCGCCTCTTCTGCGGCCTATCGCCAGAAGGCCAGCCAGGTGATCGCGTCCAAAAGGAGCTGCCCGACGATCACCTCCCAGCCCCAGCCCAACGCAAAATTCGCCGCCGTGAGGGCGAGCGCCAAGCCGCCCAGAACGAGGGCGATACCATTGGTCACGCTGTCTGGACCGACGGCCTGCCTGACCGCCGTCCGGGCGTTGCGCGGCAAGGCGCGCGCCCCGTGCGGCAGGCCGGACCACGCCCTGCCATACGGACCGCGCCAGCGCCCCTAGTCTCAGCGCCCCTAGTCATTGCCCCGGCGCACAAAGCGGCCAGCATCACGGGCGGCGGTCTGCAGGGCGCGCGCCTTGTTCACGGTCTCCTGCCACTCGGCTTCGGGCACACTGTCGAACACAACCCCGCCGCCGGCCTGAACGTAGAGCGTCTCGTCTTTCAGGACTGCTGTGCGCAGCGCAATGCACATGTCCATGTCGCCATCGGCCGAGAAATACCCGACCGCACCGCCGTAGATGCCCCGCTTTTCCGGCTCGAGCTCGTCGATGATCTCCATCGCCCGCACCTTGGGTGCGCCAGACACCGTCCCCGCGGGCAGGCCCGCAAGCAGGGCCGACAGCGCGTCATGCGTGTCGGACAGCGCACCCACAACGTTGGAGACAATGTGCATCACATGGGAATAGCGCTCGATCACGAATTCCTCGGTCGGACGTACCGTACCGATCTTGGCCACGCGGCCCACGTCGTTGCGCCCCAGATCGAGCAGCATCAGATGCTCGGCCATCTCTTTTTCGTCGGCGAGCAGATCCGCCTCCAGCGCGCGATCCTCTTCCTCGGAGGCGCCGCGCGGGCGCGTGCCAGCGATGGGCCGGATCGTCACTTCGCCCTCGCGCACCCGCACGAGGATCTCCGGACTCGCCCCGATCACCTGAAAGCCGCCGAAGTTGAAGAAGAACATGAAGGGCGACGGGTTGGTCCGGCGCAAGCTCCGATAGAGCGAGAAGGGCGGGAGGCTGAAATGTGTCGCCCACCGCTGCGACGGCACAACCTGAAAGATGTCGCCCGCGCGGATGTACGCCTTGGCCTTCTCGACTGCCGCCAGATAGGCGGGCTTGGTGAAGTTCGACACCGGCTCCCCGACGGCGGCCACATCTCCAAGCGCCCGTTGGTCGCCGGGCACGGACCCTTCAACGTCACGCACCGCGTCGGCCACGCGCTCGGCGGCCTGCGCGTAGGCTGCCTTCGCGGGCAGGCCGGAGGCGGTGTAGGCTGGCGCGACCACGATGACTTCGCCCTTCACCCCGTCGAGCACAGCCACAACGGAGGGTCGGATCAGAACCGCATCGGGCAGGCCGAGAGGGTCGGGATTGATGTCGGGCAGGTGTTCGACAAGGCGCACCATGTCGTAGCCGAGGTAGCCAAAAAGGCCCGCCGCTGCCGCGGGCAGGCCCGCCGGCATGTCGATCCGGCTTTCGGCGAGAAGTCGGCGCAGGCTGTCGAGCGGGCCATCGGGCTCAGCCGCAAAGGCGGTGCCGTCGTAGCGGGCCTCGCGGTTCAGTTCTGCGTCGGTGCCGTTGCAGCGCCAGATCAGATCGGGCTTCAGCCCAACGATCGAATACCGCCCGCGCACTTCGCCGCCGGTCACCGATTCCAGCATGAAACTGTCCGAACGCGCACCCGCCAGCTTCATCATCAGCGACACCGGTGTATCGAGATCCGCCGCAAGCCGCGCATAGACGACCTGGTTGCGGCCCGCGTTCCAGCCCGCTTCGAACGCCTGAAAACTGGGGGCCAGCGCGACCATCTATTGGAAGACCTGCGTGTGAATGGCGTTGAGGCCCGTCGGCTCAAAGCTCAGCCCCTCGCGGTTGATCAGCGCCTGTTGGTAATAGCGCAGCACATCGCCCGCGATGCCTTGCGCGATCTGAGCGGTCACCGCGTCGCGCAGCGGCGCCGTCTCCGGATCGTCCTCCGCAGGCAGGTGGATCCCGTCCAGCACCAGCACAGAGACAGTCCCGTCCCCCTCGACGATGGCGGTGTCGCCTTCTTCCAGCTCAAACGCCCGGGCCGTCAGGTCGGCGGGCACACCGTCGACAAATGCGTCGCGGCCGACCTCGGTGGCCGTCTCCACGGCGCCGGTGTCTTCGAGCGTTGATCCCAGCGCGAGCTCCGAGGCAATCGCCTCGGCCTCTTCGCTCAGGCGCCGCACGGTTTCTGCGGCGCGCCAATCGTCCGTTACCGTCGCGCGCACGTCGTCAAAGGGCTGCACCGTTGGCGGCACGATCTCGTCGAGGCGCAGGGCAAAGAGGCTGCCGTCGCCCAGCCTGTCCATCTGTGGAAAGTCCGACAGCTCAACCGTTTCAGCGGTGAGGCGGAAAATCTCGTAGCCTGCGATCTCGGCGTCGACACCCGGGTAATAGTCGATCTCGAAAAGCTCCATCTCCGTCTCTGCGGCGAGGTCCTCCAGCGTGGCGCCGGCGGCGAGCTGATCGTCAAAGCTCTCGCGCAGGTCATCGGCAAGGCGCCGCGCCCGCTCGACGTTGAGCTCCTCCGCAAGCATGTCGCGGACGTCGTCCAGAGGCATATTGCGCGCATCAAGGATCGCGTTCACCCGGAAGAGCGCGGGCCCGAACGGCGAGGGCAGGGGACCGGCGACCCCCGGCTCCGTCAGGGCAAAGACGCCCTCCGCCGCATCGCCCAACTCTGCCTCCGAAACATCGCCCAGATCGATGTCGTTGAGCGTCAGGTCGCGCGCCTCGACGACCTCAGCAAAGGTCTGCTCCCCCGCCGCGATGGCATCGGCCGCCGTTTGCGCGGCTTCGTCGCTTTCAAAGACCAGCCGTTCGACGAGGCGCCGCTCGGGCTGCACAAAGTCATCGATCCGTTCCTGATAGCGCGCCTCCAGGTCCGCTTCCTCGGGTGCCATGCCATCGGCCAGATCTTCCGGGTGGAGGTAGACATAGGTGATCCGCTTGGCCTCTGGCAGGGTGTAAGCCTCCGGCGTCGCCTCATATTGCGCGCGCAGGTCGGCGTCGGTCGGGGCTGGTAAAGCCTCTGACAGATCACCGGCGCCCAGCGTGCGCCAGCTGAAGCTGCGCGTTTCCCCAAAGAAGTTCACCAGTGTTTCAACCATCACATCCGGCGCGTCGGCTCCGCCCGCCACGGCGCCCTGCAGGATCGAACGGGCGGTTTCCTCGCGCACGTCTTGCTCGAACTGCGGGATCGACCAGCCGTTCTGCCGCAGCGCAAACTCATAGGATTGCCGGTCGAACTCGCCCGTGGGGCCGACAAACGCTGGCTGTGACAGGATCTGCTGGCCCACGGTCTCGTCCCCGACAGAGAGCCCGAGCGCGGCCGCCTCACCGTCCAGCGCCGCCTCCGCCGCAAGCTGCAGCTGGACACCTTGCAGGAGGCCCGTCGCCTCTGCGTCGGCGCGGCTGACCGGCGCACCGCGCGCCGCACGCTCGGCCCGGAGCGCCTGATCAAGGGCGCGAAAGTAATCCTGCGCCGTGATAATGCGGTCGCCGACCCGTCCAACGGTGCTGGCACTCCCGCCAAAACTGCCGATGCCAAAGCCCGCAAGGCCGACGATCAAAAGCGCCAGAAGGATCCAAACCACGACCTTTCCGGTTTTCTTGCCAATCCCGTCTGCCATGTGCCCTCCGTTGGTTGAGCCGCTGCGCCGCCTTTGGGGCACCCGTCGCGAGTGCGTGTCTATGCGCGGGATGGCGGGGGAGCAAGGCGCCTGCGTTTCCCGTGTCGGATGCCGCCCTCAGCCAGCGCTTTGGAGCCCTGCCAGCCGCTCGATCAGATGCCCGATCCCAGTGCGATCCACGTTGGCAAATGCGATACGCAGATGCTGATGCCCTGCGTCTTGGGGCATGAACATTGTGCCAGGCAGGCACAGCACCCCGACATCGCGCACCATCCGCTGCGTCAGCGCGTCCGAGCGTTCGTCAAAGGGGTGGCGGACATAGGCGAAGTAGGCGCCGCATCCCTCAAGCGCCCAGCCCTGCGCCGCGAGTGTGCCGAAGCCCTCCGAGATGGCCGCGCGCCGGTCCAGGATCTCGGCCCGCTCACTGGCGAGCCATTGCTGCAGGTTGCGCATCCCCCAAAGCGCGGCGCGCTGCCCGATCTGCGGAGGGCAGATCGCGACCGTGTCGAGAAACTTCTCGACCTCTTGCAGCCGGGCGGCGGAGGCCAGGATCGCCCCCACACGGTGTCCCGTCAGGCGATACGCCTTGGAAAAGGAATAGAGCTGGATGATCGTCTCGTCCCACTCGGGATCGGAGAAGAGCCCGTGTGGCGCCCCGGAGCGGGCGTCGAAGTCCCGATAGGTTTCGTCGATGATGAGCGCCAGACCACGCGACCGGGCGAGGTCGGCAAAAGCGGCGACAGTCTCGGCAGGGTATTCGACCCCGGCAGGGTTGTTGGGCGTCACGAGCACGATCGCGCGTGTCTTTTCGGTGATGAGCTTGGCGGCTTCCTCGGGCCGTGGGATCAGCCCTGGCCCGGGCGGGATCGGCACCGCGCCCACGCCTGTCATGTCGAGCCACATCTTGTGGTTGAAGTACCACGGCGTTGGCAGCAACACCTCGTCGCCGGAGCCCGCGAGCGTTGCCATCGCAGCAGAAAACGCCTGGTTGCACCCGGCTGTGATGGCCACTTGCGCCGGTGCGATCTCTCCGCCGTAGGCACCGCTGAACTGGTGCGCCACCTCTGCGCGCAGATCGGGCAGCCCGAGGACCGGCCCATAGAGATGAGCGCTGTCATCCTGCAGCACAGCCTCGGCCATGGCGTGACGCAGATCCGGATGCGGAGGCTCGACAGGAGCGGCCTGACTGACGTTGATCAGCGGGCGCTCCTGGGAAAAGCTCACCCCGTCAAGCCAACGCCGCGCCTCCATCACCGGGGGGGCCTCCGTTGCAGCCATGGCTGGGGTCAGTTGCATTGCTTGCTCCTCCTGGTTGGCGCTGCGCACACCGCCCTGTGATGCGGGGCGGACCACGTTGCGCCGCACTCCGCAGCCACATACGACAGCGCCTGCCCGCGCGCCCGCGCACCGCTATAGGCGCAATCTGGCGGCTGGACCAGCACTGCCAGACCGCCTAAATCCCTCCCATGCAGATCGACGCCCGCCCAGAGCCAAAGGACATGCCGCTCGACACCGCCCGTACGGAGCTTGAGGAGCTGCGCGCGGCTCTTACGCAGGCCAATACGGCTTACCACACCTCCGACGCTCCCGAGATATCGGACGCCGAATATGATGGTATGAAGCGCCGCGCCCTGAAGCTAGAGGCCGCCTTTCCCGAGCTTGCCCGCGCCGACAGCCCGACCCGCCAGGTCGGTGCCGCCCCGTCCGAGACCTTCGCGAAGGTGCGCCACCGGGTGCGCATGTATTCGCTAAGCAATGCGTTCGACACGGAGGATGTCGCGGAGTTCGCGCGCTCCGTCCGCACGTTTCTCGGCTGGGCGGAGGAGACCAAGCTGCCCCTCACAGCGGAGCCGAAGATTGACGGGCTGTCCCTGTCGCTGCGCTACGAACGCGGCACTCTGGTGCAGGCGGCGACTCGCGGCGATGGCGAGACGGGGGAAAACGTCACCGCAAACGCCCGGACCATCGCCGACATTCCCGCCAGCCTCATCGGCGCGCCCGACGTGCTGGAGGTGCGTGGCGAAGTCTACATGACCCATGCCGATTTCGAGGCGCTCAACGCCCAACAGGCCGAGCGCGGTGATAAGGTCTTCGCCAACCCGCGCAATGCCGCCGCCGGGTCCCTTCGGCAGCTCGATGCTGAGATCACCCGCGCCCGGCCATTGCGGTTCTTCGCCTATGCCTGGGGGGAGGCCAGCGCGCCGCTTGCCGACACACAAAGCGCTGCGATCGACCGGCTCAGGGCGCTCGGGTTTTCGACGAATCCGCTGACGCAACGGTTCGAGACGCTGGAAACGCTCGTGGCGCAGTACCGCGCGATCGAGGCGCAGCGTGCCACGCTCGGCTATGACATCGACGGGGTGGTCTACAAGGTCGACGACCTCGCACTGCAACAGCGCCTCGGCTACCGCTCCACGACGCCGCGCTGGGCCATCGCCCATAAGTTCCCGGCCGAGCTCGCCTGGACCCGGCTAGAGGCCATCGACATCCAAGTGGGCCGCACGGGCGCGCTGTCTCCCGTTGCGCGGCTGACACCGGTCACGGTCGGCGGCGTCGTGGTGTCCAATGCGACGCTGCACAACGAGGATTACATCGCCGGACGCGATGCCAAGGGCGGCGAGATCCGCGGCGGTCGCGATATCCGCGTGGGCGATTGGGTGCAGGTCTACCGCGCCGGGGACGTGATCCCGAAGATCGCCGATGTTGATCTCAGCAAGCGTCCGCAAGGCGCTGTTCCTTATGAGTTTCCTACCGTTTGCCCCGTCTGTGGCTCCGATGCGGTGCGAGAGCCCGGTGATGCCGTGCGCCGCTGCACGGGTGGCATCATCTGTGCGGCACAAGCTGTTGAGAAACTGAAGCACTTCGTATCCCGCGCGGCGTTCGATATCGAAGGGCTCGGGGCCAAACAGGTCGAAGCGCTCTACTTGGACAAGTGGATCAAAGAGCCGTCAGACATCTTTGATCTCAAAGAGAACTTCAGCTCCGGGATGCGCCAGTTGAGCAACCGCGAAGGATGGGGCGACAAGAGCGCGAACAACCTCTTCGATGCCATTGAAGAAAAACGGACAATTCCGCTTAACCGCGTCCTCTTTGCCCTCGGTATCCGGCATATCGGAGAGAGCGCGTCCCAGCTTCTGGCGCGGCACTACGGCAGTTGGGTGACGTTTCGGGAGAGCATCCTCGCCGCGCAGGACGCCGAAAGCCCCGCGCGCGCAGAGCTGGAGGACATCGACGGCGTCGGGGCGGTGATGGCGGAGGCCCTTGTGCGGACCTTCGCGCAAGACGCCGAGCGCGCCTCCATCGACCGTCTCGCGGAGCGTCTCACGATCGAAGACGTCGCCGCCCCCGCGACGGAGGGAAGCCCTGTTGCCGGCAAGACCGTCGTTTTTACCGGCACGCTCGAAAAAATGAGCCGAGCCGAGGCAAAAGCGCGGGCCGAAGCCCTCGGGGCCAAGGTGTCGGGCTCCGTCTCCGCCAAGACGGACCTTGTCGTGGCCGGACCCGGCGCAGGCTCGAAGGCCAAGAAGGCCGCAGACCTCGGCGTCCAGACGATCGACGAAGATGGCTGGCTCGCGCTGATCGGCGCCGTCTGAGCGCTATGAGCACGCGTCCGCCGCAGCTTTTTCCGCTCTTTGCGCAGATCGAAACGCTGCCCGGCATTGGCCCCAAGCTGGCAGACAGGCTGTCCCAGATCGAGATCACGCGCCCGCGCGACGTGCTTTTCACGCTTCCCCATGGCGGGGTCGACCGGCGCCGCGTCCCGTCAGTCCGCGCGTTGGTGCCGCCAGCGACCGCCTCCGTCGAGGTCCTGGTCGGCGGGCATACCAAGCCGGGGCGTCGCAGCGGGCCCTACCGCGTCGCCGTAGAGGATGCCGAAACCGGCTTCGATCTCGTGTTCTTTCATGCCCGGGAAGACTGGATGCTCAAACAGTTGCCCCCCGGGGAGCGCCGCGTCGTTTCCGGCAAGGTCGAGCTCTTCGATGGCGCCGCACAGATGGTCCATCCCGACTATATCCTCCCGCCGGAGGAGGCGGGCGACATTCCGGCTTTCGAGCCGGTCTATCCCCTGACGGCCGGGCTCACGCAGCGCGCGATGGGCAAGGCGGCGCAAGGCGCGCTGGGGCGCGCCCCGGACCTGGCCGAGTGGATTGATCCCCACTTGCTGGCGCGGGAAGCGTGGCCGGGCTGGCACGCCGCGCTCCATGCGGTGCATCACCCGGCCAGTCCCGAGGCTGTCGCCCCGGATCGACCCGAGCGCCAGCGCCTCGCCTATGACGAACTCTTCGCGCATCAGCTCACCCTCGCCCTCGGCCGCGCCGCTTATCGCAAAGCGCCCGGACGCGTCACTCACGGCGACGGAGGGCTCTCGTCCATGGTGCTGCGCGCGCTGCCCTACGCGCCAACGGGCGCGCAAACGCGGGCCGTCGCCGAGATCACCGAGGATATGGCGCGCCCGACCCGGATGATGCGGCTGCTGCAAGGGGATGTGGGCTCCGGCAAGACGCTCGTTGCCGTGCTCGCCATGCTCGCCGCCGTCGAAGCGGGCGGACAGGCGGTGCTGATGGCGCCGACGGAGATTCTGGCCCGCCAGCATCTCGAATCGATCCAGCCGCTGCTGTCGGGAACAGGGACGGGGGTCGAGGTGCTCACCGGCCGCGACAAGGGGCGGGAGCGCGCCGCCAAACTCGCTGCTCTTGCAAACGGCGAGACGCGTGTGTTGATCGGCACCCACGCTGTCTTTCAGGCCGACGTCCACTTCGCCGATCTGCGCCTCGCTGTGATCGACGAGCAGCACCGCTTTGGCGTCGCCCAACGCATGGAGCTGGGCGACAAGGGCAAGGCCGTCGACGTGCTAGTCATGACCGCGACGCCGATCCCGCGCTCCCTGTCGCTCGCGCAATACGGCGATCTCGACATCTCGGTGCTCGACGAAAAGCCCCCGGGGCGCACGCCCGTGAAGACCGCCCTGGTCTCCACCGGCCGTCTCGACGAGGTCGTCGATCATCTGCGCGGTGCGATTGCAGAAGGGCGGCAAGCCTATTGGGTCTGCCCGCTGGTCGAGGAGAGCGAGGTTTCGGAGCTGACCTCGGCCGAAGCGCGTTTCGCCGCGTTGCGCGCGGCGCTGGGGGAGGACCATGTGGGCCTCGTTCACGGCCAGATGCCCCCGGCCGAAAAGGATGCCACGATGGCGCGGTTTGTTGGCGGGCGGCTTGCCGTTCTGGTCGCAACGACGGTGATCGAGGTGGGCGTCAACGTGCCGAACGCCTCGATCATGGTTGTGGAGCGCGCCGAATCCTTTGGCCTCGCCCAGCTCCACCAGCTTCGCGGGCGCGTGGGGCGCGGCTCTGCCAGCTCGACCTGCCTGCTGATGTACGCCCCCCCCCCTGGGCGAGACGGCGCGGCGCCGCCTCGACATCCTGCGCGAAACAGAGGACGGTTTTCGCATTGCCGAGGAGGATCTCGCCCTGCGCGGCGCTGGCGATCTGATCGGCACGGCACAAAGCGGGCTCCCCAGGTTTCGCATCGCCGACCTGGAGCGCCACACCGCGCTCATGGCAACCGCCCAACGCGACGCGCGCAACCTGCTCGATGCCGATCCCACACTGGAAAGTCCCCGGGGCGCCGCTGTCCGCACGTTGCTGTGGCTCATGGAGCAGGATCGTGCGATCCGTTTGATTACGGTGGGTTAGCTCGGTATCCGCGATTTGTTCACGAATGTTCCCCAAAAGTTCTTTACATCCGCCATCTGATATGAGAACAAATTAGCAACTTGTTAATGGAGGTGAACATGCTCAAGGATTTCAGACGGATCGCGGTACGCGCCGATGGTGTCGCTGGCGATCTGGTGGGCGCGGTCGCCCTCATGGTCATCTTCGTCACCGCGCTGCACATGCCGGTGCTCGTCTGACCCGATCCATGCGCCGCGGACACTTGCCCCGTCGCGGCACACATATTCCCTCTCCCTGACACGGTGAGGGAGCCCCTGCCTGCGGTCTGTCATCCGGACGGCGCACCCGGTCCCCAACCTTGGTGCCGCCAATTCTCCTCTTCCCCCCGTCCCCCGGGGCTTCGAGACGGTCAGACACGCCACTTGCCGCCGCCACCCTTAGGGTGCGCGGCGGCTTTTTTTGCGGGAGAGATCAGGCGGCGTCTTCGGCCTGGGCCATCGCCTCCGCCGTGGCGTCGAAGGCCAGCATGATCGAGGCATGCCGATTGGTGAAAGCCCGCGCCGGGATCAGCACCTCTAGATCCTCAAACGGGGCGGCGGGCGGCGGCCCGTCTTCGCTCAGCATTGCGCGCAGCGCCTCGCGCGCGGCGTCGACTTCAGCCCGTGTGCGCCCGATCACAGCCCGGCCCAGCACGGATGCCGCCGCCTGGCCCAAAGCGCAGGCGCGCACATCTTGCGCGAAGTCCACGATGCGCCCGCCGTCCATCACCAGATCGACCGTGATGGACGAGCCACATTGCGGCGAGCGCTTCCGCGCCGTCGAGGCGGGCGCTTCCAGCCGCCCCACATGCGGGATGTCCGCCGCCAGCGCAAGAATGCGCCCGGAATACAGGTTGACGAGGTCGGTCTCGCTGGCCATGGGTGTCCTCCGGAGCGATTGCGACAACGTCGCGTTCAAGGGTTTTAGCCCGTCCGCCAGTGATTGCAAAGGAGCCGAAATGTCCTTCGATCCGGAGAGCCTCACCTACGACGATCGCGGGCTGATTCCCGCCATCGCGCAGGACGCCGAGACGCTCGAAGTGCTGATGATGGCATGGATGTCCGCCGAAGCTGTGCGCAAGACCCTCCAAACGGGCAAGGTCACGTATTGGTCGAGGTCCCGCCAGGCATTCTGGGTCAAAGGCGAAACCTCCGGGCATACCCAAAAGCTCGTCGACATGCGGATCGACTGCGACAGGGACTGCCTGATCGTACTGGTCGAGCAGGTCGGGCCTGCCTGCCATACGGGTCGGCGCACGTGCTTTTACCGCTCGGTGGCACAGGGCGAGGAGCGTGAACTCATGGCCCCCATGGCGTGAAATCGGGTTTGCCCGGGCCGAAGCGTTGGGGGGGGGGGCAGGGGCCGTCGGTCAGGCAGGGCTACGCGCGAGACCGATCCGGCGACGCAGATCCTCCGGCGTATGTCCCTCGGCGCGGTAGAGCGCAATTGCCCGTGCGTCATCCCGCTTGGCCAGCCGCTTGCCTGCGGTGTCGCGGATCAGCCGGTGGTGATGGTAGGTTGGCGTCGGCAGGCCCAGTAGCCGTTGCAACACCACATGGATCGCGGTCGCGTCAAACAGGTCTTCTCCGCGCACCACCTCGGTAATCTCCTGCGCGGCATCGTCCACCACGACCGCCAGATGGTAGGCCGCACCCATCCCGGCGCGCCGAACCGCGATGTCGCCCACCGCACGCAACATCCGCGCGTCCGGCCATACGACCTCTCCGGTCTCCCCTTGTGGTCCGCGCCCGGTCTCGCGCCAGGTCACGCTGTCCGACAGCGCCAGCGCGGCCGCCATATTCAGCCGAAGCGCGCCTTGCGCGGGCATCGGTCCCGCGGGCCGGTGACGGCAGGTGCCGGGATAGACCATGCCGTCGGGCCCAAACGCTGGAGCGCCTTCCTGCGGGGCGGAGGCCGCCGCCTCAATGTCGCGGCGTTTGCAGGTGCAGGGAAAGAGGAGGCCCTTGGCCCAGAGCGCTTCCAGCGCTGCATCATAGGCCGCCAGCCGCTCCGATTGCCGCAATACCGGAGTGGGGTAGTGCACGCCAAGCCAACGCAAGTCTTGCTCAATCTGCGCTTCCCAGGCGGGGCGCGCTCGCGACGCGTCGAGGTCCTCGATCCGCACCAGGAACGTGCCCCCGGCCGCCTCAGCGCGCCCCGCAGCGAGCAGGGCCGAGAAGGCGTGACCAAGATGCAGCGGGCCCGTCGGGCTCGGGGCAAAGCGTGTCCGATACGTCACGCCTTCTCAAAGAGATACACGGTCGAACGCATGCCGCGCTTGGGCAGGTGCTCTCCATAGGATTCGTGCAGCATCGACATGTCACGGTCGCGCAGATCGTGCAGCGCATCAATGTAGGACGGGTCGGCGAGCGCATGGTCGTTGAACGAAAACGCCAGGCGCCCACCGCCATCGAGACACGCAGCAAGATCGGCCAGCAGCCCCGGCGGCCCGGCGCCCGGGCTGACGACGCCGATGGCGGCGATCACGCTGTAGGTGCCAAACGGAATCGCGAGGGGCGCATCTGCATTGGCATGCCACAACCGGCCATAAATCTGCTTGGCCTCGGCATGCGCGAGCATCTGCGCCGACAGATCGGTCCCATCGATCAGGGTGAACCCCTGCGCGACGAGCGCGTCGCCCCCAAGGCCGGTGCCACAGCCGAAATCGAGAATGCGCGCATCATGTGGCGTGCCCGCATCGGCGAGCGCGGCGGCGACGCGAGCCGGGGTGACATAAGCGTTCTCCGTCACCTCGTCTTCGTAGGTCGCGGCCCACGTGTCATAGAAGCCGGCGACATCGGCTTTGGCGTCCGTGTACACGTCATCAAGAAACTTTTTTGACATGCGGTCTCCTATCACGCCTCATCTGCCAGACAAACCCCGCCAGCGGCGACGTGATGTCTGCGCGTTACTACGCCGCCGGAGCGAGGGCGGTGTCGAGCCAAGCCCGCCACGCGTCCTTGGCGCGGTCGGTGTAGGCGCGGTAGCGCTCCCGGCGGCCCCTGCGTCCACCGCGCGCGTCGATTGGGCGGAAGAGACCGAAGTTGACGTTCATCGGCTGAAACGTCTTTGCGTCCGCCCCGCCGGTGATGTGGCTCAAGAGCGCTCCCATCGCCGTGTCGGCCGGTACGGGTGGCAGAGGCCGCCCTTGCAACTCCGCCGCGGCGAGCCGACCGGCCAGAAGCCCCATCGCCGCCGACTCGACGTACCCCTCCACGCCGGTGATCTGCCCGGCGAAACGCAGGTTGGGCCGCGCGCGCAGGCGCATTTCGCCGTCGAGCAAGGTGGGAGAGTTGAGGAACGTGTTGCGATGAATCCCGCCAAGGCGCGCGAACCGCGCCTTTTGCAGTCCGGGAATCATCTTGAAAACAGATGTTTGCGCGCCATACTTCATCTTGGTTTGGAAGCCGACGAGATTGTAGAGCGTGCCAAGCGCATTGTCGCGGCGCAGCTGCACGACGGCCCAAGGCTTCACGTCAGGCGCATGGGGGTTGGTCAACCCCACAGGCTTCATCGGCCCGTGCCGCAGCGTCTCCCGGCCTCGTTCGGCCATCACTTCGATCGGCAGGCACCCATCAAAGTAGGTGGCGGTTTCACCGGGCTTGAAGGTCGTGACCTCCGCCTCCAGCAAGGCGTCGATGAAGGCGTCATACTCCGCGCGCGACATCGGACAGTTGATGTAGGCGGTACGCTCCTCCTCCGTCTCGCCCTTGTCATAGCGCGACTGACGCCAGGCGCGGTCCATGTCGATGCTGTCGGCATGCACGATTGGCGCAATAGCATCGAAGAACGCCAGCGCATCCTGGCCTGTTTCGGCCGCGATCGCCTGAGCCAGCGCACCCGAGGTGAGCGGCCCGGTGGCGATGATCGCCGGATCGCTCGGAAGTGCGGTGATCTCACCCTCGCGGATCGTGATCCGGGGATGGGCCCGCAGACGTGCGGTCACGGCCTCGGCGAAGGGCTCGCGGTCGACGGCCAGCGCGCCACCCGCGGGCAGGGCGTGCGCGTCGGCCATCTCCATGATAAGCCCGTTTGCCTGACGCATCTCCCAATGGAGCAGGCCCACGGCGTTGTTCTCATGATCGTCCGAGCGGAACGAGTTCGAGCATACCATTTCGGCCAAGTGGCCGGTGTGATGCGCAAAAGTGCCGACGCTGGGGCGCATCTCGTGGAGCACGACAGGGGTGCCGGCCTCTGCGGCCTGCCAGGCGGCTTCGGAGCCGGCCATGCCGCCACCGATGATGTGTAGTTCGCGTGTCATGCGCAGGGAGGTAGCGCGCGACGCATCGGAAGTTAAGACCGTCTCTGCAACGTGCTACACACGGGCGCGCCGGCTGGGCAGCTGCGCCGGGTGAGGATCACCCTCCATCCCCTTGCCTCCGCGCCATTTTCGCTTCCATCTCCGGTGCATCCAAAACCATTGCTCCGGCGCGGCACGCACCCGCGCCTCCACGGCTGCGTTGTATTCGCGGGTTGCGGCAACGGGATCGTCCGTCGCCAGGGGTGCATCCAGCTCGACCTCAAAGCTCAGCCCATCCGGCTGGCGGATGCCCCAGATCGGGATCATCGCGGCGCCGGTGCGCTTGGCGATTTCGGCCGGAGCTGTCGACGTCATCGCCGGCTGTCCCAGAAAAGGCAGCTCGATCCCGGTGCCGATATAGAGATCGTTGAGCAGCATGGCCGCGTTACCGCCGCGCAGAAACCGGATCAGCCCCTTGGTGCCGCCTGCGCTGTCGGGGAAGACCGGACCGCCGCTTGCAGCCATGGACGCGACGTAATGCCGGTTGAAATAGGGGTTCGCCATTGGTCGGTAAAAGCCTCCGATCGGGTAGCCCCGGGCAATGAGGCAGGCGCGTGCGGCAAGGTAGTTTCCGAAATGCCCCGTCATCAGCAGCACGGGCTGTCCCCGGCGGTGCGCCGCTTCGAAGGCGGCCCAGCCCGGACCGTTGGGCTGGATTTCCTCCATGTCCCGCGCAAGGTCGCGCCAGGAGTAGAGCTCGATCATCAGACGGCCCGTGGCATTGGCCGATCCGCGCGCGATGTCCTGACGTCTCTTCCGGGGTAGGTCGGGGTAGATAAAGTCGAGGTTCTGCTCGATCCGTCGGCCGAGTTTGGTGGCCGGTGCGAGGACCCGTTCAGTCGTCGCGCCGAAGAGCCGGACGCGCGTGCGATAGGGCAGGGCCAGAGCCGCCGCGATCGCTGCGCGGACAGCGCTGTCCTGAAGGCGCGCGCCCAGACCCGGCTGGCCGACGGTGGGCGCCGCTGCCCCGCCACGACCTCCACTCTCTCCATCCGGTGTCGACCCTGTGCCCATGGCGCCGGGCATAGGCGGGCCTTAGTGCTCAGACAAGAGCACGTCTGCCCGCAGGAGCCAGAATGCGGCGGCTGTGCAGCCTGATGCGGTTTGCGGTGCCCGGGCGTTCGCTCGCCCCGGGCACAGTGCGTTTATCTCAAGGGTGCCTTCTTGGGGGCGGCGGGCCCCCCGCGTGCCCCTCAGTCGTCGCCGGCCAGGAGCAGTACCTCGCCGGCCTCTGCCATCGCGCGCACCTCTGTGATGAAGGCCGCCATCGCTTCGTCACCGTCTTCGGCACTTGGCGTGTCGGCATCCGAAATTTCTTCGCGCAACGATTCGGCCATGCGTTTCGACATGTTGTCCAGCAGGAAGTTCGCCGCCTCTTGCAGCGCATTGTCCGTCAATGCATAGCCGAGGGCGACGCGGAGCTTCTCAGGGTCGAAGGTCTTGACCAATTTCGGCACATCGCGTTTGTCGACGCGCGCCGGCAGGTTGAGGAAGGTGAAGATGGCGCGGCGGACTTCCGCGGCGAATTCCGCGTCTTCCGCTTCGAGCCCATCCAGCACGTCATCCCGCGTTGCAGAGCGCGCGGCGTTGAGGATATCGCCCACCATCTGGACCGGCGCCTCGGAAAAGGCGCGGACCGGCTCGGCATCGAGCTGCGAGGCCAGCGCCAGGCCGATGCGGTGCACCGTCTCCGGGTCCACGGCCGCCGTCTTGGAAATCGCATAGGACAAGGCCCGGGCGCGATCCCCGGGCAGCATGCCCAGGATCTCCGCGGCCCGCGACGTGCTGAGCTTGGCGAGCATAACAGCGCCGACCTCGATGCTCTCCTGACCGAGCACTTCGACCAGGCGCTCGGACTTGATACCCGAGATGCGCTCCCAAGGGTCGCCTTTGGCGGCCACCCCCGCCTCGCGCCGCAGCCGGGCGGCGGTGGCGGGGCTGATGTGATCCTCCAGTACGCCGAGGGCCCCGGCGACTCCGCCCGGAAAGTAGAGCCCGATGGCGTCAAGCTCGCCGGCAAACTCCTCGATGACCGCGCGCAGCGTGTCACGGTCGATCCGGCTCATCGCGCCCATCTCGTTGGTCAGCTCTTCCTGCATCCCGTCGGGCAGGTTGTTCAGCGGCAGCTTGGCGCCTTCCGCGAGCAGGAGCCGCACGATGACGGCGGCCTTCTGCTTTTGGGTCAAGGGCGCGCTGCCAAAGCTGCCGGACACGGAGGGATCAGGCCCCGGAAGGGGCAGAGAAGGTAGGTCCAGGGACAATGGGATCTCCGCGTTGTGACGTCGTCGAACCCTAGGCTGGCTTTCTTAAGAATGCGTTGGCCGCAGAGGGCTGCAGGCCGGGCTTCCGGCCCGTTGCAACCCATGGCACCCGTCGTGCCGACACAACGAGAAACGCCCCGCCGGCCGTGGCCGGGCGGGGCGCTCATTGTCGCGTCGCGCAGGCGTCTTACGACGTGGCTTGCGTCACGCAGGTGCCAGTGGTCACGTCATAGGTCTGGCCCTCGCCACAGACCGTCGCGGTCGAGGCGGGGGTATGGTCCCAGTTGCAGCCCATGGCAAAGCTCACGGTGGGCAGGGCGGCCAGCGCGAGGGCGGCAAGTGTCGTCTTCAGTCGCATAGGTCTCTCCTGTTCTGTCGTGACGGGACGGTAGCACGGGATTTCCCTCCGCCAAGAAGATAATTGCCCAAATCCGACGCAGATCGACAGAGGCGTGCCCTTAGGGCAGCTTGCACAAGGATCGGGCACCGGGCGACCACGCGCGTCTTAGGCTTCGGGAAACACCCGGGCAAAGATCGTCTCCACATGTTTGGTGTGGTAGCCGAGATCGAAGAGCGTCTGGATCTCGGCCTCGCTCAAGGCGGCCATCACCTCGGCATCGCTTGTCAGCTCAGCGCGGAAATCGGCATCCTCCGTCCAGACTTTCATGGCGTTGCGCTGCACGGCGGCATAGGCGGCCTCGCGACTGAGCCCCTTTTGTGTCAGTGCCAGAAGAACGCGTTGGGAATGCACCAGCCCGCGCGTGGCGTCGAGATTGGCCTGGCAGGCTTCCGGGTAGATCAGCAGGTTTTCGATCACGCCGGCCATGCGATGCAGCGCAAAATCGAGCGTGACGGTCGTGTCCGGGCCGATCACGCGTTCGACGGAGGAATGCGAGATGTCCCGCTCGTGCCAGAGCGCTACGTTTTCGAGCGCCGGCGTGACGGACATCCGGACGAGGCGGGCGAGACCCGTGATGTTCTCGGTCAGCACCGGGTTGCGCTTGTGCGGCATCGCGCTGGAGCCTTTTTGGCCCTTGGAGAAGAACTCCTCGGCCTCGCGCAGCTCGGTGCGCTGCATGTGGCGGATCTCGACGGCGATGTTTTCGAGGCTCGCGGCGATGACGCCGAGCGTGGCGAAGAACATCGCGTGGCGGTCGCGCGGGATGACCTGGGTGGAGATCGGCTCGGGCACGAGGCCCATTTTGGCGCAGACATGCGCTTCGACGGCTGGATCAATGTTGGCGAAGGTGCCGACCGCGCCGGAGATTGCGCCCGTGGCGATTTCCATCCGTGCGTCGCGCAGGCGGGACAGGCCGCGATCCATCTCGGCATAGAACCGCGCGAAGGTGAGGCCCATCGTGGTCGGCTCGGCATGGATGCCGTGCGAGCGGCCGATACGGATGGTGTGCTTGTGCTCCTCGGCGCGGCGGCGCAGAGCGGCGAGCAGGCGCTCCATCCCGGTGATGAGCAGGTCCGCGGCCCGGGTGAGCTGGACGTTGAACGTGGTGTCGAGCACATCCGACGAGGTCATGCCCTGATGGACGAAACGCGCCTCTTCGGCGCCGACGATTTCGGAAAGGTGGGTGAGAAAAGCGATGACGTCATGTTTGGTTTCCCGCTCGATCGCGTCGATGCGGGCGACGTCGAACGTGACGTCCTTGGCCTTCCACACCGCTTCGGCGTTTTCTCTTGGAATGGTGCCGAGGGCAGCCATGGCGTCGCAGGCATGGGCTTCGATCTCGAACCAGATGCGAAACTTGGTTTCGGGCGCCCAGATGGCGACCATGTCGGGGCGGGAATAGCGGGGGATCATGGGCTCTTTCCTTCGTGGTTGGGTGCTCCTAGACCCGGGAGTGAGCAGCGGCAAGCTCGGTGGGCGCATCTGATCGGCGCCGGGTCGGCGGCGCGGGCAACGTTGCGGTATTTGGAGCAAGAAGAAGATGGGGGACGGCTCTGACGGACGTGCGGCGACGCTCTTGGCGCGGATGGAAGGGCGCTGGGGCATTGCGCGCGAGATTGAGGATCACCTGACCGGGGAGCAGAGTGTTTTCGCGGGAGAGGCGGTTTTTGCTTGGTCCGGGTCTGGTCTCGCCTATTGCGAGACCGGTGCGTTGCGGCTGCCGGGGCGGGCGCCGCTGCGGGGGGAGCGGCGGTATCTTTGGTGCGATTGTGGCGACGCGGTTGGAGTGTTTTTCGACGATGGTCGGCCATTCCATCGATTCGCTCCGGCGGGGGGAAGCGCGGAACACTGGTGCGCTCCGGACCGGTATCGTGTGCGCTACGGGTTTGACGCGTTGTCTGCTGCGCCGCCGGCGTGGGATGCGGCGTGGACCGTCGTTGGACCGCGCAAGAACTATATGATGCAGAGCCGGTATACCCGCCTGTGAGGGGCGTTTGGGCCCTCCATGGAGGGGTGGCTTGGTCTTTGGCGGCAGTGACGGAGTGGCGTCTTGCGCCTTGCGGGGGTTTGCGGCACGACGGGGCCAGTCGAACGAACGAAGGAGACGGCGCGATGGCGACCGCAGTCGGACACGAGGGATTGAGATACAGCGCACTGGCGGAGGCCCTCGGGCCGAAGGACGGCGCGGGCCTGATCGTCAAGCAGGTGGTTCTGGTCGTGCTGGGCATCGCGCTCATGACGGTCGCTGCGCAGATCAAGGTGATGGTGCCGCCCTCGCCCGTTCCGATCAACCTGGGCACCCTTGCTGTGCTGAGCATCGGGGCCGCGTACGGGCCACGGCTCGGGCTGGCGACCATTCTAGGCTACATGGGGATCGGGGCGCTTGGCTTTGACGTCTTCGCCGGGTCGACGGCGGAGCTCAACGGCCTGAGCTACATGATGGGCACGACGGGCGGCTACCTTGTGGGCTATGTGCTGGCGATCGGTGCGATGGGGCTGCTGGCGCGCCGTGGCTGGGACCGGTCGGTCCTGTGGATGGCGCTGGCGATGCTGATTGGCAACGTCATCCTTTATGTGCCGGGGCTGGCGTGGCTCGGGCATCTGATTGCCGCGGGCATGTTCCGTCCTGAGACCTACGCGACGGTCTGGGACCAGACCCTGGCCTGGGGCCTCACCCCCTATGTCATCGGCGACGCGATGAAGCTCGCGCTGGCGGCCTTGCTGCTGCCGGCGGCGTGGAAGCTGGTGGGCCGCGCGCGCGGCTGACGGAGCAGACACGGCCCGTGAAGGGCCTGTGAAGAGCACGCGATGGGGCGACCTCAGAGGGGGTCGCCCTTTTCGGTTTTTGGGGTCTGACAGATCCAGGACTTCCGCCTGCTCCGCGCCTTTGTTTCGCCTCGGTCGGATGGTCTAGCCATGCGGATGCGTGTCACTCAGTAGCTAGGGAGCAGTGTCCGATGGAAGCGAAAGAGATCGAGATCGTCCGCAAGGAAACGATCAAAGAGATTGAAGCCATGATCACGGATGTCGAGAGCATGGAGGCGGATGAGAAGGAAAAGAAGGCTCTTATCAAAGAGCTGAAGGCCGAGATGGCCGCCCTCAAGAAGGACTTTGCGGCGGCGCTCAAGAAGTTCGACAAAAAGTACATCAAGAGTATTGAGCGTGGCGTGAACCGAATAAAGTCCAAGGTGCACGCACGCGGCAAGAAGTTCATGAACGTGTCGAGAGCGGTGGCCACCGACATCAAACGGACAATCAACCGCGCTGAGAACATGAACAAAAAGTTCCAGAAGAAGATGAAGGCGGCTCTGAGCTAAGGGCTGGCGGAAAGGGGCCGGAGGCCCGTGTCACCGGCCTTTCTATGCCTTCCGCGCTGACACGGCGTTGGCCCCGTAAGGCGGCTCGGATCCGAGCAGGGCGCGGCCGCTTGCGTCGCCCCCGGGGCTGGGGCATGAGGCGCTATGGCAAAACCCCCTCGATTCAAGTGCACGGCTTGCGGGGCCTCCGCGTCGAAATGGGCGGGCCAGTGCGAGGCCTGCGGGGCGTGGAACACGCTGGTGGAGGAAGCGCCGCTCAGCGCTACGCCGGGCAAGGCGCGGCTGGGGGCGGCGCGGGGGAAAAGCGTCGCGCTCGTCAGCCTCGACGAGGTCGAGGCGCCGCCCGCGCGCGCCCATTCCCGGATGGGGGAGCTGGACCGCGTGTTGGGCGGCGGCCTTGTGCCGGCCTCGGCAACGCTGGTCGGCGGAGATCCGGGGATCGGCAAGTCGACGCTGCTTTTGCAGGCGGGGGCGCGGTTTGCGGCCGAAGGCGTCGAGACGATCTACGTCTCGGGCGAGGAGGCCAGCGCGCAGGTGCGGCTGCGTGCGGCGCGGCTGGGCCTCGCGGAGGCGCCCGTGCGTCTCGCCGCCGAGACCAACCTGCGCGATATCCTCACGACGCTCGACACCGAGCGCCCGGCGCTCGCGATCATCGATTCGATCCAGACGATGTGGCTCGACACCGTCGAGGCCGCGCCGGGCTCCGTCAGCCAGGTGCGCGCGGTGGCCCATGAGCTGGTGCAGTTCGCCAAGCGGCGGGGGACGGCGGTGATCCTCGTCGGCCACGTCACAAAGGAGGGTCAGATCGCGGGGCCGCGCACGGTGGAGCATATGGTCGACACGGTGCTGTACTTCGAGGGCGAGCGGGGGCATCAGTTCCGGCTGCTGCGCTCGGTGAAAAACCGGTTTGGGCCCGCCGACGAGATCGGGGTCTTCGAGATGACGGGGCAGGGGCTGGCGGAGGTGCCGAACCCTTCGGCGCTCTTCCTGTCGGACCGGGAGGCGCGCGCACCGGGCGCCAGCGTCTTTGCCGGGATCGAGGGGACGCGGCCGGTGCTCGTGGAGTTTCAGGCGCTCGTCGCGCCGACCCCGCATTCCCAGCCACGGCGGACGGTCGTGGGGTGGGACAGCGGGCGGCTGGCCATGATTCTCGCCGTGCTGGAGAGCCGCTGCGGGATCCCGTTTGCGGGGCTCGATGTCTATCTCAACGTCGCCGGAGGGCTGCGGATCAGCGAACCGGCGGCGGATCTCGCCGTCGCGGCGGCGCTCCTTTCGGCGCGAGAAGATGCAGCCTTGCCACACGACATGGTGGTTTTCGGGGAGATTAGCCTCTCTGGCGCGCTCCGCCCTGTTGCGCAGGCCGAAAACAGGTTGAAAGAAGCCGCGAAACTTGGTTTCTCCCAAGCAGCCCTTCCCCAGCGCGCCGCCGAGGCCATTCGGACCGCAAGCGGGGGCGAGGCGCCTGGGGGGATGAGCATCCGCGGCGTCGCCGATCTGACGGCGTTCGTGGGGGAGATGTTTGGCGCGGGATAAGCGCTGACGCTTCGGTTCGGTCGTACGCTCCGGCGCGGGCATGCGGCCACTGACAGGAACGGGGCGGGGCAGGAAGGCAGGCCGATGGAAGGCTTTACTCTGGTCGATGGCGGCGTGGCCGTCGTGATAATCGTGTCGGCGATCCTGGCCTATGCGCGCGGATTCGTGCGTGAGGCGTTGGCGATCGCGGGCTGGATCGCGGCGGCGGTGGTCGCTTACCTCTTTGCGCCGCGGGCCGAGCCCCTGATGCGCGAGATCCCGGTCGTGTCGGGCTTTCTCGACAATTGCGCCGCATCGACGATCACGGCCTTTGCGGCCGTGTTCGCTGTTGTCCTGATCGTTTTTGCGCTCTTCACCCCGCTCTTTTCTTCGATGGTGCAGCGCTCTGCCCTCAATGGAATCGACCAGGGGCTGGGGTTCCTCTTCGGCGCCCTGCGGGGCATGCTCCTCGTGGTCATTGCGCTGATCATATACGATTTCGTGGCCGGGGCCGATGGGATCGCGCTGGTCGAGGACAGCCGCTCTGCGCAGGTCTTCGCCTCGATGCAGGACCGGCTCTCCGGTGAGATCGCCGATCAGGAGCAGGCGCTCAACTGGCTGACGCAGCGCTTTGAGAGCCTGATCGCGCGCGCCTGTGGCGGCGACGGCATCGACACGGGCACGACCCCACCGGTGAGCGAGGGCTAAGCCGGCCCGACGGCCCGGCCGCCTGCGGGCGCGACGGCGGCAAGAGCCTCGCCCAGCGCCTCGGGTGTCGGGACGACGCGCAACATGGCAACAAGCTCCGGCCCAGCAAAGCCATGGGTCGTCAAGCCGATCAAGAGGTCAATGAGGATCGACCAGTAATCATTTGTATTCAAAAGATAGATGGGCTTTTCATGCAGGCCGAGCTGGCGCCAGGTCAGCGCTTCGAGAAGCTCGTCGAGTGTGCCCGCACCGCCCGGCAGAGCCACGATGGCATCGGCATTCATCAGCATCACCTTTTTGCGCTCGTGCATCGTCTCGGTGACGATGAGCGAATCAAGATCCGTCTTGCCGACTTCGAGATCCATGAGGTGACGCGGAATGACCCCCAGGGTCGGGCCACCCCCGGCCTGCGCCGCGCGTGCCACCCGGCCCATGAGCCCGACGTCGCCGGCGCCGTAGACCAGCCGCCAGCTCCGCGCCGCGAACAGTGCGCCTGTCGCCTCCGCGGCCGTGGCATAGTCCGGGTCGTTGCCGTCGCGGGCCCCGCAGTAGACGCAGACGGAGAATGTCCCGTAGGGCATGGCTGCCTCTTCCAATAGCCGCTATATGTTGTGCTCGCATAGCGGCGTTCTCCGCGCGCGACAACCAGCCAGCCTACACAGGCCTGCATGATCTGGGGATACGGAATGGCACAGTTTGGTTCAGGGTATGGGCTTTTGGCCCTCACAGGCGTCGGCGCGGTGGCCGCTGGCGGCGTTCTTTTTGCGCTCTACAGCCCGCCTGCGCGCGACGGCGAAATCCGCGTGCTGCCCGCGCTGACAGCTCCTGACAGCGTCGCGGTCGACGCGGGGAGTGCGCCCGCGACGCCTCCGGATGCAGCCTCCGCTCCCGCATCTCAGGAGACTGCCGGTGTCGCGCCGGACGGCGCTGAAGGGACGGCCGATACGGCAGCCGCGCCCGCGCCGTCGCCCGAAGCGGAGGCAAGCGCTGAGCCCCCGAATTCGGCGCAGGATCAGGCCGCCACGGGTGTGGCTCAGGCGCCGGCCCCTCGCGAGGACACGCCGCCCGACGGCGCCGCCCCCGCGCAGGACACGCGCGCCGCCACCCAAGCCCCCGGCGCCGACCGGCAGGAGACCGTTGCCGCGCCAGCAGACGAACCGGCGGATGCGCAGCCGGAGCCCGAAGTGCCGGGCCCCCGATTTGATCTGGTGCGCGTCGAAGCGGACGGTCAAGTCCTTGTCGCGGGCACCTCGGCGCCCTCGCATGAGATCCGCCTCCGGGTCGATGGGGCAGACGCCGCGTCCGGCGCTGCGGATGCCGAGGGGGGCTTCGTCCTCTTTCTGAGCCTTGGGGTCTCCGAGGCGCCGCGCGTGCTGGATCTGGTCTCCATCGCGGCGGACGGCAGCGAATACGCCGCGGCCGAGAGCGTGATCCTGGCGCCGCCACCGCTGCCGACCCCATCGTCCGAAACGCTCGCCGCCGAGAAGCTTGCCGCGGCCGAGCTCGCAGCCGAGACCGATCAGGCCGAGCCACAAGACGCGGTCCTGGCTGACGCCGAGGTCGCGATCGCAGCGCAGGACGACGTAGCGGCCGCCCTCAGCCCGGACGGGGCTGCCGACCTGGATGCGGTTTCGGCCAACAAAGCGCGCCTGGCAACGGGCGATGCCACTCCAGCGCCAGCCGCCGTCGCCGCGACGGAGGACGCGTCCGTCGTGTCGGTGGCACAGCCCGAGACGGGCGGCGTCCGCGTCGCCTCCGTCCCGGACCAGCCCAGCCCGCGCGCGCCTGACGCCGCTGCGCTGGCGGTCGCGGCGCGTCCTGCTGCCCCGGCGCTGTCGCAGGGCGGCGCGCCCCCGTCGAGCCGCGTCCTGGAGGGTCCATCCGCCGCGGGCGAGGCCGTCGCGGCCGTCCCGGCTGTGCTGGTCGCGCGCGACACTGGTGTCAGCTTGCTGCAGCCGAGCGATCTGGGCTCCGCCCGGCTCGATCGGGTTGTCGTCGACGTGATCAGCTATGACGCCGAGGGCAGTGTCGTCCTCGAAGGCCGCAGCGCCGCCCCGCCGCCGCCCATCGACCGGGTGCGCATCTACCTCAACAATGCGCCGATCGACACCGCTCCGATCCGCGAGGACGGCTCCTGGCGTGCGCCGCTCGCTGAGGTTGCCACCGGCATCTACACACTGCGCGTGGACCAGCTCGATACCTCCGGCAACGTCGTCTCCCGCTTCGAGACGCCGTTCAAGCGGGAGGATCCGTCGACTCTCGCGCGTCTGGAGGCTGAGCGCGCGCAAGAGGGGGCGGCGGCCGTGGACATCTCTGTGATCACGGTGCAGCCGGGCTATACCCTGTGGGGGATTGCATCCGACCGCTACGGCGACGGCTTTCAATATGTCGCGATCTTCGATGCCAATGCCGGGCAGATCCGCGATCCGGATCTGATCTTCCCCGGCCAGGTCTTCGATCTGCCCGAAATCGACGCGCCTGCTAGCGCAACGCGCTGATCGGCCCCTCCGCCGCTCCGCGGATGAACTGGTCGACATGGGCGTCGCCGCTCCTGTCGAGCTCCGCCACCGGCCCGTGCCAGCGGACCACCCCGTTGTAGAGCATCGCCACATCGTCGGCGATCGCGCGCGCCGATCCCATATCATGCGTGATCGTCAGGGCGGTGGCCCCCATGTCGCTGACGATCTCTCGGATCAGATCGTTGATCACGCCGGACATGATCGGGTCGAGCCCGGTCGTCGGCTCATCGAAAAAGATAACCTCTGGGTCGGTGGCGATCGCGCGCGCGAGGCCCGCGCGCTTTTGCATCCCCCCCGAGATCTCGGAAGGATAGAGATCCGCCACGTCCGGCGAAAGGCCGACCCGCCGCAGCTTTTCGATGGCGCGCGCTCGGGCCTCCGCCTTTGGGGGGCGGTGCGCTCCATGCAGTAGGCGGAACGCCACGTTTTGCCAGATTGGCAGGCTGTCGAAGAGGGCCGCGCCCTGAAAGAGCATGCCGAACCGGTCAAAGAAGGCGGGCCGCGTTGCGCGGGTCAGCACGGCGCCGCCCACGGCAATCTCTCCCGCATCCGCTGCGACAAGCCCGAGGATGCACTTCAGGAGGACGGACTTGCCCGTCCCCGACCCGCCGATGATGACGCAGCTGGTTGCCTTTGGCACGTCCAGGGTTACCCCCTGCAGGATGCGCGTCTCTCCGAAGGATTTGTGAACGTCTCTGAGCGCGATCATTGTGCGAAGAACGCCTCCGTCAGCAAAAAGTTGGCCGCCAGGATCAGAACGGAGGCCGTCACCACGGCCGATTTCGTCGCCTGTCCGACGCCTTGCGCCCCCCGTCCTGCGTTCATTCCAAAAAAGCACCCTGTAAACGTGATGATCAGTCCGAACACGGCGCCCTTCATCAGGCCCGACGTCACATCCCAAACCTGCAGAAAGTCCGCGGTGCTCTGCAGGTATGCGACCGAGCTGAAGCCCAGACGAGAAACGCCGACATACCAGCCCCCCAGGATCCCGATCGCATCCCCCACCGCGATAAGGCAGGGCAACGCCAGCGTGCCCGCCACGAGGCGCGGTGCCACGAGATAACGCATGGGGTCGGTCGAGAGCGTCACCAATGCGTCAATCTGTTCGGTCACGCGCATCGTTGCGATTTCGGCGGCGATGGAGGAGGCGACGCGCGCGGCCACCATCAGCCCGCCCAGCACAGGCCCCAGCTCGCGCACCATCGCGATCGCAACGATCGAGGGGACAACCGCTTCGGCGTTGAACCGCGCCCCGCCCTGATAGATCTGAAGCGCCAGCGCCGCGCCGGTGAAGAACGCCGTAAGGCCCACCACCGGCAGCGAGGTATAGCCGATCCGCATCAGCGCCTGGCCGAGCTCGCGCAGGTAAAAGGGTGGACGCAATGTTGCTGCCAGCCCGAGGAGTAGAAATAGGACCGCGCGCCCCACACCGGCCGTCAGCGCGAGCGCCTGACGCCCGACGCCCGCGACAAAGGTCACGCCATCTCGCCTGTCGTCTGACCCGCTGGGTGTGCAAAATTGCCGCCCGCATCGTGCGAGGCGTCCCCGTGCCCGCGCCCGCTCACACCCGCGTAGCGCCGCGCGTAACGCGCGCCGAGCGATGTCAGGACCTCGTAGCCGATGGTTCCGGCACGGGCCGCGAGCGCGTCGACCGTTTGCGTTTCCGTGAGAATGTCCAGCGCGTCCGGTGTCTCGGGCAGGGCGCTGATGTCGCAGCCGATGAGGTCCATCGAGACGCGGCCGAGGATCGGGCAGGGGTGCCCGTGCGCCCAGAGCGTGCCCTGGCCAGAGAGCGCGCGGATCAGCCCGTCCGCATAACCGCCGGAGACGGTTGCCACGAGGGTCTCGCGCGCGGCCGTCCAGGTGGCGTTGTAGCCAACGCTCTCTCCAGCGCCGACAAGACGTGTCTGGATCACGGGCAGGCTGAGCCGGGCAACCGGGGTGGCGTCCACAAAGGGAAACCCGCCGTAGAGGCCGATCCCCGGTCGTGTCATGTCAAAGTGATAGGCCGGGCCCAGAAGCGTACCGCCCGTGGCGGCCAAGCTGCGCGGGGCGTCAAAGCCCTCTGTCATCGCCAGAAAGCGGGCGAGCTGGTCGGCACTTTGCGGGCTTTCGGGATCATCGGCGGCCGCAAGATGGCTCATCACGAGCCGCGGCCCGGCCGCTGCGAGGATGGGCGCGACCGCGTCCCACTCGACCGGTGCGAGGCCGAGCCGGTTCATCCCGGTGTCGAGCTGCAGGCCAAAGGGCCGATCGGGCAGGCTTTCCACATGGCGGGTGATCTGTTCGATGGAGTTCAGCATCGGCACCAATGCGGCCGAACGGATCAGCTCGGTGTCCCCCGCCATATGCCCGCTGAAGACAAGGATCTCCGGCTCAGACCCCAGCACCCGCCGCAGGGCTGCGCCCTCCTCGGCCACGGCGACGAAGAACGTCCGCGCCCCTGCGGCGGCGAGGGTTCGCGCCACGGGGCCAAGCCCCAGCCCATAGCCATCCGCCTTGACCGTCGCCGCGGTCTCGACCGTGGCGGCCGAACGTGCGTCAAGCGCGCGCCAATTGGCGGCGATTGCGTCAAGGTCGATGGTGAGCGTTCCCGTTGCCATATCCCGGTTCTGACAAAGCCACCGGTACAGTCAAGAAAAAGCCTCTGGATCACACGTCGTTCCACCCCGGGCGGCACATGGTTCGGAGCGCCGTGGCCAGCGTCTGGCCGCGCTGGGGAGCTGCTGTGCGCATTCGCTCTGGCGGCAAGACCTTCCACCTTGGCGGGGAGCCGCGCCCGAACGTCGGGCATTTTCTCTGCCGGCCAGCCCTTGCCTTCGAACGCTCCGGCCCGGCGGCGTATCATCGTCCCACGGAGGGCCGGTCCCGTTCTTGGCGCGGGTCTGCCTCAGGGCACCGCGCCCCGGACGTCGTGCCGCACGAATCGTGCCGCATGCGGTCACCAAAGGATCATGAGCGCACCGCCGCGGGCGGCACTTCGGCACCCTATGGCCCGTCGCCCTGCTGCCACGGTTGCACGAGGTTGCCGAAGCGGGTGAACTGGCCCTCGAAGGACAGCTCCACCGTTCCAATCGGCCCGTGCCGTTGCTTGCCGATGATGACCTCGGCCTTGCCGTGGGCGTGCTCCATCCGGGCCTGCCACTCGGCTATCTTGTCGAGGTTGTCGTCCGAGGGTTTCTCCCGCTCGACGTAATATTCGTGCCGGTAGACGAACATCACCACGTCCGCGTCCTGCTCGATCGAGCCCGACTCCCGCAGGTCACTGAGCTGGGGGCGCTTGTCCTCGCGCGCTTCGACCTGACGCGAGAGCTGGGAGAGCGCGATGACCGGGATGTCGAGCTCCTTGGCGATGGCCTTGAGGCCCTGGGTGATCTCGGAGACCTCGTTGACGCGGCTGTCCTTCGCCGTGGAGGGACGGACGAGCTGGAGATAGTCCACCATCAGCACGTCGAGCCCGTGAAGCCGCTTGAGCCGTCGCGCGCGGGCCGCGAGCTGGCTGATGGGCAAGGCGGGCGTGTCGTCGATGTAGAGCGGGCAGGCCTCCAGCGCCTTGGCCGCCTCGACGAAACGGCGAAACTCGGCCTCCGTCATGTCGCCGCGGCGGATGTTCTCGGAGGGCACTTCCGCCGCTTCGGAGAGGACCCGCGCCGCGAGCTGTTCGGCGGACATCTCCAAGCTGTAAAAGCCTACCACACCGCCCTCGATCGCGCCGTCCGAGCCATCGGGCAGGGTGCCGCGCCGGTAGGCCTTGGCGATGTTGAAGGCGATATTCGTGGCCAGCGACGTTTTCCCCATCGAGGGACGCCCGGCCAGGATCAACAGGTCCGACTTGTGCAGCCCGCCCAGCTTGCGGTCCATGTCCGTCAGCCCGGTCGAGACGCCCGCGAGCCCGCCGTCGCGCTGGTGCGCGGCATTGGCGACGTTCACCGCATCGGTGACGGCCCGCAGGAAGGACTGAAACCCGGTATCGGACCGCCCCTCCTCACCAAGTGCGTAAAGTGCCTGTTCGGCCTCGACGATCTGGTCCTTGGGTTCGGACGCGACATCGACCCGCCGCGCCTTGTCCGCGATGTCGCGCCCCAGCGCCATGAGCTCGCGGCGGATCGAGAGGTCGTAGACGATCTGGGCATAATCCTTGGCCGCAAAGCTCGCGATGGCCTGGCCCGCGAGCTGAACCAGATAGGCCGGGCCGCCGAGTTCCTGCAGCCCCGGCTCGTCGGCGAGGTAGGACTTCAGCGTCACAGGGGTGGCGGGGCGATTCTGCGCGATGCGTGCCGCGGCGACCTCGAAGATGCGCGCGTGCACGGGATCGTAGAAATGCACGGGCTGAACGATCGCGGCGACCTGATCATAGAGATCATTGTTGGTCATCACCGCGCCCAGCAATTGCTGTTCGGCTTCGATGTTATGGGGGAGGGCTGCGTCTAGCCCCGCGTCCTCCCCCGCACTGCCCGTGGGTCTTCCGTGCCCGCTTGTGTATCCGTCGTATGGGCCGCCGTCGGGCGACGCGCCAGGGCCCTCGGGCCCATCGGGTGGTACCCGTGTGTGCTCGTTCATGCCTGTCCGCCTCGTTGTGCCGCGGGGCCGTTCTGGCTCGGTCTTCTGCGGCGCTGTCTTGGTATGTCGGCGTTCATACGCGCTCTTTGGGCCGGCACCAAAATGTATATCCCTGTGGATGGTTTGTGGATGCCCAGCTTACCCCAAAATTGCGCGTATGTGGTGGTCTTTTCCATCCGTGCCACACGATTTTGCGCCCAAGTCATGCTGCGACGCAGAAGTATCGGGACATTTTTTTGTCACATTGGCGTGCCGCCTGCCCCGGTGTGGGCGCCCATGGCTGGCGAATCGTCCTCCCGATTGCGCGAGCCGCGGCGTGTGGGGCGTCTCTCTCGCGCGCCGCGATCCCCGCGCTCCGACGCGCCCTGCGGTCTTCGGGCCTGTCCCTTGGCGATGCCGGGCGGGCGCGGTCAGCCGTGCGCCGCCTGCCATGCTCCGGGATCGTTGAGGAATGCCTCCACCGCATCGAGCGTCGGCGCGTCGAAGCGCGCGCTCCGACGCGCTTCGGCCAGGACGTCGGCCCAGGTGCACAGCGCCGTCAGCGTGACCCCATGCGCGGCCAGGTTCGGGCGCGCCTGCGGAAAGATGTCGTAGAAGAAGATGACCGCTGTGTGCCCGCATTCTGCCCCGGTCTCGCGAATCGCATCGACGAAGGACAGTTTCGAGCCGCCGTCCGTCGCCATATCTTCGACCAGGAGCACCCGGTCCCCCGCAGCCATGGCGCCCTCGATCCGCGCATTCTTCCCGTAGCCCTTGGGCTTTTTGCGCACATATGTCATCGGCAGCGCCATGCGCTCGGCGATCAGCGCGGCAAAGGGAATGCCCGCCGTCTCGCCCCCCGCGACGTTGGTGAAGGCCTCGAACCCCGCCGTGCGCAGCACCTTCATGGTCAGAAAGTCCATCAGCGTCGTCCGGATGCGGGGAAAGGAAATCAGGCGTCGGCAATCGACGTAGGTCGGCGAGGGCAACCCGGAGGCGAGGGTGAACGGATCTTCGGGGCGAAAGGCCACCGCGCTCGCCTCCCAGAGCATCGCGGCGGTCAAGCGGGCCAGTGTGGCGTCGTCGGGGTGGCTGGTGGGGATCATGGGCGAGCGGCCTCCTGCAGGGTCGAACGGGCAAACGGAGAGGGCGCGCGCACGGCGTGCCCCATCACCGGCTCACGCCTCAACCCGCCACGCGATCGGGCGCGCGGGATCGAAGATCGTGATCGGGCCATCTGCGGTGGCACAGGCGTCCGGCCAGGGATGCGGGCCATCCTTGACGAGCGTGAGGGTCTGCGTGTTGGGCGGCAAGCCATAAAAGGCGGGCCCATTGAGCGACGTGAAAGCCTCAAGCTGCGAAAGCGCCCCCGCATCGTCAAAGACCTGAGCCACGCAGGCCATCGTCACCGGCGCCGAGTAGATCCCCGCGCAGCCGCAGGGCTGGAGCTTGGCGGGATCCGTGTGAGGGGCGCTGTCGGTGCCGAGAAAAGCGCGCGCGTGCCCCTCTGTCACAAGCGCCACCAGCGCATCGCGATGCCTGGCGCGCTTGGCGACGGGCAGGCAGTAATAGTGCGGACGAATGCCGCCGGCGAGGATGTGATTGCGGTCGATCATCAGATGATGGGTCGTTACGGTCGCGCCGAGCGTCTCGCCCCCCTCGCGCAGATAGGCACAGGCATCGGCGGTCGTGATATGCTCCATAATCACCCGCAGACCCGGCACGCGTTGGCGCAGCGGGTCGAGCACTGTCTCGATAAACACCGCCTCACGGTCAAAGATGTCGACATCGCTTTGGGTGACCTCGCCGTGCACGCAGAGCGGCACCCCGGCGTCCGCCATCGCCTCAAGGACCGGCAGCACCACCTCAGTGTTGCGCACGCCCGAGGCGGAGTTCGTCGTGGCCCCCGCAGGGTAGAGCTTGACCGCCGTGATTGTCCCGGCCCGGTGCGCCGCCACCACGTCTGCGGGGTCCGTGGTCTCGGTCAGGTAGAGCGTCATGAGCGGGGTGAAGGCGGCGTTGTCCGGCAGCGCTGCAGTGATCCGGTCGCGATAAGCGCGCGCATCGGCGGCCGTGACGACGGGTGGCACGAGGTTGGGCATTATGATCGCGCGTGCGAAATGCCGTGCGCTGTCGGACAGCACCGCGCGCAGCACAGCGCCATCGCGCAGGTGCAGGTGCCAGTCGTCGGGGCGGCGGAGCGTCAGCGTATCGGTCATGGGGCGGCGCATAGCGGAGGCTCAGGCGTTTGTCCAACACCGCCCCTATCGCGCTGAACCCGCGTGATGCGTCCCGCGCGCGCGGTGTGTTTCGTCCGCCGTCCCGACCTTCAGGTCGAGAGCGACCCGGGCCCAACCTGCGCCTGGAACCCCACAATATGCCCAAAAAGTAAGCGCAACTGTGCCGACCCGGTCGAATCTGCCCGGTGTGGCGTCATGCTGCATTGCAGCATTTCGCGAACTCTGCCATGCACGCGGTCAGAGACGCACATGATGCTAAAGACCTTGCCCCCCGACGTCGCCCACCAGCGGGCCAATGGTCGCGCTTTCGCGGGCCTCGACTGGCGGCGTGGACGCACCCGTCTCACCGAACTGGCGCAACGCGGATGCGCAAAGGCCTTCCTGCCCCGTGTGCCCGGTGCGCCAGAGGTGGTCTTTCTCAACACCGCCGGAGGTCTGACAGGTGGGGACACGCTGCGCTACGCGCTCACGCTTGGCGCCGGCAGCACGGCCACCGCAACGACGCAGACCGCCGAGCGCGCCTATGCCGCCACCCCCGATGCCGCCGCGGCGCAGATCGACGTCGAGGCGCAGGTCGGCACGGACGCGCATCTCGACTGGCTGCCGCAAGAGACCATTCTTTTTGACCGAGCCAAGCTCGACCGCTCCACGCAGATCCACCTCAGCGGCACCGCGTCGCTCGTCTTTTGCGAAGCGCTGGTCCTCGGCCGGGTCGCGATGGGGGAAGCCGTGCGGGTGCTTCACCTGTCCGACCGGCGCATGATCACGCGCGACGGACGCCCAGTGGTCCTTGATGCGGTGAGCCTGTCGTCCGACACCCTGGCGGACCGCTTCGCGCGGGCTGGCCTCGCCGATGCGCGCGCCGTGGCCACGCTCGGCCTTGTCGCCCAAGGCGCGGAGGATGCGGCGACGGCCTTGCGCGCGGTGGCGCTGCCCGACGGGGTGCGCTGTGGGATCAGCGGATGGGACGGGCGCTGCCTGGTGCGATTGATGGCCGAGGATGGATGGCCGTTGAGGGTGGCGATGGCCGCGATTGTGCGCCATCTTGGCACGCGCAACGGAAACGCGGGCGCAGTCCCCCGCGTGTGGCAGATCTGAGGACCCGAGCATGAACCTCACACCAAGAGAAAAAGACAAGCTGCTGATCTCGATGGCAGCAATGGTGGCGCGGCGTCGCCTCGAGCGGGGGGTCAAACTCAACCATCCCGAGGCGATCGCCCTCATCACGGATTTCGTGGTTGAAGGGGCGCGGGACGGGCGCTCCGTGGCCGACCTGATGGAGGCAGGCGCTGCGGTGATCACGGCGGGGCAATGCATGGAGGGCGTGCCCGAGATGATCCACGAGGTGCAGGTTGAGGCGACCTTCCCGGACGGCACGAAACTCGTCACCGTGCATCATCCGATCCGATGACCAGACAACGCCACGATCCTGCTTTGCCGCTCCACCGGGAGGCGCCGCGATGGTACTGAGCTTCGTTCTTGCCGCAGCCGCCGGATTTGCCGTGCCCTACGTCGAACCTTTCTTGCAGCGTGGGCTCGCCGCGGCGCTCAAGTCCGATCTGACGCTCGGGGCAGGGGAGATGCGGATCATCGCCCTGCTCGTCCTGCTGGCGCTCTCCGCGCTCGTTGCCGGTGCGATGGGGATCAACACGGTGTCGCTGGCCACCGTAATCGGCGGTGGGCTCGGCTACTTTGCCAAACCCCTTTACGCCTTCCTGCGCGACCCGGACGGCACGGACGTCCCCGAAGAGGCGCGGTGGGATGGCCGTGTGCGCGACGCCCGCGCGGACGATGGCGCCGCATCGGCAAAATCCGAAGGAGGATCCTGATGATTCCTGGAGAAGTGATGCCCGCTCCGGGCGAGATTACCCTGAATGCGGACCGCTCGGCGATCCCGCTGATGGTCCGCAACACCGGCGACCGCCCCGTTCAGGTCGGCAGCCACTACCACTTCGCGGAGACAAACACCGCGCTCGACTTCGATCGCGACGCCGCGCGCGGCATGCGGCTCGACATCGCCGCCGGGACAGCGGTGCGCTTCGAGCCCGGGCAGACACGCGAGGTGGTCCTTGTCCCCTACGCCGGGGACAGACGGGCCATCGGGTTCAACAAGGTCGTGATGGGCGACCTCTAGGCATTTTCAGACCGTCCGTCCCATCGGGCGGCCACAGCTTCAATGGAGCAGTACATGACCCCAATGACCCTCCCGCTCGATATATTCAGCGCCGGTGTCGCGATCTGGAGCCGTCAGGCGGCGATGCAGGCTGAGATGATGAAGTTCTCCATCGGTGTCGCCCATGGCATGAGCCGTGGCATGGCACTGCCCGCTTTGGCGGCGATGGAGCTGCTTCCGCCCGTCAATAGCGCGATGTCCCTGCCGACCGGGGTGCCGGTCAAGCGCGCCTCCGCCACCGTCACGGCGCTCAAACCGCCGGCGCCGACAGCCGAGGCTGTGCCAAAACCCGCGCCGCGCAAGACGGCCACCGCCAAGGCCGCCAAGCCCGCATCGAAAGCGATAAGCGAAGCGAAGACTGCCCCGGCCAAGCCGCGCAAGGCAGCGGCGCCCAGGCCAGCCCCCGAAACGCCACAGGCTGCGGCAAAAGTGGCGGCGAAGGACGTGGCCAGCCCCACCCCCAAAGGGTCACCGGCTGCGGCGCCAAAGACCACGACCGAAGCCAAACCCGCGACCCAGAAAAAGACGGCCAAACCAACCAAAGCCACTGCAGTCAAAGCTGCGCCCGCGCAGGTGGCTCCAAAGGCCTCGTCTGCAAAGGGGCCATCGGCAAAGGCGTCATCCACCGCGGAGGACCAGGCGCCGAAGACCGCCGCTAAGGCCGCTCCGACCAAACCCCCGGCGGCGCCCGCCAATGTCAGCGCGGCAAGCGCCGTCACCAAGACCAAAGTTGCGCCAATCGCATCGCAGCCGAAGAAACCCGAAGCCAAGGGCACAGCCGCCGCCGCGGCCTCGTCGAAGCGGGCGCGCAAGGCTCCGTCGGCGCCCAAGCCCCTGCCGGAGCCCCTGTCGAGCACGCTCTCCGCGCCGGATAGCGCTGCTGCGACGCCCGGCACCCCCGGCAGCGGCAAGGCATCATGAGCGGGTTTGCGCTCGCTCGCATTTGTGACAATCGGCCCCTTGTGTCTTTGGGCACAAGGGTTACTTTGGTCCAAGCACGTGTCAGACCAGCGGAGCTGAGCCATGTCGGTACGCCCGACGATCGATCGCCTTCTCGAGTTGTTGTTGCCTCAACCGCGCCCCGTGCCCATCCCGGTTCGGACCAATGGCCCGGACAGCGGGCCACGCCGCTAGCGGCAGCACGCCGGGCGCGCCATCGCCTTCTCCGACGGGCTCAAGGACCTTGCGGCTACTCTGTGGCAGAGCGGCGCCGTGGTTAGGTCCGCTCCGGCCCTACAGGCTGCGCCTGCGATGCCCCAAGAGCCCGAGAACGATCCGCTTCCCATTGCGCTCTGGACTGCATCGCTCGAAGGAGCGTTCCTGTCAGTGGAGGCGTGGTCGGTGATCGTGCTTCGGTCTCTCTCGATGTCTGGGTTGCGTCCCATGGCCCCAGCAGAACCGTTCCGAATGGTCGTCGAAAAGCCGTCCGCCTTTGTGGCGAGCCATGCGGCGGCCTGGAAAGCGGCCGCGGACGGGCATCGGGCCGATCAAGTTGCTTCCATCTACATCCGCAGGCTTCGCCAGGAGGTGCGCGCGAATACCGACCGTCTGCGGTCCGGTGTCAGCGCCCCGCCGGAGCGCGCCCGTCCCTAACCATTCCGCGCATCGCGTCCCGCCGATCCAAAGCCAAAGGAAGTCACCATGCCCGCCACGATCTCTCGCGACACTTATGCGGGCATGTTCGGCCCCACCACCGGGGACCGTGTGCGCCTGGCCGACACCGATCTCATCATCGAGGTCGAGACGGACCTCACGACCTATGGCGAAGAGGTCAAGTTCGGCGGCGGCAAGGTCATCCGCGACGGGATGGGCCAAAGCCAGGTGACCCGCGCGGGCGGCGCCGTCGACACCGTCATCACCAACGCGCTGATCCTCGACGTGACCGGCATCTACAAGGCCGACATCGGCCTCAAGGACGGTCGCATCGAGAAGATCGGCAAGGCGGGCAACCCGGACACGCAGCCCGGCGTCGACATCATCATCGGTCCGGGCACCGAGGCCATCGCGGGCGAGGGCAAGATCCTGACCGAGGGCGGCTTTGACAGCCACATCCACTGGATCTGCCCACAGCAGATCGAGGACGCGCTGCATTCCGGCCTGACGACGATGCTCGGCGGCGGCACGGGCCCCGCCCACGGCACGCTCGCGACCACCTGCACCCCCGGCCCCTGGCACATCGGGCGCATGATGCAGGCGATGGACGCTGTTCCGATGAACTTTGCGCTCGCCGGCAAGGGCAACGCCTCCGAGCCTGCCGCCCTCGTCGAGATGGTCGACGCCGGGGCCGCCGCGCTCAAGCTCCACGAGGATTGGGGCACCACGCCCGGCGCGATCGACTGCTGCCTCAGCGTGGCCGACGACATGGACGTGCAGGTGATGATCCACACCGACACGCTCAACGAGAGCGGCTTTGTGGAGAACACCGTCAACGCCATCGGCGGCCGCACCATCCACGCGTTCCACACCGAAGGGGCAGGGGGCGGGCACGCCCCCGACATCATCAAGGTCTGCGGGCTGCAAAACGTGCTGCCCTCCTCAACGAACCCGACGCGCCCCTACACGGTCAACACGCTCGAAGAGCATCTCGACATGCTCATGGTCTGCCACCACCTCGACAAGTCGATCCCCGAGGACGTCGCCTTCGCGGAGAGCCGCATCCGCAAGGAGACCATCGCCGCCGAAGATATCCTACACGACATGGGCGCCTTCTCGATCATCGCGTCGGACAGTCAGGCGATGGGCCGCGTCGGCGAGGTCATCACCCGCACCTGGCAGACGGCGCACAAGATGAAGGTGCAGCGCGGCCGACTCGCCGACGAGACGGGCGACAACGACAACGTCCGCGTCAAGCGCTACGTCGCCAAGTACACGATCAACCCCGCGCTGGCCCATGGTCTCTCGACCCATATCGGGACGATCGAGGAGGGCAAGCGCGCCGATCTCTGCCTCTGGTCGCCCGCCATGTTCGGCGTGAAGCCCGAGATGGTGCTGATCGGCGGCTCCATCGCTCTGGCGCAGATGGGCGACCCCAACGCGTCGATCCCGACGCCGCAGCCGGTCTACTCCCGCCCGATGTTCGGCGCGATGGGCCGCGCGGTGGAGCGCTCGGCGGTGGCCTTCGTCAGCCAGGCCGCGCAGGCCGCAGGCATCGGCGCCAAGCTCGGCCTGGCGCGCGACACGCTGGCGGTGGAGGGAATCCGCACGGTCACCAAGTCCGACATGGTGATGAACGCCGCCACGCCCGAGATCGAGGTCAACCCCGAGACCTACGAGGTCCGCGCCGATGGGGAGCTGCTGACCTGCGAGCCCGCCGCCGAGCTGCCCATGGCCCAGCGGTACTTCCTCTTCTGAGCGGTCCCGTCTTGGCCGAACGAGCGTGTCTTCCGGCGCGCGCCTCCGACGGGAGGGCGTGTGACCGAGCGCAACCGGCCCGAAATCTGGGGCCCTCCGGACACCCCGCTCGGCGCAGCCGCCGGGTTGCGCGGTCCCGCTCCGACAGAGCGCAGCCTGTGCACGCCTTCTCGGCGCGGCGCTCCCGTTCCAACGTCGCTGCTTTGGGGGCGGCGTCCGTCGCTGAAAGGCCAAAGCAGCCCCAAATGAGGCCCCCCGCGTGACGATCACCGACTGGCTTGACGCTGATGCCACCGCCCAGGCGGAGGCCCGCGCCCGGGGGGAGCTGACCTCCGAGGCGCTCATGGCAGCGACGCTGGAGCGCATCGCCGCCCGCAACCCCGCGCTTACCGCCATCGTCGCCCTGCGGGAGGCCGATGCGCTGATGGCCGAGGCACGGGCGGCGGATGAGACCGCCCCCAGAAGCTGGCTCCACGGCCTGCCTATCGCGGTGAAGGATCTCGTCGACGTTGCCGGGATCCGCTCCACCAGCGGCTCCCCGATCTACGCCGACCACGTGCCCAAGACGGACGGCTTGCTCGCCCATAGGCTCCGCCAGGCGGGCGCTATCCTGATCGGCAAGACGAACGTGCCGGAGTTCGGCCTCGGCTCCCACTCGATGAACCCGGTCTATGGCACGACGCTCAACCCCTACGACACCACCCGCAGCGCCGGTGGCTCCTCGGGCGGGGCAGGGGCCGCGCTCGCCGCCCGCATGGTCGCCGTGGCGGACGGAAGCGACGCGATGGGTTCGCTGCGCAACCCCGCCGGGTGGAACAACATCTACTCGCTGCGCCCCACCTGGGGCCTGATCCCAGGCGAGCCCGGCGGGGACATGTACATGCATCCGCTTTCCACGCTTGGCCCCATGGCCCGCTCCCCGCGCGACGTGGCCGGGCTCCTCCAGATCCTCGCGCAGCCCGACCCCCGCGTGCCGCTGGCGCGCAGCCTGCCGCCGCTCGATCCGGGCCGGGATGTTGCCGGTCTGCGCCTTGGCTGGCTCGCCGATTGGGGTGGCGCCTACCCGATGGAGGAGGGCATCCTCGACACCTGCGCCACGGCCCTGGAGGCGCTCGACGCGCTGGGCTGCATCGTCGAGCCGCTGCCCGCCCCATTTCCGGCCTCTGACATCTGGCAGAGCTGGACAACGCTGCGCTCATTCGCCCAGGCGGGGGCCCATCGGTCGCTCTACGCCGATCCCACCCAACGCGCGCTCCTCAAGCCCGAGATGCAGTGGGAGATCGAACGCGGCCTCGCGCTCGACGCCGAAGCGGTGCTCCGCGCGTCCGAGCTCCGCTCCGCGTGGTTCGCCCGCGCCGCCCGGCTCTTCGAAACCTACGACGCGCTGATCCTCCCGAGCGCCCAATGCTGGCCCTTCCCGGCCGCGTGGCGCTACCCGCAAGAGATCACGGGCCGCGCGCTCGACACCTACCACCGCTGGATGGAGGTGGTCACGCCTGTGTCGCTCCTCGGCCTGCCCGCCGTCACGCTGCCCGCGGGCTTCGGCGGCCCGCACGATCTGCCCATCGGCCTGCAGGTCTTTGCTCGCCCCGGCGCGGATCCGGCGCTGCTCACCCTCGCCGAGGCCTATGATGCCGCAACCCGCTGGCCCGACCGGCGCCCGCCCCCCGTCTCCCAAACCGTGCCTCCGGCAGCCCGCTAGGACAGTGCGAGAGACGCCGCTTCGCTGGCATCACGTCCAGCCTGGTCGCGCTGGCCGCAGGCCGCAACACACGCAGCGCCCGCCGCGCACGCACTTGGGTGCGGGCCAGACACGACCGCCCGGGCCGATAGGCCGCGTTGACCGGGCCGTCTTTTGCGGCGAGCCTTCGCACAGGAGGAGCCGACCATGCCAGATACACTCCAGCACGCCATCGACGAGGCCGCCCCGCGCGCCGCACCCCGGCCCGATATCGCGATCCTCGACCTTTCGGACCTGCGGTATGCGCTCGCCAAGGGCTGGTCGGATTGGCGCTCCGCCCCGCTCATCGGGCTGATCTTTGCCGCAGTTTACGTCGTCGGGGGGCTCTTTCTGGCATTTGTCGCGGGCGGCTTCGTCTACCAGACACTGATCCTCGCCCTTGGCTTCCCGCTCTTCGCGCCCTTTGCCGCCGTCGGCCTCTACGAGACGTCGCGCCGTCTCGAACAGGGGCAGCCGCTCGACTTGCGCCAGATCTTCGGCGTCGTCCTGCGCGAGAAGGACCGTCAGATCCCCTGGGCCGGCGCGATCATCGTGATCTACTTCCTGTTCTACTCTTTCCTCGCGCACATGATCTTCGCGCTTTTCATGAGCTCCAGCCCTCTGACAAACATCTCCACGTCCTATGAGGCGTTCCTGACTGCCAATGGCCTGACGATGGTCGCCGTCCAACTCATCCTCGGAGCGGTGCTCGGGATCATCCTCTTCGGGCTGACGGTTTTCTCGCTTCCGCTGATGCTCGACAAGGAGATCGACTTCATGACGTCGATGCTCCTCTCCTTTCAGGCGATGCAGGAGAACTCTGTAATTTCGCTCGTCTGGGCGCTGATCATCGGCGTATCCGTGGTGATCGCCATGCTGCCCGCGTTTCTGGGCCTTTTCGTTGTCCTGCCAATCCTCGGACATGCAAGCTGGCACCTCTACCGGCGTGCGTTGATCCACCCCGACGCGGGCTGAGGATCAACCAAAGCGGCCCGGTGCCGGTCGCCGCCGCGACCGTGTGATGGCGCGGCCCCATGCGCCGGAGCGGTACTGGAGCAAGCCGCCTCGAAACGGATTGAGGCTCCGTAGCCGCTCGGCTGCGCCTCGAATGCAAAAACTGAAACGAGGCTGATCCGATGAAACGTGACGCGCTCTAATCCGAGCCGCTGTCACGGGCTTCCCCGTCGCCCGCGCCCGGACCACGTGCAATGGCCGCCACACCGGTGCGCGCGATTTCCACAAGGCCCAGCGGACGCATCAGTTCGGCAAAGGCGTCGATCTTCTGGGGCGTGCCGGTCAGCTCGAAGACAAAGCTCTCCAGGGTCGAGTCCACCGCGTTCGCGCGGAAAATGTCCGCCAGCCGCAGCGCTTCGACGCGTTTTTCGCCCGACCCCGTCACTTTCAGCAATGCCAGCTCCCGCTCAACGGCGGGCCCTTCCACCGTCAGATCCATCACCGCGTGCACGGGCACCATCCGCTCCAGCTGTGCCTTGATCTGCTCGATCACCGCGGGCGTCCCCGTCGTGACGATCGTGATCCGCGAGCGGCGGCCGGTGTGGTCCACTTCGGCGACGGTGAGACTCTCGATGTTGTAGCCGCGCCCGGAGAAAAGGCCGATGACACGCGCCAGCACCCCAGCCTCGTTGTCCACGACGACAGCCAGCGTATGGCGCTCCTGCACCTCGCTGTGGGGATCCCGCAAGTCGTAGGCGGAATGTTTGGAGGAACCTTTTTTGATCTTCAAAGCGGACATCGGCGCGGGTCTCATCTGCGAATTCAGGGTCGAACGGCGTGTTATCAGGCGTGGGCGCGGTGTGCATCCGAAAAGTCGTGGGCTGTTCTGTGTGCGGCGGGTGGAGAGAGGACCCTGCGTTTGCGCACTCTTGTGTAACAACGCATCCTCCGATGTGCGTTGACCTGTAACAATGGGGCGGGATTCTCCCCTCTCAGTCACACGGTTGTGGGGCCACTGGGCCGAGCCAGGGGGCGCGCGTACATCTTGCGTACCACACACACTCCACACACACCGTTTCAAAGGACCTCAGCCATGACCGCCTTCACCACCGACACCCCGCGCAGCGCCTTCCTCGCCCACCCCGTTCGCACGATCACCACCGTCCTCACCGCGGGCGCGTTCTCCACCGTCGCGTTCGACTTCTTCGGCCAGGCGCTCAGCCCTACTCTCGGTTTTGCGCAGCTTGCGCCGGTCGGCTTGGCCAACGCGACAATCAACGCCGTCTTTGGCTCAGGCTGGCGGCCGGGCGCGGAAGCGTTGCACTATATGGCCGGCATGATTGCGTATCCGGCAGGGTGGGCCCTCATCGTCGAGCCCATGCGCGCCCGCGTCACGCCGTCCCTGCCGTGGCTGAGTGTCGCTGTACTCTACGGTGTCTTCCTCTGGGCCTTCGCCCTCTACGGGCTGGCGCACCTCGTGGCCGGTATGGCGCCGTTCCTCGGCTTTACCGGCATTACCTGGGTTGCACTTGTCGGGCACATCCTCTTCGCCGTCGTCACGGCGGCGGTTGTCCGGGTCCGAGAGCCGTCGCGGCTCTGATACATGCCCCGCGTGCCCTGACTGGAACCCGCAAGCACCAGGCTCCGAACCATACTCACCCGGGACGACGAGGCCCTGCCGCAACCGGCAGGGCCTTTCGCTTACACGAGGACAGCGCCGGAGGTGCCAATCGCGTCCTTTGTGGAATCCTCGCCCAGGAGCATCTTGTTGTGCGCCTCGCCCGACGGGATCATCGGGAAGCAGTTCTCATGCTTCTCCACCAGACAGTCGAAGATCACCGGCCCGTCATAGTCGAGCATCTCCATGATCGCGTCGTCAAGCTCGCCCACATCCTTCGCGAGGATCCCCTTGCAGCCAAAGGCCTCGGCGAGCTTCACGAAGTCCGGCAGCGCCTCCGACCAGGAGTGCGAGTAGCGCTCGCCATGCAGCAGCTCCTGCCACTGGCGGACCATCCCGAGGCGCTCGTTGTTGAGGATGAACTGCTTCACGGGTAAGCGGTACTGCACCGCCGTCCCCATCTCCTGCATGTTCATCAGCCATGAGGCTTCGCCTGCCACGTTGATCACCAGCGCGTCGGGATGCGCCACCTGCACGCCGATAGAGGCGGGCACGCCGTAGCCCATCGGTCCGAGCCCGCCGGAGGTCATCCACCGGTTCGGATCGTCAAAGCCGAGGTACTGCGCCGCCCACATCTGGTGCTGGCCGACCTCGGTGCAGACGTAGCGATCCCGCCCCTTCGTCAGCGCCTCCAGCCGCGCCAATGCGTGCTGCGGCTTGATCGTGCCGGCCCCCTGGCTGAACTTCAGGCACTCGACTTTGCGCCACTCGTTGATCTGCGCCCACCATGTCTCGATGCCCGCCTTGTTCGTCTTCGAGCCGCGCGCGCGCCAGATCCGCAGCGCCTCCTCCAGCACATGCGTCACATCCCCGATGATCGGGAAATGCGTATGCACGACCTTGTTGATCGAGGAGGGGTCGATGTCGA